>CALCTH010000305.1 GCA_937893795.1 uncultured Myxococcales bacterium | reverse complement strand
GCGACGCCCTTCGGCAGCGGGCCACCGCGGCCGCGCCCCCCGCCGGGGCCCGCTCGGAGCTCGCCTCGTCCTGGGTGTCGCCCTGGTGCTGGCGAGCGCCGCGCGCGGGGTGCCCGGCGCCGAGGCCCAGGTGCGCGACCGGCGGCTCGGCTGGCGCAGCGTCGCCACCGAGCACTTCATCATCCATTACCCGGAGCCCCTCGCGGTGCTCGCGCGGCGCGTGGCGACGCTGGCCGAACGGGCCCACGCGCGCCTCGCGCCGGTGCTCGGGCACACGCCGGCCCGGCCGGTCCACGTGGTGCTGTCCGACGAAGCTGATGGGGCGAACGGCTCCGCCACGTCGCTGCCCTACCCCACGATGCGCCTCTTCGCGACGGCGCCGGACGACCTCTCGACGCTCGGCGACTACGACGACTGGCTCTCGCTGCTCATCACCCACGAGCACACGCACGTGCTCCACCTCGACACCGTGGGCGGGCTCCCGGCCGTGCTGAACGCCATCTTCGGAAGGAACTTCGCGCCCAACAACGTCCAGCCGCGCTGGTTCATCGAGGGCGTCGCGGTGCACGAGGAAACGGAGGAGTCAGCCGGCGGACGGCTCCGCTCGACGCTCTTCGAGATGTTCATGCGCATGGCGACGCTCGAGGACGCGCTCCTCGACCTCGATCAGCTCTCGAACAGCGTCGACGAGTGGCCCCGCGGGAACACCTGGTACCTCTACGGGTCGCGCTTCGTCGACTTCATCGTGGCCCGGCACGGACGGGACGTGCTCCGGCGGATGAGCTTCGACTACGGGCGGCGCCTCGTTCCCTTCGGCCTGCACCGGACCATCACGCGCGCCACGGGTGAGAGCCTCGACGGCCTCTACGCCGCCTGGAAGGCGGAGCTCAGGCAACGCCACGGCGCCGTCGCGGTGCGCGTCGAGGCCGCGGGCCGGGTGGAAGGGAGGCGCCTGACGCACCGGGGGGAGATCGCGCGGGCGCCCCGCTTCATCGACGACGACCAGCTCGTCTACTACGCGGCGGACCGCAGCGAAGACCCGCAGCTCCGCGTGGTCGACGTGGAGAGCGGCGCGCGGTCGAAGCTGACGCGCGCGGTGGGCATCGTGACGCCCGCGCCGGCGCGCGGCGGCCAGGAGGTCTGGTACGGCGGTCTCGCGGCGCACCGTGACGTGTACGTGCAGCACGACCTCTATCGCGTCGATCGAGCGACGGGGCGGCGCCGCCGCATGACCCGCGGGCTGAGGGCGCGGGAGCCCGACGTCTCGCGCGACGGCCGCTTCGTGACCTTCACGGTGAACGGCGCCGGGACCACGCACCTGATGATCGCGCGGACGGACGACGTGGAAGGCAGCGCGCGCCTGCTCGTACGCTCGCGGCGCTTCGAGCAGGTCTACACGCCGCGCTTCTCGCCCGACGGGCGGCGCATCGCGTTCAGTCGCTGGACACGTGGCGGCTTCCGGGACGTGGCGCTCGTGGACGTGGAGAGCGGCGCCGTCACGCGGGTGACCGCGGACCGGGCCCTGGACACGGGCCCCTGCTGGACGGCGGACGGACGCGGACTCTACTTCTCGTCGGACCGGAGCGGCATCGCCAACCTCTACCGCTGGGAGGAAGCGACGGGCGCCGTCGTCCGGCTCACGAACGTGCTCGCCGGCGCCTACTCGCCGGACCTGAGCCCCGACGGCCGGACGCTCGCTTACCTGGGCTACACGAGCCGCGGCTGGGACGTGTGGGTGCTACCGCTGAGCGAGGCCCTCGAGGAGCCGGCGACGCCCTACGTGGACACGCGCCCCGCCGCCGTGCCCGAGGGGCGCCGGGCCGCGCTGAGCACCCGCTACCGGCCGGGACCCAGTCTCGCGCCGCGCGCCGTCACCCTGGATCTCGCCGAAGACGGCTTCGGCCAGGAGCTCGGCATCAACGTCTCGGGCGAGGACGCCGTGGGCTACTACGCCTGGTCGACGCGCGTCGCGACGAGCCTGACCACCGGCTACACGGACGTCGACGCGGTCTTCCGCTTCAACCGAACGCGCACGCCGCTCACGGTACGGGCCTTTCGGCGCGTGGAGCGCCGGAGCGGGTTGCGCGTAGGCGGCGCGCCCCGACCGTGGACCGAAGCCAGTCTCGGCGCGTCGGCAGACGTGACGATCCCGATCCTGAACCCCCTCTGGGCCCAGTCCTTCGGCGCCGGCTACAGCGCCCGCTGGCTGGCGCCCCGGCAGGCCTACGGCGGCCGCCTCGACCCCAACGACCCGCCGCCGGTGCTCCCGGAGACCGGGCTCTTCACGAGCGCGCGGGCGAGCTGGGTCTTCTCCGACGCCCGTCGGCACTTCTGGGACATCACCCCCTCGGAGGGCCGGCGACTCACGCTCCGGGCCGGTCTGGCGGCGCCCTTCCTCGGAGGCGACTTCACGAGCGTCAACGCGAGCTGGTCCTGGACGCGCTTCGTCGAGGCGCCGTGGGCCGAGCACCACGTCTTCGCCCTTCGCTACGCCGGGGGCATCAGCGGCGGCGACCTCGGCCGTCGCGGTCTCTTCGGTATCGGCGGCTACCCTCAGCGGAACCCCCTGCAGCAGCTCATCGACGGGGAGCAGCTCGGCGGCGTGGCCACGCGGGGGTACGTGCCCTTCGCGCGCGTGGGCACCCGCTTTCAGCAAGCGCAGGCCGAGTATCGCTTCCCCCTCGGCCGCATCCAGCGCGGTCCCTCGACGCTGCCGGTCTACCTGAACCGGGCCTACGCGAACGTCTTCGTCGATGCCGGAGACGCTTACGAGGCGCCCCTCGAGTTCCGTCGCTTCCTGGTCGGCGTGGGCGGCGAGGTCCTCGTGGACCTCACGCTCGCCTACGTGCTCCGCTTCACGCTCCGCCTCGGCGTCGCCCACGGCATCCGCGAGGGCGGCGACACCCAGCTCTACGTTCAGCTCGGGACCCCGTTCTGACGCGAGGGCTGGGTCCCGTGCCCCTGCCCCTGCGGGAAAGGGAACGGGAAGGGGAGCGGCTGCCTTGGCAGGCCGCTCAGACCTCCAGGATGTCCTTTTCCTTACTCGCGACGATGGCGTCGACGGCGCTGCCGGCGGCCTTGATGCGCTCCTCGAGCTTCTTCTTGGCGCGGTCGGCCTCGTCCTGGCCAATCTCGCCGTCCTTGTCGAGGGCCTCGAACATGTCCTTGGCGTCGTGGCGGGCCTTACGCACCGCCACCTTGCAGTCCTCGCCCTTGGCGCGGGCCACCTTCACGAGCTCCTTGCGCCGCTCCTCGGTGAGAGGCGGCATGGGGATGCGAATCACCTCACCGTCGTTCGACGGGTTCACGCCGAGCTGGCCCTGCATGATGGCCTTCTCGATCTGGGCGAGCACCGTCTTGTCGAAAGGCTTCACGACGATGAGCCGCGGCTCGGGCACGCTGATGGAAGCCATCTGCTTCAGCGGGGTCGGGGCGCCGTAGTAGTCGACGCGCACACCGTCGAGGATGTCGGCGTTGGCCCGTCCGGTGCGAATCTTGGCGAGCTCGCGCCGGAGGGCCTCCTCGGCCTTCACGATCGCGCTCTCGAGCTCCTCGAAGGTCTCGTCGATCATCGCGTCTCTCTCTCGCTGGCCCTGACTCGGCCGGCTATCGCCCTTCGCCTTCGCGGGTCACGAGCGTTCCGACGTCCTCCCCGAGCACCACCCGCTTGATGTTTCCTCGGTCGCCGAGCGCGAACACGCGGATGGGCAGGTCGTTGTCCCGGCAGAGCGTCACCGCCGTGGAGTCCATCACCCGCAGGTGGTCCTGAAGGAAGCGGTCGTAGCTGAGCCGCTTGAACATGCGCGCGTCCTCATGGCGCGCGGGATCCTTGTCGTAGATGCCCTCGACCTTCGTGGCCTTGCAGAGGGCCTCGGCCTGGATCTCCATGGCCCGGAGCGCCGCCGCGGTGTCCGTGGAGAAGTAGGGGTTCCCGGTGCCCGCGGCGAAGATGACGATGCGGCCCTTCTCGAGGTGCCTCACGGCGCGCCGGCGAATGTAGGGCTCGGCCACCTGGCGGATCTCGAGGGCGCTGAGCAGGCGCGTCTGCACGCCCATCTTCTCGAGACCGTCCTGCATGGCGATGCCGTTGATGACCGTCGCCAGCATGCCCATGTAGTCGGCGCTCGTGCGGTCCATGCCGGACGCGCTGCCCTTCAGGCCGCGGAAGATGTTGCCGCCGCCGATGACCAGGCTGATCTCCACGCCGAGCGCATGGACCTCGGCGATCTCGGCGCTGATGTCCTTGATGGTCTCCGGGTTCAAGCCGAAGCCGCCGGTCTCACCGCAGAGAGCCTCGCCGGAGAGCTTGAGGAGCACACGCTTGAGCTTCACGGTCATCGATGCACCCAGCCGGCGGGCACTCTACACCGGTGAGCGCCCGCCGCACCCCCGAATCGGGAGCGGCGGCGTGCGTTCTGCCAAAGCCGCCCACGGCGGGTCGCAGACGCGACGAAGGGGCGCCGGGAAGGCCCGTCGCCCCTTCGTGCGCGCATCGAGCGAGGGGCCCGTTCAGGCGCCTTCGGCCAGCGTCGCGGCCACGTCGGCGGCGAGGTCGGCTTTCTTCTTCTCGATGCCCTCGCCGAGCTCGTAGCGGACGAAGCGGCGGATGCTGATCTTCTCGCCGATCTTCGCCGAGAGCGCGTCCTGCACCTGCGCGATGGTCTCCTTACCCTCGGCCAGGATGAAGACCTGGTCCATGAGCACGGTTTCCTTCTTCCACTTGTTGAGCTTGCCTTCGACGATCTTCTCGAGGGCGGCGGCGGGCTTGGACTTGCCCGTCTGCTTGGCCTCTTCCTCGAGCTGACCGAGGAAGATGTCCTTCTTCTTCGCGACGTCGGCGTCGGAGATCTCGTCCGCGCGTACGTACTCGGGCGCCTCGGACGCGATGTGCATCGAGACGTTGTTGACGAACTCCTGGAACTCCTCGTTCCGGGCGACGAAGTCCGTCTGGCAGTTCACCTCCACGAGCACGCCGATGCGGCTCCCGGCGTGAATGTAGCCGTGCACGAGACCCTCGGCCGCGATGGCGCCGGCCTTCTTGGCCACCTTCGCGAGACCCTTCTTCTGGATCAGCTCGACGGCCTTCTCCTCGTCGCCGTTGGTTTCGACGAGGGTCTTCTTGCAGTCCATCATGCCGGCCCCGGTACGATCCCGGAGCGACTTCACCTGAGCGGCGGTGATCGCCATGTCGTCACTTCTCCTTTCGCGGCAGCGCTCAGCGCCGACGGCGCTTGCCCCGCGAGAACTCGACCGTGACCCCGTCGGCGCTCGACGAGGGCGCACTCTGATGCGCCTGGAACTCGCGGCTCCGCTGCTGCCCCTCGAGGCAGGCGTCGGCGACGCGCGAGGTGATCAGCTTGATGCTGCGGATCGCGTCGTCGTTGCCGGGGATGACGAAGTCGACGAGGTTCGGGTCGCAGTTGGTGTCCGTGAGCGCGACGATGGGGATGTGGAGCTTGCGCCCTTCCTTCACCGCGATGTGCTCGTGATTCGGGTCCACCACGAAGATGACGCTCGGTAGGCCGTTCATGAGCTTGATGCCGCCCAGGAACTTGTCGAGCTTCTCGGCCTCACGGCGGAGCGTGAGCGCCTCCTTCTTCTTCATGGCGGCGAGCGTGCCGTCCTCGGCCATGCGCTCGATGTCCCGAAGCCGGTCGATGCCGGTCTTCATGGTGCGGAAGTTCGTGAGCGTGCCGCCGAGCCAGCGGCCCGTGACGTAGAACTGTCCGGCGCGGGTGGCCTCCTCGACGATGACGTCGGCGGCCTGGCGCTTCGTGCCCACGAAAAGCACGTGTCCACCGCGGCCGACGGCCTCCTGGATGAACCCGAAGGCGCGCTTGAAGAGCTGCGCCGTCTGGTCGAGGTCGATGATGTGGATCCCGTTGCGGGCGCCGTAGATGTAGGGGCGCATGCGCGGGTTCCAGCGCTTCGTCTGGTGCCCGAAGTGAACGCCGGCGTCGATGAGCGCCCGCAGCCCGATGGGGAGGTCACCGCTGGCGACGTCGGGGCTGCCGAGGGCGGCGAGCTCGGGGGATTCCTGGATCTCGTGTGTGGGGGTAGCCATGGCTCGCTTCTCCTTTGGGTTGGGCCTCCGCTTCCCCTGCGGCCAGCGACCCGAGGGCGCCTCGCGAGGGAGCGCGCCCGAAGGGCACCGAGCCGACCGCGTCGAGCCCGGGGAGCGTGTGGAATTTCGGGCCGGAGCCCGGCTCCACGTCGGTGAAGCGGGCGGCACGTACCACACGCTCCGAGACCCGGCAACGCGCGGCGCTCGACCGTCGCCAAGGCGCGCTTCATGGTCCGCGCCATGCGGACCCTGCGCCTTGCGAAAGCCCTGGAAACGCGGCTCCGCGCGGGACACCCGTGGTGCTACGCGGACGCGCTCCGCGACGCCAGCGGGGTGCCGGGAGAGGTGGCGACGCTCCTCGACCGGCGCGGGCGTTTTCTCGGGCGCGGCCTCGTGGACGGCGGGCCGCTCCATCTTCGGGTCTGGACCACCCGGGACGAGCCCCTCGACGAGGCACTGCTGCGACGGCGCCTGGAGCGTGCCCGAGAGCTCCGCCGCGACGTGGTGCCGGCGGCCACCAGCGCCTATCGGCTCCTCCATGGCGAGGGCGACCGGGTGCCTGGCGTGACGCTCGACGTCTATGGCGCGGCGGAAGGGCCGACGCGCTACGGCGTGCTCCGCTTGGACGGGGGCGGCGCACGGGTCTGGCGTTCGCGCTGGGTGGACGTGCTGGAGGACACGCTCGCCCGTGGGGAGGGCGACGAAGCGCTCACGGGCCTTCTCGTGCGCGGCGGGCGCGGCGAGGCGCCGACGCTGGGCTTCGGCAGCGCGCCCCCCGCCCCACTGAGGGTGACCGAGCACGGGATGACCCTCCTCGCCGACCTTCAGGCCGGTCAGAAGACGGGGCTCTTCCTCGACCACCGGGAGGGGCGACGGCGCGTTCGGGAGCTGGCGCGCGGCCGCCGGGTCTTGAACCTCTACGCCTACACCGGGGGCTTCGGTGTGGCCGCGGGCATCGGCGGCGCCAGCCGGGTGACCAACGTGGACGTGGCGCCAGCGGCGGTGGCCCTCGCCGAGGCGACCTGGGCGGCCAATGGCCTGGACCCAGCCAGGCACCGGGCCGTCGTCGCGGACGTGCCGCGTTTCCTCGCGGAGGACGAGGCCCGCGAGGACCTGATCGTCGCCGACCCGCCGAGCTTCGCGCCGCGGGAGAGCGCCGTTCCGCAGGCGCTCGAGAGCTACCGGAAGCTGCACACCGCGTGCCTCCGGCGCCTGCTCCCGGGCGGGGTGTATCTGGCCGCGAGCTGCTCCAGCCACGTCACACCGGAGGCCTTCGCCGCGACGGTCCGCGATGGGGCCCGGAAGGCACGGAAGACGCTGCAGCTCCTGGACCGCTGGGGGAGCCCCCCGGACCACCCGCGGCTCGCGGCGTTTCCGGAGGGCGACTACCTCAAGGCGCTCCTTCTGCGGGTGGTGGACTGAGGTCGTCGGGCGCCTCGTAGCGAGCGTAGAGGGAACCCTCCGGCGCACCGGCGTCCCAGACGGCGTGCACGATGCTGGCCGTGGCGTCGAGGGCCACCCGGAGGTGCGGTGCCCAGGGCCCTTCGTCGAGACGGGCCGCCGCCACCCGGGCGAGCGCGAGCTCGGCGGGCGGCCCGAGGGAGAGCGGGTCCTCGGGGAGCGCGTCGTAGAAGGGCCGGAAATCGGTCGTGGGCGCCAGCACCACCCGGAGCCCCCGAGGCGCGAGGAGCGCCGCTTGCGTCCGAAGGCAGGCGCGCTCTCGCTCGTCGTCCCCGGCGCCCCGGTTGTCGAGCCCCCAATCCGGCTCCGCCCACCGGGCCTCACCCTGCACGAGCGCATGGCAGAGCTCGTGGAGAATCAGCTGCGCCAGGCAGTCGTCACCGTCGAGGGTGGCCGGCGTGCCGAGGCGTATGCGTCCGTAGCCATCGACGGAGGCGAAGACCTCGTCCGTCCGCTCGATGCGCAGTCCCATGCGCGCGGCCGCCTCGGTCCAGAGGGCGTCGAGCGGGTCGAGGTAGCGCGCGCCGCGCGAAGAAGCGGAGGACACGGCAGGAGGGTAGCGGAGACGGGCGGTGGGGGCGGTTGCACGGTCGCCTCGGTCGTCTCCGTCCCACGTCCACATAGCCCTCGCTCCCGGGCGGTTGCGCGCCCCCCACGCCGGGCCCCCGATCGCCCGTTTTCTTGCCCGCCTCGGCGGCCGCGGCGACGCTGATCCCATGCGCGCTGGCTCCCACCTTCGGGGCGCGCGAGTGATCCTCGCGTCGTCCATCCTGGCGTCCGCGATCGCGTTCGGGGGCCCACCCGCGCGGGCTGCGGCGCCCTGCCTTCAGGAGCCCGTCGAGCTACGCCGCTTCCGGCACCCCGAGGAACCGACGCGGGTCTCGCTGACCACGTGCGCCGGTACGCCGCACGGGCCCGCCCTCGAGGAACTGAGCCTCCTCGCGCGCGACAAGCGCATGCCGCGCCCCACGCCGTCGGAGCTCCGCGACCACCGCGCGGCGCACCCGGGAAGCGACGAGGTGGCGCCGGGCGTGCTCCGCCTCGACCCCCAGCTACTAATCCGCCTTCAGGCGCTCGCCACGCACTTCCCCGGGCACGCGATCATCATCGTGAGCGGACATCGACCGCGGGCGCGCCCCACGAGCCGGCACCGCGTCGGCCGGGCCCTCGACGTGGCCGTCGAGGGCAGCGAGCGTCACCGCGTCGCATCCTTCTTGCGGACGCTTCCGGCGACGGGCGTGGGCTACTATCCGAACAGTACCTTCACCCACGTCGACGTGCGCCCCACGCGCACCTATTGGGTGGACCATTCGGGTCCCGGCGAGCGGCCTCGCTATACGCGGGTCGAGGTCGATGAAGCGGCGCTCGAGGAGCCGCGGCGGGCGCGCGCCGAGGCCCAGCCCGAGGCGCGACGCGAGCGAGCACGCGGCGCGCGCACGGAGCGCCGCCCCT
>CALCTH010000304.1 GCA_937893795.1 uncultured Myxococcales bacterium | reverse complement strand
ATCTCGGCATCTGGATGGCCGGTCACGTCGCCGTGTCCATCTACCCGACGGTCTCGGCGGAGACGCTCGGCTACGTGCTCGAGCACTCCGAAGCGAAGCTGCTCTTCGTGGGCAAGCTCGCCACCTGGGAGGAGATGGCGCCGGGGGTGCCGGCGGGCTTGCCGCTCGTGCGCTGCGCCTTGAGCCCCGCGCTGGATGCGCGTGAGTACGAGGAGATCCTGGAGGCCCACGCGCCCATCACCGACGACCCCACGCGGGCCGACGACGACACGGTGCTGCTTTGCTACACGTCCGGCAGCACCGGCAAGCCCAAGGGGGTCGTGATCACGGCCGGCGCGTCCGTGGCGGCGGGGCGGACCATGGGCGTACGCCTCGGCATGGGGCGAGACGACCGGCTCATCTCCTACCTGCCCCTCGCCCATGCCTTCGAGCGCGGGCTCCTCGAGATCCCGAGCTTCCAACACGGCTTCCAGGTCTTCTTCGCCGAGTCCTTGGACACCTTCATCGAGGACGTGCAGCGCGCGAAGCCGACCATCTTCCAGTCGGTGCCTCGGCTCTGGATCAAGTTCAAGCTCGCCATCGAGGCGAAGATGCCGCCGGCGCGGCTCCAGCGCCTGCTGAAGACGCCGCTCGTCGGCGGGCTCGTGCGCGGGAAGATCCTCCGCGGCCTGGGCCTCGAGAAGACGCGCGTCTGTGGCTCGGGGACGGCCCCCATTCCCGGCGAGGTGCTCGGCTTCTACGAGCGGCTCGGCCTGACCATGGTCGAGGGCTACGCGATGACCGAGAACTGGTGCGCGGCGACGCTCGGCACGCCGGGCAAACACCGCGTGGGCACGGTCGGGGAGCCCGTGGCGGGCACGCGCTTTCGCATCTCGGACGTGGGGGAGATCGAGATGCAGAGCCCCGGCATGATGAGCGGCTACTACAAGCAGCCCGACGTCACGGCGGCGGCCTTCACGGAGGACGGCTGGCTCAAGACCGGCGACCGGGGCGCCTTCGACGCGCACGGATCGCTGAAGATCACCGGCCGGGTCAAAGAGCTCTTTAAGACCTCCAAGGGCAAGTACGTGGCGCCGGCGCCCATCGAGAACCGGCTCAACACGAGCCCGGGCATCGAGCTCTCGTGCGTCATGGGCCGCGGGCTCACGCAGCCCATCGCCGTGGTGCAGCTCGACGAGGAGACGCGCGCGCTCTTCGCGACGGACCCCGGGCGCGTGGAGGCGCAGATGGAGGACGTGCGCGAGGCGGTGAACGCGCAGCTCGAGAAGCACGAGCGCCTGGATCGCATCGCCATCTCGGAGGGTGAGTGGACCATCGCGAGCGGCCTGCTCACGCCGACGATGAAGATCCGCCGCGCGAGCATCGAGGAGCGCTTTGCGGCGCTGCTCGAGTATTCGTCAGGGGCCAGCGAAGACCGCGTCCACGGGAAGGGCGCCGCCAAGCGCCTCGAGCTCTAGCGACGCGCCGCGGCCGGCCTGCTGGAAGGTCCAGACGTCGGTGCTCCCGGCGCGGGCGAAGAGCTCCACACGCTCGGGTTCTGGGCCACCAGCAGGTAGGCCCGGAGCGAGGCGAGCCGTTGGTAGTGCGCCCATTTCTCGCCGCGGTCGCTCGCTTCCGCCCGTGGAGAGAGGACCTCTACCAGGAGCGTGGGGTTCGTGATGGCGTGCGGGTCGTCGTCGGCCGGGATGACGAGTCCCGCAGCCGACGGTGAGATCGGGGTACGTCGTGCGGTTCGTGGCCGTGACGCGGACGCGCACATCCGAGGAATACACCGAGCGGCCCGCTGCGCGCGCCAGCTGACCGATCATGAGCTTGAGGTTGGCGACCAGCCGACCGTGCTCGATGGTGCCCCCGGCCATGGCGACGACGGCGCCGTTCACGTACTCGTGCTTCGTCTCCGCTGCCTCGTCGAAGGCGAGGTACTCCGCGTAGCTCATGATGCGGGCGCCCTCGGTCACGACCTCACCGTACGCGTCTCCGCGCCGGCGACCACCCTCCGGAAGGGGGGCCCCACGGCGGTCCGCAGCCTAAGGGCGAGCCGCGAGGGGAATGCAACGCGGGGTCCAGGTGGCGGGCTCGGCGCAGGCCTGCCGTAGCCGCTCGGCGCGAATCGCGTCATCGAGGGACACAGGCCACCACGGCTCCACGTACTCCGCCTCGATGCTCTCGCGCTCGTCGATCGCTCGACTCACGATGGGCGCGTTGGTGCAGCGAAGCTCGCTGCGCCGGAACCAGTCGCGCACGCCACCAAAACGTCGAGCTGCGAAGGGCAGCTGCGCATCGCTCGGTTCCGTGCCCACCAGAACCCAGCCCCCCACCCGTCCCTCGACGACGCCGATGGTGTCGCCTCCCTGGCTGTCGGAGCGTGAGAACAAGTACGCGCGGCGGGCATGTCGGACGCGTCGACATCCACGGCCGAAGGGTCCCGCCCGCAGCTCGTCGAGCCTCGCTCCGGTCAGGTCGCAGAGCGAGGCGTCTCCGGCGGCCGATGCCACGCCGCGAACACGAGCGGCGAGCTCTCGTGGAGGGCTCGTGCTCGCGTCCGGCACCAGGTCCCGGAGCAAACACAGGGTCTCGCGGTAGTCGTCAGCGATTCGGGTGGCTCTCGCCTCGCTCAGACCCCGTCGAATGGCGTTGAGCCGCCGAGTCGATGGGATGAGCCGAGTACCGAGGTGGCTCCCGGCACGCCGCGGCTGGTGGCTCCAGTCATTCAGCGCCGCCACGAAGAGCGCATCTCGCCGGACGAGGTGCAGGCCTACACCGTCTCCCTCCGCGTTCTCGCTCTCGGTAACCACGAGGCTGTTTCCGCGCCGGCGCAACATGAGCTCGGATGGCGCGGCACCGGGCTTTCGCGGCGCGCCGCGAAGTCGGAGACCGGCGTCGCTCCGCCGCGCGGTCACCCGACGAGACTCCGGCAGGGTGCCGCGCCCGAGAGGCGATAGCTCGTCGAGGAAGTAGGGCACGGGTATGACCCGGCGGCACCCGAGGACCGTCGAGGTGCCCGTTCTCTTGTCACGAACCTCGGGGGGCTCCTCCTCCGCATAGGGAATCCATCGCCGCGGGTCGTCGCGCCACGACAGGGCTCCGACGAGCTGGTCGCCTTCCCGACGCAGATCGACCCAGAGCGCCAGGCGCCCGTCGCGGACGGCGACCCAGCGGCCTTCGTAGCGGTCGAGGTCGACGGCTGCGTCGGGCTCGGCGGAGCCCGGTGCCGCCTCCTGTCCCTGCACCTCCCCCGAAAGCGAGAAGGCGAGCAGCGCGCCGACGAGGAGTCGTCCGCGCGCGCTCGCCTTCATCGCTCCCCTCGGCTCAGCTCGCCGGGGCGGGCTGCACCGTGGGCTCGCTCTTGCGCTCGGCGGTGTCGTCGGCGAGGTGCAGGTCGAGCTCGTCCGGGTCCGTGAGCGCGTTGGCCAGGACCTCGTCCATCTTCTTCACGGGCACGAACTCGAGGGTCTCCCGGATCTCCTCCGGTACCTCCTCGAGGTCCGCCGCGTTCCGCTCCGGCAGGATCACGCGCTTGATGCCGGCGCGGTGCGCTGCGAGCACCTTCTCTTTGATGCCGCCCACGGGCAGTACGCGACCGCGGAGCGTGATCTCGCCGGTCATGGCCACGTCGTGGCGCACGCGGTTGCCCGTCAGGAGCGAGACCAGCGCCGTCATCATGGTCACGCCGGCGCTCGGCCCGTCCTTGGGCATGGCGCCCGCCGGGATGTGGATGTGGAGGTCGCTCTTCTCGAGGAAGTCCTCGGCGATGTGGAAGTCCTGCGCCCGCGTCCGCACGTAGGACATGGCCGCCTGCGCCGACTCCTTCATCACGTCGCCGAGCTGCCCCGTGAGCTGGAGCTTGCCCGTGCCGTGCATCTTCGTCGCTTCGATGAAGAGGATCTCGCCGCCGACCGCCGTCCACGCCAGCCCCGTGGCGACGCCGCTCTCGCTCGTGCGCTCGGCCACCTCGCTCGTGAAGCGCGGCGGGCCGAGGTACTCGCGCAGATCGTCGGGCTCGGCGATCGCGAAGGGACCGGGGTTGCCCTCGGCGACCTTCACGGCGACGCCGCGAATCGCCGCCGCGACCTTGCGCTCCAGGTTTCGGACGCCGGCCTCGCGCGTGTAGCTGTCGATGATGGACTCGAGGGCCTCGTCGCTCAGCGTGAGCTGGTCCTTCTTGAGCCCATGCTCGTCGATCTGCTTGGGCACCAGATGCACCCGCGCGATGTCGAGCTTCTCCTTCCGCGTGTAGCCGGGGATCTCGATGATCTCCATGCGGTCGCGGAGCGGCGCCGGGATCGTGTCGCCGACGTTCGCCGTGGCGATGAACATCACCTTCGAGAGGTCGTAGGGGATCTCCAGGTAGTGGTCGCTGAAGGTGTCGTTCTGCTCCGGGTCCAGCACCTCGAGGAGCGCCGCCGCCGGGTCGCCGCGGAAGTCGTGGCCGATCTTGTCGATCTCATCGAGCATGAAGATCGGGTTGATGGTCCCTGCCTTCTTGACGCCCTGGATGACCTGGCCGGGCAGCGCCCCGACGTAGGTGCGCCGGTGGCCGCGGATGGCCGCTTCGTCGTGCACGCCGCCGAGGCTGATGCGGTGGAACTTGCGTCCCAGCGCCCGCGCCACGCTCCGGCCGAGGGAGGTCTTACCGACGCCCGGCGGACCGATGAGGCAGAGGATGGGCCCCTTCTTGTCCTTCTTCAGCTTCCGGACGGCGAGGTACTCGACGATGCGCTTCTTGACCTTCTCGAGGCCCGAGTGGTCCTCGTCGAGCACCTTGCGCACGGCGCCGATGTCCATGTTGTCCGTGGTCTGCTTCGACCACGGGATGTCGAGAATCCAGTCGATGTAGGTGCGAACGACCGTGTACTCCGCGCTCCCGACCTGCATGGTGCGGAGCCGCTTCAGCTGCTTGCGCGAGACCTTGTCGGCCTCCTTCGGCAGGTCCGCCTTGGTGATGCGCTCCTCGAGCACGTCGAGGTCGCCCGAGTCGCCGTCCTCTTCGCCAAGCTCTTCCTTGATGGCCTTGAGCTGCTGGCGGAGCACGTACTCGCGCTGGTTCTTGCCCATCTCCTCCTTGATCTGGGAGTTGATGCGCTCGCGCATCTTCAGGATCTCGAGCTGCCGCGTGAGCAGCCGAAGCACCTTCCGGATGCGCTCCTTGGCCTCGATGGTCTCGAGGAGCTGGGCCTTCTCGTCGACGGGCGCGTCGAGGTTGGCGGCGACCAGGTCCGCGAGCTGGCCGGGCTCCTGAATCGAGTCGATGAGGGAGCTCGCCTCGCGTGGCAGCTCCGGCATGAGCTGGATGACCTGCTTGGCGATGTCGCGGAGGCTCATGGCCAGCGCCTCGGCCTCGACGTCGTCGCTCTTCGGCTCGTCGAGGCGCGTCACCCGCGCCTTCAGGTAGGGCGAGTGCTCCGGCATGTGCTCGAGGCGCACGCGCACCAGGCCCTGGAGGATGAGCGAGTAGTTGCCGCTCGAGTGCTTCAGCGCCTTCAGCACGCGGGCCGCGACGCCGACGGGATAGAGGTCCTCGTGCCCCGGGTCGTCCGTGGCCGGATCCCGCTGCGCGAAGATCGCGATCACCGGCTGGTCAAGGTTCTCGATGTCCTCCACCAGAGCCACGGACTTCTCGCGGCCGACGTCGAAGGGCGCGACGGCGCCGGGGAAGAGCACCGCGTTCCGGATCGGCAGGACCGGAAGAACGTCGTCGGACTCGATGGGGCCGTCGTCGGGGATGGGGGTCGTCGTCTCGTCGTCGTCGCTCATCGGCTCGTCCTGTGAGCGGGGCGGGCTGCGAAGAGCCGGGGGGGGCGCTGGCGTTACGGCATGCTGGCGGATTGGTGGGCCAGCCTCGCCCCGGGGCGTATCGGTCCCGCCCACGCCGCGTGGCGCGGGTCCTTGTCGGAGCCCTGGGATGGAAGCCGACGCGCGGAAAGCGAGGGTTCGAACATAGTCACCCCGCCCGCGGGAGACAAGACGAGGGAAGGCCGTCTCGGCCCACGACATCACTCGGGAATTTCGGCGCCGGGGAGCGCTTGGCGTTCGCCCTCCTCGGCCCGGGAGGGTGCCTCGTCCTCGGGGCGCGCCTCGTCGCCCGGCTCACCGCGTGCCTCGGCGCTCCGCGCGGTCGCGTCGACGGGGGCGCGACGGGCCTCGAGCATATGCGCCTCGTCCTCCGCTTCGACCGCCGCGCCGTCGACGCCCGCGTCCTGGTCGCCCTCACCCTCCGCGGCGCCGGCGTCAGCGGCCTGCCGCGCGCCTGGCGGCTCCCAGCTCACCTCCGCGAGGGACGCGCCGAGGTCGAAGTAGCTCTCCACCACCACGCGGAGCCGCCCGATGGGCGGCAGGTCCTGCGGAAGCGCGTGCACCTTGGGCGTCGGGTCCTCCTCGATGGCCGGGAAGCTCGCGCGAAGCCGGTGCACCTCCCGATCCTGAGCGTCGTAGAGCTCCACCCGGTAGCTGCGCACGCCGCGGTCCATCCAGTGCGCGTTGTGTCCGTTTCGGAGCACGACGCGCCCCATGGGCACCGGGTTCGGGAAGCGGCGCTCGACCCAGCCCCGCTGGCGGTCGTCGAGCTGCCACTCCGTGGCCGGGTCGCCGTCGAAGGCCTTCACGCCCGCGTAGCGTGGGTCCCCGAGGTAGGCGCCCGACGCCGCGACGGTCGCGTCGAGGGAGCGCGGTCGCAGCAGGAGCACGGCCCCGGCGACGAGCACGAGGCCGAGCACGACGCCGATCGCGAGCCGGCGGAGCTTCGGCCCGTGCGCCGAGCGCGGCGCGCGCGCGAGCGGCGTGATCGCGCGGTCCACGGCGTCCCGGGTGCGCTGCGTCCGCCGGAAGAGTCGCGCGTGGCTCGCATCCACGTCCCGGTCGAGGAGCGGGGCCGCCATCAGCTCGGCCCGGACGGCACGGAGCGTGTCCAGCTCGCCGGGCCGGAGTCGCTTCCGCAGCACCTGGCTCCAGGCTTCCTGGCCCGGCGGGGGCGGCGGCAGCGAGACCCCGCGGCTCCGACGCTCCGAGGATGCGCCATCGAGCGTGGACTCGAGGGCGCGGCGGGCGAGGGCGAGCGCTTCGGCGCCGTGGCCCGCGACCCACAACGTCTCGGCTGCCTCCGAGCGCTGCCGCCCGAGCCGGAGCGCCGAGGACGTGGCGTCGCGCATCGCCGCGGAGCGGAGCTCCGGGTCCTCTTCCGCCGTCGTCAGCGTGATGCGTGGGGCGGGTCCGGCCCCCGGCTGCTTCGCCTCGCTCACGGCCCGCCCCTATCACGGGCCGCGTCCTCCCGCAGCGTGTCGACTGCCGGAGGCGCGTCGCTCGGCGGTGGCGCGGCTCGCGGTGGGTCGACCTGGCGCGCACCCCGGCCCACGCGATCCCGGGTCGGTGTGGGGTTGAAGAAGCGTCGCCGGTCGAAGTCTGCGTGGCGGTCGTAGCCCTGCTCGTAGTCGACCACGGTGGCCGTCGCGAGGCCGGCGAAGAGCGCGAGCGCTGCGGCGAGCCCGAGACGCCCGAGGCTGCGCGCGCGGCGTGGCCAGATCTCGGCGGCCGCGAAGGGGGCGAGCAGCGTCGCGATCAGGAGCAGCGTCGCGAAGCGCGTCTCCACCCAGCTGCTGGGGCGTTCCAGGGGGGCCGGGTCCACGACGAAGTTCAGCGTGTAGAAGACGAGCAGGAGCGCGACGAGTGCGCCGCCGAGCAGCGTGGGGCGACGCCAGAGCTCGGCGAGGAAACGGCCGGCCCCGATCGCGAGCAGCGCGTGGAGGGGCATCGCGTACCAGCCGTAGGTCCAGTCGCCGCTGCCGATCGCGATGCCCACCAGGTAGGCGACGAGCGGCGCCGCGAGCACGAGCCGGGCGCCTGGCGCGGCGCGCGCGTGCGAGGCGGCGAAGGCCACCCAGAGGAAGACGACCCAGCCGCGGCCGATGAGATTCATGTTCACGAGCGCATCGCCGAAGAAGCGCGTGAACACGTTGAAGTGCATCCCGCGGACGCCCTGCTGCCCGGTCGCGAAGACGAAGGCGTCCCAGTCGATGAGCGCGCCGTAGAGCAGGAGCAGCCCGCTGACGGCGAAGCCGACGCCGAGCGCCACCGTGGCCGCGCGTACCCCGCGGGCGCGCCAGGCGAGGAGCCCGAGCGCGAGCACCATCGCGATGCCCGTCACCTTCGTCAGCGTGCAGAGGCCCGCGAGCGCGGCGGCCAGCGCGAGGCGCAGCCAGAATCCCGCGCCGCGGCGCCGCTCGGCGCCGGTCCACGCGATCAGCGTCCCGAGGACGAGCGGCACGAGGAGCGCCTCTTCTTTGATGGCGCGCCCCTGGAGCGCCACGACGGGGAGGAAGGCGTAGAGGAACGTGGCGAGGAAGGGCGCGGGTCCTTCGGGGTCGAGACGTCTCCCGAGGCCGAAGATCAGCAGCAGCGTCAGCGCTTGGAGCGCGAGCGGGACGAGGCGTGTGTGTCTCAGCTTGGCGTGGGACCAGTGCGTTGCGCCGCCCGCGTGCGCCGCAGCTCCGGCCAGCAGGTGGAGGAGCGGCGGGTGCTCGAAGTAGGGCTGGATGACGTACCACTCCTGGCCGAAGTACCCGATCTTCTCCACGTCGACGCGTGTGCCGTAGGCGCCCGGCCAGAGCGACCAGCCGCGCGTCTCGCCGGTCGCGAGGAGCGACCAACCGTTCCAAGTCGCGAAGAGCTCGTCCCCGTTCTCACGAAGGTCCGGGACCACGTCGTAGTCGACGGCCCGAAGGCCCACGCCGGCCGCCACCAAGATCGCCAGCGCCGTCGCCTCGAGCGCGCGGCGCCTCCGTGGTGAGGGGCGCCGCGCCGCGTGCCCGGCGAGGCTGGCGAGGAGTAGCGCGCCGAGAAGCGCCAAGCCCCAATGCCATCGGCGGCGCGTGGGGTCCTTCCCGCGAGGCAGCGCGAAGTCGCTCGCCTTGAGCGTCTGGCATCCGGTGCTCGCGTTCGGCGCGCAGAGCTCGAGGGAGACCGAGAGGGGCTCGACCGCGAGGTTTCCCTCGAAGCGGAAGGTGACCTGGGGCGTGCCGGCTTCGAGCTCCGGGCCTCGGCTGCGCGCGCGGGCGCCGACGGGGGCGCCGTCGACGCTCAGGAAGACCACCTGTCCGCCGCGCGGTCGCGCGACGAGGTGCTGCGGGCTCGGGAGCGTCAGCCGTGTGCGCACGGTGGCGCGAAAGCGCGGCATCGTCTCCGGCACGCCGAGGGTGTCGAAATCCCAGCCTTGCGCGATGCGTGCGAGGGCGCGTCGCCCGCTCTTCAGCTCGGCGCTCCGCTCGTGCGTCCATTGCACCGGCACCCACTCTTCGCCGCGCCAGACCTCCCAGGTGATGCGCGCGCCGCCGCCGGTCCATCCCTCGAAGAGCGCCGCGAGCCCCAGGCAAGCACCGCAAACGACGAGGGCGAGCAGCAGCGGGGGCATGCGCCGGCGCGACGTCCGCGCCGGGGCGGGACGGGAGGCGCGGGAGGGCGCCGAGGCGCGAGGCGAGGGGGGAGAAGCAGCCACGGACTTCCGAAAGAGGCGCCAGCCGGCGCGCTGGGCTCTACCACGCGCCGGTCGCCGCGGCTCGCCTTTCGCTCCGGCCATCCGTTGGCGCCGGGCGTGCTCTTCGGCCACATCTCCGCCCGTGGAGGTCCACGAATACGCCCGCATGTATGAGGCCGAGGACCGCTCCTGGTGGTTCCGGGGTCGGCGCCGCGTGGTGGAGCAGGTCGTCGCGAGCCTGGCGCTTCCGGCCGAAGCGCGCATCGTCGACGTTGGCTGTGGCACCGGCGGCAACCTGCCGATGCTGGCGCGCCACGGCGGCGTCGTCGGCATCGAGCCCAGCCCGGAGGCCCGGCGCTTCGCGCGTTCCCGGGGCGCGGCGGCGATCGCGGAAGGCGACGCCTACGCGACGGGCCTCGAGGAGTGCATGGCCGACCTCGTCACGCTCCTCGACGTTCTCGAGCATCTGCGTGACGAGGCCCGGGCGCTGGCGGAGGTGCGGCGCGTGCTGCGTCCGGGCGCGCCGCTCCTGGTCACGGTTCCGGCGTTCATGACGCTCTGGAGCGCCCACGACGAGGTGCTCCATCACGAGCGACGCTACGTGAAGCGCGGCCTGCGCCGCGTGCTGGAAGACGCTGGCTTCACGATCGACTGGCTCACCTACTACAACGCCGGGCTCTTCCCCGCGGTGGCGGCGGTCCGCGTGGCCCGCCGCGCCCTGCCGGGGCGCGGCGCGGCGCGGGCGGACGGGGCGGAGCTCCCGCCGCTTCCTCTGAACCTCGCCCTCGAGGAGCTCTTCGCCGCCGAGCGTCACGTCGTGGGTCGCCTGCCCCTGCCCTTCGGCGTGAGCCTCATCGGGGTGGCCCGCGCGCCGGCATGAGCGCGGCGCGCCGCGCGGCCCCGGGCTGGTTGGCGGGAGCCGTCGCCGGAGGCCTCTTCGGCCTCGCCGAGGCCTTTCTCGCCGGGCTCTGGCCCCGGGAGCCCAAGGCCTACGCCCTCGAGCACGTGGTGGCGGGCGTGCACCTGGTGGTGCTCTACGCGCCCCTCGGAGCTCTCCTCGGCGCCCTCGTCGCCATGGGCGTCAACGGCCCACCATCGTCGACAAGGAGATCCCCTGGTCAGACCACGGTGAGAAACATCAAAAGTTCGGGTTATGGATTTGTGGAAACTGCGCAGATTTGCTTTCCAGACCCCCAC
>CALCTH010000303.1 GCA_937893795.1 uncultured Myxococcales bacterium | reverse complement strand
GAGCCAGGCCGCGACGAAGGCGGCGCCGCGGCGGGAGCCCGCGGAGGCCCCGGGCACGCAGGCGTACCCGCCCACGAGAAGCGCCACACCGAGCACGGGGCCGAGGACGTTCAGCTGAGTGGGCCCGAAGGGCGTATGGAGCGGGTCGGGCAGCACGCCGGCTGAGCCTAGAGGGAGCGCGGGGCCCCGCGAGCCGTTTTTTGGCGTTTCGGCGCGGGCCCATGGCATGCGACGGAGGTGCGCCGGTCGACCGCAAGGTGGGGCCTCCTGGCTCTTTTCGCAGCCTCGACGAGGGTTGCCGTGATGCCTGAAGGGGCCCGGGCGAATCGCCGGGTATGGCACGTGCGGAGCGGAGAGGCGCTCTCGACGATCGCGGCGCGCTTTCGCGTCAGCGTCGACCAGCTCATCGAATGGAACGACCTCGAGAACCCGGACCGCATCCGCGAGGGGCAACGACTGGTCGTGGCGCCCGAGGCGCCGGAGCGGCTGCCGGTGGTTCCCTGCGACGGTCCCCGCTATCGCTTTCGCCGTGGCGACACGTTGAGCCGCGTGGCCCAGCGCTTCGGTACCGAGGTGCGCACGCTGCTGAGGCTGAACGAGAACCTCCGGGCCGACCGCATTCACGTCGGCGAGTCGATCTGCTTCGAGGAGCGGGGCGAGCGACTGCAGATCGACTACATGGTGCGCGAAGGAGACACCATCGCGCACATCGCCCGCCGCCATCGCGTGAGCGTGCGGGATCTGCACCGCTGGAATCAGGGGCTTCGGCGCCGGGGGCTTCGGGAGGGCCGGCCCGTACGCATCTACTCGACCATCCCGGAATCGACGAGCGAGTCCGTTGGCGCCTGCCACCACGGCCGCCTCGAGAACCCGGAGCCGCTGCCGGAGCATCCGGGCTACCTGATCCGGGACGCGGGGCGCGCCTTCGGGACCCTCGAAACCGTGCTCTGGATACAGGATGCCTTCGACGCGGTCCGCGCGCGGCATCGGAGCCCGCCGCGCCTTCGCGTGCACGACATCAGCGACCGCGATGGTGGGCGGCTTCGCGACCACCGCTCGCATCAGAGCGGCCGGGACGTGGACCTGAGCCTGTACCGGACGGACGCTTGCCGCGATGGCGTGTGTCCCTTCCGGCGGCTGACGGCGGAGACCATCGACGCGGAGCGCACGTGGACGCTCTTCGAGCATTGGCTGCGTGAGGGCCGCGTCGAGAAGATCTTCCTCGACTACTCGCTCCTGCGGCCGCTCTACGAGGAGGCCGAGCGCCGCGGCGCCACGGAGGCTCAGCTCGAGGCCTGGTTCCAGTACCCGCGCGGCCGCGGCAACCCCCACGGCATCATGCGCCACTTCCGCCACCACCGCGACCACGCCCACGTCCGCTTCGTCTGCCCCGACACCGACCCCCACTGCCGCTGACGGCAGCCCTATTGGCCCAGGGGACGGACGGAACCAAAGAAACCAACGGACCCCGAATTCGCAGTGATCTCTGCGAAGCTGACGTTCTGACAGGAGCGCGCCATCCCCTCCCTCGCAACCCCGCGGTCGAGGAGGCGAGGAGAGCGCATGCCTCGTCACCGCCGCGTCCTCGCACCGGGAGAGCTGGTCCACGTCATCAGTCGTTTCGTCGACCGCGTTCACGTCCTCGCGTTGCCCGGCGCACGCGAAGAGTACGCGCGGCGGCTCGCGCATGCCCTGGCCGAGAGCGACTGGCGAGCCGTCTCCTACGCGCTCATGAGCAGCCACGTGCATCTCGGCCTCGTGGTCGGCTCCACGCCCTTCGAGCAGCTCATGGTGCGCGCTCACGCCCCTTTTGCGCAGTGGGTGAATCGACGCAGGAGCGGTCTTGGTCCGATCCTCGCGGACCGTCCCAAGAGCTTGTCGCTCGATCCCCCGTACGCGGGCAGGTTGATCGCCTACCACCACAACAACCCCGTTCGCGCCGGCGTCGTGCGGTCGGCCAGCGACTCGACGTGGACGAGTCACCGCGCGTACCTGGGCGAGGCGCCTCGCCCTCCGTGGTTGGACGTCCGGCTCGGCCTCGCGCTCATGCGCCTACCGTCGACGCCTGATGGCCGCTGCGCGATGGGTCGCTACGTCGACGACCGGCGAGACGATCGCGTGATTCCCGAGGTCTGGGACCCGGACGAGGAGAGAAAGCGGTTGCGGCGCGAAGTGGGTCTCGCCGTCGATGTCCAGCATCCACGGGCGAGCTCGAGCCGCCTCGAGTTCAATCCGCGCGTCACGCGCCATCGCTGGCGGGGAGACGTCGGGGAGCTTCTCGCCGAGGTTTCCAAGCGGCTTCGCGTCACGGCCGAAGCGCTCGCTGGCCCTTCGCGAGTCTCCCACGTCACGGAGGCGCGACGGGTCGTGGTGCTGGCAGGGCTCGCGTTGGGACTACGCTCGTCCGACCTGGCGCGCGCCCTTGGACGCACGGGGCCCGGGGTTCGCAAGCTCGCCCAGGGCGCCGGCGACCGAAGCAGGAGCACGGCGGCCGACATCGCGGCGGCGCTTCGTCGCTCTGCCCCGGAGCAGGCCGGGGGCGGGGTGATGAAACTGGAGCCGGACGGCAGGGGATAAGGAGAGGACTGCGGCCAAGATCAGTGGAGTTTCAGGGGGCGTTGGTTTCTTTAGTTCCGTCCGTCCCCTCTAGCTGGCGCCTAGAGGCCGCGGGTGGTGGTGGTGTCCCAGACGCGGCCGACGCCGGCGATGAAGGCTGCCTCGCGGAAGCTCACGTCGTACTTCCGGCGCGTCTTGGCCAGCGTCTCGAAGCCGCGCTGCATCACCTTGCGGAGCTCGGCGTTCACGCGCTCGAGCTCCCAGTAGAAGTGCTGCTGGTTCTGCGACCACTCGAAGTAGCTCACCGTGACGCCGCCGGCGTTGGCGTAGACGTCCGGGATCACGTGGATGCCGCGCTGCGCGAAGATCGCGTCGGCCTCCGGCGTCGTCGGGCCGTTCGCGCCCTCCACGATGATCCGCGCGCGCACGTCGCCGGCGTTGTCCTTCGTCAGCACGCTGGCGAGCGCTGCGGGGATGCGCACGTCGCACTCCGTGAAGAGCACCGCATCACCCGCCAGGTGCTCGCCGCCCGTGAAGCCCGCGAGGCTCCGGTGCTGCCGCGCGTACGCTGCCGCGGCCTCCACGTCGATGCCCGCGGGATTCACGAAGGTCCCAGCGATGTCGGCGATGGCCACGATCTTGCCGCCCAGCGTGACGAAGTCCCGCGCGGCCCAGGTACCCACGTTGCCGAAGCCCTGAATCGCGGCCGTCAGCCCCTGCGGCGACTCGCCGAGCGTCGTGAGCAGCTCCTCGAGCGCGAAGATGACCCCGCGCCCCGTCGCCGCGTCCCGACCGACCGATCCCCGGAGCGCCACCGGCTTGCCCGTGACCACCCCGGGCTCGTAGCCGTGGTACTTCGTGTACTGGTCGAAGATCCACGCCATCACCTGTCCGTTCGTGTTCACGTCCGGAGCCGGGATGTCCTTCGTCGCGCCGATGATGTCGTGGATGCCGTCGACGAAGCGTCGCGTGAGGCGCTGAAGCTCCGCCTCCGACAGCTCCCGGGCCTTCACCGCGATGCCGCCCTTCGCCCCGCCGAAGGGCACGCCCACGATGGCGGTCTTCCAGGTCATGAGGCTCGCCAGCGCCGTCACCTCGTCCGAGTCGACGTGATGGTGGTAGCGAAGCCCGCCCTTGAAGGGCCCGCGCGAATCGTCGTGCTGCACGCGGAAGCCCATGAAGGTTCCGATGCTGCCGTCGTCCATCGCGACGTTGCACTCGACGCGCACTTCCCGGTGCGGCGTCATCAGCTGCTTCGTGACGTCCGCCGGGATGGCCAGCGTGCGGCAGGCCTCTTCGACGTACCGCTGCGTGTTCGCGAGGAATGTCGACATGAACGCGAGAGTACCCGCGCCTCGCGCCGCCGTGAACGCTACGCGGATGCGCGGAGGGGCGGGCGCTGCGGCTTCGGCGCCGCCAAGGGGCGCGCCCGCGAGAAGAGCATGGTGCCGTCGTCCACGCGGCTGTACTTCAGCGTGATCAGATCCTTCAGGTAGTTCTGATGGATCTGCCAGGGGTCCCTCGAGGCTTGCTTGGGCAGCTCACCGAGCGCCCGCTGCACGTAGCCGCTCGACAGATCGAGGAGCGGCGTGTCCTCCAGACCCTCCTCTCGTCCCGCCATCGCCACGTCGTGCCCTTGGGTGGCCATATGGTTCAGCAGCCGCGTCACCGCGGCGCAGGTCAGGTCGACCTTCAGGGTCCAGCTCGCGTTGGTGTAGCCGACGGCGAAGGAGAGGTTCGGCACGTCGCTGAGCATCATGCCGCGGTAGACGTACATCTCCGTCGGGTCCGGCGTCTTCCCGTCGACCTCCAGCTCCACGCCGCCGAGGAACTTGAGCTTCAGACCGGTCGCCGTGACGATCAGGTCGGCATCGAGCGTATCGCCACTCTCGAGCAGGACGCCGGTCTCGGTGAAGCGCGCGATGCGATCCGTGACCACGTCCGCTCGTCCGCTCTTCAGCTCCTCGAAGAAGTCCCCATCGGGGATGAGGCAGAGGCGCTGGTCCCACGGCTCGTAGTGGGGGTTGAAGTGCGTATCGACGTCGACCGCACCCTCCGTTCCCTTTCGCACGCCGCCCATCAGGAGCTTCCGCGCGAGCCGCGGGAGCTTCTGGCAGAGGGTGTAGAGCAGGATGCTCAGGAGCACGTTCTTCCACTTCGTGAGCGCGTAGGCGACGCGCCGCGGAAGCACCCTTCGCAACCCGTTGGCCACGGCGTCCTCGGCGGGCGTCGAGAGCACGTAGCTCGGCGAGCGCTGCAGCATCGTCACCTTCGCCGCGCCGGAGCGCGCCATCGCGGGCACCAGGGTCACGGCCGTCGCGCCGCTACCGACCACGACCACCTTCTTGTCCTGGTAGTCGATGTCGCTGGGCCACTTCTGCGGGTGCACGACGCGCCCGCGGAAATCGGCCATGCCCTCGAAGTCCGGCGTGTAGCCGGTCTCGTAGTCGTAGTAGCCGCTGCACATGAAGAGCCAGCGGCAGCGGATGAGGACGTCGCCCCGGTCCTTCGTGGCGACGGTCACCGTCCAGCGGGCCGTCTCGCTCGACCAGCGCGCGGCCTTCACCCAGTGGCCGAAGCGGATCTTCTCGTCGATGCCGTACTCGGCCGCCGTCTCCTCGAGGTAGCGGAGGATCGCCGGTCCATCCGCGATGGCCTTCTCCTCCTTCCAGGGCCGGAAGGAGTAGCCCAGCGTGTGCATGTCCGAGTCCGAGCGAATTCCCGGGTAGCGGAAGAGGTCCCACGTCCCGCCGAGGGCGTCGCGGCCCTCCACGATCGCGTAGCTCCGCTCGGGACAGTCACGCTGGAGGTAGTAGGCCGCCCCGATGCCGCTGATGCCGGCACCGACGATGAGGACGTCGAGGTCTTCGTTCATTTGCTTACCGCTCTGTCAGCGTACGACCGGCGGACGCTCAGGGCAATCGAAGACGGATGGGACCGCGGGCGCTGGAGGGGTCGACCACGCGGCCCTTCTGCGTGATCTCGAGGCGCCCCGCGGCGACGAGGCGTCGCGCCGCCCGTCGCGCGGGCTCCATCAGCGGGCGCCAGTCCTCCGGGCGTACGGAGCGGGCCGCCTCGCTCGGGCAGATGGTCTTGCCGCGACCGCGCTTCGTGAGCAGCGCGACGATGGCGTCTTCGAGCGCGGCGTCCATGGGCCCTTTCTTCGCGCCTCGGCAGGCCTTCGAGCAATAGCGCACCTGTTCCCAGTCCCGGGCCCACTTCTTCCGCCATTCGATGGCCCTGCCGCAGGCGGCGCAGACCTTGGGCTCGGGGTTCACCTCCCGGAGCTTGGCGCCACCCTCCCTCAACCCCAAGGCCGTCCCATGGCCGTCATCGACCTGCGCCGCCGCGTCCTCACCGACGCGCTCCCGGATCCGGCCAAGGCCTACGTGCTCTACTGGATGACGGCCTATCGCCGGACGACCCACAACCACGCCCTCGACCGGGCGCTCGAGCTCTGCCGCGAGACGGGCAAGCCGCTCCTCGTGCTCGAAGGGCTCCGGGCCGGCTACCGCTGGGCGAGCGACCGCATGCATCGCTTCGCCATCGACGGCATGAGGGACGACGCCGCGGCCTTCGCGGCCGCCGGCGTCGCCTATCACGCCTACCTCGAGCCCGAGCCGGGGCACGGCAAAGGCCTCCTCGAGGCGCTCGCCGCGGACGCCGTGGCCGTCGTCACGGACGACTATCCGGCGTTCTTCTTGCCGCGCATGCTCGAGGCTGCCGCGGATCGCCTCGAGGACGCGCACGTCGCCTTCGAGGCCATCGACGGCAACGGGCTCTACCCCATCCGCGACACGGACCGGGTCTTCACCATGGCCCACAGCTTCCGCCGTCATCTGCAGAAGCGGCTCCCCCGTCATCTCGACGGCGCGCCCGTCGCCGAGCCCCTCGCGGGCTACGCGTACGGACGGGCCACGCTCCCGAGCGCCGTCGCCCAGCGCTGGCCCGCCGCGGACCTCGAGCGCATCGACCTCGGCGCATTCCCGATTGACCATTCGGTTTCGGAAGCCGACGAGCGAGGCGGCAGCCGGGCCGCGTCGGCACGGCTCGGGCAGTGGCTCGAGCGCCGCTTCTCTCGCTACGGCGACGACCGCAATCACCCCGACGACACCGCGGCCAGCGGGCTCTCGGCGCACCTTCATTGGGGCCACCTCTCCCCCTGGGCCGTCTTCGAGGCCATCGTGGAGCGCGAGGGCTGGTCGCCCGACCAGATCGCGGACAAGCCCCACGGGAAGCGCGCGGGCTGGTGGAACATGGGCCCGGCCGCGGAGGCCTTCCTCGACGAGCTCGTCACCTGGCGCGAGATTGGCTTCAA
Organism: uncultured Myxococcales bacterium; assembly: GCA_937893795.1. GTDB lineage: Bacteria > Myxococcota_A > Polyangia > Polyangiales > Houyiibacteriaceae > CALCTH01. The sequence goes on along the minus strand of CALCTH010000303.1, from coordinate 3,105 downwards.
CATGGCGGCGCTCGCGCCACGCTTCACCGAGTACGAGTCGCTGCCGGACTGGGCGCGGAAGACGCTGGCCGACCACGAGGGTGACGAGCGCCCCTATCTCTATACGCCGGCGCAGCTCGAGGGCGCGGAGACCCACGACGAGATCTGGAACGCCGCGCAACGCGAGCTCGTGCAGACCGGGCGCATGCACAACTACCTCCGCATGCTCTGGGGCAAGAAGATCCTCCACTGGACCCGGAGTCCCCGAGAGGCGCTCGAGATGATGGTTCACCTCAACAACAAATACGCCCTCGACGGCCGCGACCCGAACTCCTACTCGGGCATCTTCTGGGTCCTCGGGCGCTATGACCGGGCGTGGGGTCCCGAGCGGCCGGTGTTCGGCAAGATCCGCTACATGACGAGCGCGTCGACGCGACGGAAGCTCCGGCTGACCAACTACCTCGCGACCTACGGTGAGGGCGGCCAGAAGGCCCTCGCACTCGGCTGACGTGGGCGCCCCCGTACAGGTCGTCTGGCTCAAGCGGGATCTTCGCGTCCGGGACCATCGCCCCCTCGTGAAGGCCTGCGAGGTCGCCGCGCACGGGGGCCCGCCCATCGTCCCGCTCTACGTCTTCGAGCCGAGCTACTGGGCCGTGCGGGAGCACTCGGCGCCGCAGCTCGCGTTCATCGTCGAGTGCCTCGACGCGCTGCGTGAGGAGCTCCGTGCGCGGGGCGGCGACCTCTTCGTCCGCGTTGGCGAGCTGCCCGAGGTCTTCGAGGCGCTCCATCGCGAGCGGCCCTTCGCGCGGCTGCTGAGTCACCGGGAGACCGGTGCGCGCGTGACCTTCGACCGCGACCAACGCGTCGAGGCCTGGTGCGAGGCGCGGAACGTGCCCTGGGAGGAGTCGGACCAGACGGGCGTGGTCCGGCGCCTCGCGAGCCGCGACGGTTGGGCCGCGCGCTGGACGAAGCGCATGCGGCGGCCGCTTCTCCCTGCGCCGGAGCACGTGCCGGTGCCCGGCGACGTCGACGGGGGACGTCTGCCCACGGCCGACGCGCTCGGGGTCACGCCGCGCACCCTCGTGGAGCGTCAGCCTGGCGGCGAGCGCGAGGGCCTCGCGACGCTCAAGTCCTTTCTGCGCGTTCGCGGCGCCAACTACCGCGCCGACATGTCCACACCGAACGCGGGCTGGACGGGCTGCTCCCGGCTCAGCCCCTACCTGGCCTTCGGCGCGGTGAGCATGAAGCGCGTGCACCAGGAGGCCGAGCGGCGTCAGCAGGCGTTGAAGCGAAAGCAGCGCGACGGGCGCCTCGACGACGCGCGCTGGCTCGCTTCGGTGGCGAGCTTCCGTTCCCGGCTCAGCTGGCACTGCCACTTCATGCAGAAGCTCGAGGACGAGCCTGCGCTCGAGTTTCAGAACATGAACCGGGCCTTCGACGGGCTGCGCGAGGACGCCCACGACGAGGCCACGCGCCGCGCGCGCTTGGAGGCCTGGCGCGCGGGGCGCACCGGCTATCCCCTCGTCGACGCCTGCATGCGCTGCGTCGCGGCCACGGGGTGGCTGAACTTCCGCATGCGCGCGATGGTCGTGGCCTTCGCGAGCTACCAGCTCTGGCTCCACTGGCGGGAGCCGGCGGTGCATCTCGCGGGGTGCTTCCTCGACTACGAGCCCGGCATCCACTTCAGCCAGATGCAGATGCAGAGCGGGACCACGGGCATCAACGCGCTCCGCATCTACTCGCCCATCAAGCAGACCCGGGACAACGATCCCGAGGGCGCCTTCATCCACCGCTGGGTGCCGGAGCTCCGCGCGCTCCCGGCCGCGCATCTGGACAAGCCCTGGGAGACGCCGCCGCTCTTGCAGCGTCAGCTCGGCGTCGTCATCGGCGCGGACTACCCCGCGCCCCTCGTCGAGCACGCGAGCGCCTACCGCGAGGCGAAGCAGAAGATGCTCGCCGCACGACGCCGCCTCGAGGCGCGCGCCGCGAGCGAGAACGTCATGCGCCGCCACGGCAGCCGCAAACGCCCGCGGCGGTTCTAGTTTGGCGGTGGGACCGGCGAAGCCAGTCGAACCGCCATCAAGTCAAAGCATGCGGCGGCATTCGCGGACGTACTCGCCCGTGGCGAGCTCGACGCACTGCCGGTAGGCCTCGTTGGCTCCGTCGCGGTCGCGGAGCGCCTGGCGGGCAGCCCCCAGGGTGATCCACGCCATCGAGCTCGTCGGGTCCAGCGTCGTCGCGCGCTCGGCGAACTCCGCGGCCTCGCGGTAGCGCCCGCGGTTGAGCAGCTCGAAGCCGAGCTCGGCGTTCGCCACCGCGCCGTCCGGGTTCACGGCCACGGCCTCGCGCAGCTTCGCCACCTTGCTCCGACCTCGAAGCCCCTCGGCCTCGGCGAGGAGCGCTTCGTACGCGGCCCCGTCTCCGCCGGCCTCCGCCAGCGCCGCCGCCTCTGCTTCGGCAGCGGCCTCGTTCTCCGCGGCGGCGATGGCCTGCTCTTCCGTGTTCTCGGCGAGCGCCTCGGCTTCGGCCTCCGGCGCCTGCGTGTCCACGGGGCGATCCCCGGCCTCGGCCGCGGCTTCGCCTCCGGTCTCGCCCTCGCCCTCGCCCTCGGCGGCCTGCGCTTCGCCCTCGGACTCCGCTTCGGCCGGCGCGCCCTCCGTGACCGGCGCGCGCTCGGGGAGCGGCGCGCCGGTGCCGATCGTATCGACGTCGACGGGCTGCGGCAGGACCATCTTGTTGATGATGAGGAAGCCCGCGATGCCCAGCACCGCGGCGCCGCCGAACCAGAGCGCGAAGCGCTTCGCCCGCTTCTCTCCTGCCGTGAGCTCCGGGGTCACGCCCAGGTCGTCCCAGGACTCCTCTTCCGGCTCCGGGGGCGGAGGTGCTTCGCTGCTGAAGAAGTCGGAGCTCACGGCCGGGTGGTCGCCGGTCTCGGTGAGCGCCTGGATCGTCTGCGACGACGTGGTCTCGGGCTCCGCCACCGCGGGTTCTTCGATGACCGGCTCGTCCTCCGCCGGGGCCGGCTCCTCCGCCGCCGGCTCCGCGGCGGCCGCTTCCGCGGGCGCGGGATCGGGCTCGGCGGGGGCGGCCGGCTCGTCCGCCACCACCGCCGTGGCCACCGCCGGC
>CALCTH010000302.1 GCA_937893795.1 uncultured Myxococcales bacterium | reverse complement strand
GAGATCGGCCGCCGACGTTGCGGCGACCTCGGCCGCGAAGGCCGGCGCGGCGAGCGGAGGCGTAGCGCGCGGACGCGCGGTCACCACGAGTCCGGTCTCCGAGGAGCGTCCGCCCGGCTGACGCGCTGGCCCTCGCTCGACCTCGGGGTACGCCTACACCGGCGACAACGAGCCGAAAGCACGAGGAAAATGCCTGTGACTCGTCGTCACGCGCCGTGACCCGAGCGCCCGGTGGGACGCATCCGCTGCGCGGCCGCGGGCCCTCTCGCCGCGGGCCCCGCGCGAAATCGCCCGTTTATTGGCCAAGCGGCCGAAATTGGCACCAAGTTTGCCCGCAGCGGGCCCACTCCGAGCGCGGGCCACCGGCCGCGCCCGGCGCCCACCACGAGCTCTCCATGCATCCGACCCCTTCCGACGCCCCGAAGCGCCTCGTGCTGGTGAGCGATCACCTTCGCATCCCCTATGCGAACGGATCGTCCTTCGCGTCCCAGTGGCTCGTGCGCGCGCTCGGTGCTCGGGGCACGGACGTGACCGTCGTCGGCCCCGACGATCCCCTCGCGACGGCGGCGGACTACCCGCCTCGCTACGTGGCCATGCCTTCGCTGCCCTTCCGAGCCGTGCCCGGCGTTCACCTCGCGCTCCCCTCGAAGACCGCGCTCCGCGAGATCGCCCGGAGCCAGCCGGAGGCCGTCATCGCCCAGGCGGCGACGGCGCTCCTCGACGTCGGCGTGTGGCTCCGGGAGCAGCACGGCGTCCCCATGCTCAGCGTGAACACGCTCCACCTGCCGAGCGCGTACAACGCTGCGCTCCCGCCCTTCCTCGACCGGCGGGCCACGGTGCGGCTGGCTCTCGAGAAGACCGTCATCGCCTTCGGAGAGGCGCAGAGCGTCGACGCCTACAACCGTGGCGACGGCCTCGTGGTGCTGAGCTCGGGTCTCGCGCAGTACTGGCGCGACCGCGGGCTCACGGTGCCGGCGCACGTGATTCCGCGCGCCATCGACCCGTCGCACTTCGACCGGCCCGTGGGCGCCGACCCCTTTCCGGCCCTCGGCCATGCGCCGAAGGGCGGCCGCCTGCTTTGCGTTTGCCGGCACGTGCGGGAGAAGAGCCTCCACCGGCTGCTCGAGGCGATCGCCACGCATGTCTTCCCGGCGTCGCCGGAGGCCACGCTCACGCTCGTCGGCGATGGTGCCGAGCGGCACGAGCTGACCGCGCAGGCCGAGCGTCTGGGCGTCGCGGAGCGCGTCTTCTTCCCGGGGGAGCAGAGCCGCGACACCCTCGTCGACTGGTACGGCCACGCGGACCTCTTCCTCTACATGTCGCTCAGTGAGACCTACGGGCAGGTGGTCACCGAGGCGCTGTGGAACCGCCTGCCGGCCGTCGCGTTCGACGACGGCATGGGCGTGCGCGACCAGATCGCGGCGGGGCGCGATGGTGAGCTCGTCCTGCCGGGCCACGACCGTCGCAGCGAGGACGCGGCCGACGCCGAGTTCGGCGCGCACGTGGTGCGGCTCCTCGCGGCTCCCGAGCTGCGGCGGCAGTACTCCGCCGAGGCCGGGCGCCGGGCGCGCTTCCGGGCCGATCCCTCCCGGGTGGCCGACCGTTGGGTGAAGGTACTGGGTGAGGCGAAGGCGCATCGCGACGCGCATCGGCAGCCGGTACCGAGCGAGGTGCCACTCCTCGCGCGCTGGGCTGGCGTGCACGGCCTCGCCTTCGGCCTCGGGCTGCTTCGGGCGCCGCAGCATCCCGCGAGCTCGGCGCGCGTGCCGGGCTGGGACGTCACGCCGGATCCGCGGACGCTGAGCGCCGACGACGAGGTGCCCCCACGGCCCTCGGGTCTGCAGCCGCCGACGCCGCGGCCCTCCTGAGCAGAGGGCGCCGCCCCCCATCAGAATGGGGACCGTGGTCCCCGCTCGCATCGGCGAGCTTCGCTGGCTGGTGTCCAGAGACCCCTCCCGGGCCATGGCCGGCCCGAGCGGTCGCGCCTGTGAAGCGAACGATTCCAGGCGCTTGCGGGCTTCGTGGGACGACGGCACGTGCCTTGCGATGCCGTCGTCCCATGCAGAAGCTCGCGTTCGCCCTCCTCGGGCTCGGTCTGGTCGCCTGCGCGGCCGAGGATCCGTCCCACGTGGACAACCCCGCTGGCGTCGAGGTGGCCATCGACAGCCCGATCCTCCTCGAGGACGACGTGCGCGTGATCCAGGACGAGGGCGGATTGCACGACGTGTCACGAACGGAGGATGGGCGACTGCGCTTCCTCTTCGAGCCGGGAGCGGTCCCGTCCATCGACGCGGGCACGGTGCTCGTCGGATCCGTCGGCGAGGGCTTCATGGGCCGGGTGCTCGGGGTCACGCCGGAGGGCGACGATGCGCTGCTCGTCGAGCTCACGCCGGTGGGTCTCGACGAGGTCGTGGCGGACGGCGCCTTCCGCGTGTCGCTGGCGCCGGACGGCGAGGAGTTCGTCGAGGTGCAGGACGTCGGCCGCGCGACGAGCCCGCTCGGCCGGAGCTTCGATCTCGTGCCGACCACGCTGCTCGACGGGAGCGTCTTTTGCGAGGGCGTCGGCGCCATCGACCTGGGCTTCGAGCCGAGCTTCGAGACCCGGGGCCTCGAGACGGAGCTCATCTTCGAGCGGCGCGGGCTGCTCGGGGTGCAGCGCGCCGGTGTCGAGGTGAGTGGTGGAGCCACCGTCGAGCTCACGGTGACCACGCGCGGCGAGCTCGACGCGCGCTGCGTCGCCGACGTCCTCGAGGCCATCAACAGCCAGATCGGCACGCGCATCGGCGCCCGCGAGTGGCGCGTCAGCTTCCGAGTGGGCCCGCTCCCGCTTCGTGCTCGCCTCCGCGTGAACCCCATCTTCACCGCCAACGCCTCCGTCACCGTCGAGCCCTCGGAGGTCGTGGCCGCGTTCCAGGCCTCCGCGGACCTCACGGTGGCCGCGGTCTACGAGCGGGGTGACGGGATCGGCGTGGAATCCGATCTCGCGCGGCGTGCCGCCTTCGGCATGGACCAGAAGGAAGGCGGCTACGTCGCCGGCGAGATCAACGCGAACGCCGGCTTCTACATCGAGGCCGAGGTGAGCGGGCTCCGCCTTCCGACGGCCGGCGCCGAGCTCGACGCGGGCGCCAGCTTCCGCTCCGACGACCTGGCCTGCACCTACGCCTGGGAGGCGTTCGTCGCGGGGCGCGCATGGCTGCGCGGTCCGCTGGGCGTCGACCTCGGGTTCTTCAGCCGGACCTTCACCACCCTCGACGAGAGCGTGGGCTTCCGGCGGGAGGTGGCCGGAGCGGGCGACGTCCCGCTCCCCTACTGCGACCCCGAAGCGGGCGATGGGCCGCTCATTCCCGAGCCGGGCAGCGGGGAGGGCAGTGGCGGGAGCGGTGGTCCCGGCACCCCCGGTGGAGGCTCCGGGGGCGACGCCTGCAGCGACTTCACGACGTGCGACGACTGCAACTCCCGCGCGGGCTGCGGCTTCTGCGCCGCCACGGGGACCTGCCTTCGAGACGCGGACCAGGACGCCCGGTGCCCGGACGAGCAGCAATGGCTCGGCAGCCGGTCGAGCTGCATCGACTGCAGTGGCTACACGGACTGCGGAAGCTGCAACACCGACGGCTTCTGCGGCTGGTGTGCCAGCACGGGCGCGTGCCTCAACGCCGCCAGCGGCCGCCCGCTCGCCTGCGAGCCGGTGAGCTGGTCGACGGCCGTCGCCAGCTGCGGCGGCTGACGCGCGACGCCCTCCGATGCCGCGCCGCTCAGAGCGGTAGAGCGTCGAGGGCGAAGACGAAGAGGACCAGGTCGAAGCCGGTCAGGAAGAGGAAGACCCCGAGCCACACCCAGCGGTTCGGCACGCGGGCGCGGAGGCCGTCGATGAGGTTGCGGCTGCGCCCGCTGAGCACCGGGAAGGAGGTGTCGTGGGTGGCGTGGTGGTCCTGGTGCGTCCGCGGCGGCACGAGGATCCCGAAGCCCTGGAGCCTCTTCGCCCAGGCCGGGCGCTTTCGTGCGGCCGTGTGGGCCATGCGGTGGGCCACCTGGTTCGCGTAGGCCCAGAAAAAGCCGACGCCGGCCACCATGAGAGCCGTCGGCCCGTGGCCGAGGGGCACGGCGATGCCGAAAAGGAGCAGGGCCTTCACGAAGAGGAGCACGTTCAGATCGCCCCACACGTCGAAGAGGCTCCGGCTCGCGATGTCGTACTCGAAGTTGTGGTGCCACTGGAACTCGACGCAGGGCACACCGATGAGGGGCAGTCGGCAGAAGGCCGGGTCGTCGAGCACGACGTGGAGTACGCCGCTGTAGAAATCCACCCAGAGGTAGAGGGCGACGAAGGTCACCAGAAGCGCCGGGAGGCTCGGCGCGAGCGCGAAGCCCGCGACGATCGTCAGCAGCACGGCCACCACCACGGGCTTGAAGCGGCGCTGGTAGACGTCGTGGCCCGTGTCCGCCACGAAGGCCTTCTCCGCGCTCATCGTCAGGCCCTCCTCACGATGCTGGCGTACCCGATGGCCAACCATCGCGTTGAGCCAGTCGTTCATGTCCGCGAAGTCGCCGCGGCGTGGAAGGGCTGAGGAAACGGCGCTTTGCGTCACGGGGGGCCTCGAACCGCCGCCCTAGACCCTCTTGATGCACCGGTCAACTCTCGGGGAACGACACGGCGTGTGAAAACGTCGATCGTTGCCCGCTGGCGCGCGCGGAGGGGCCCTCGACTGGCGAGGCTTCTCGGACGGTGGGTGCGGGCCTACGCCATCGCGCCGGCGCCGCCGGACACGTCGCTGCCCCGTCGAGTGCATCGCGCCGCCGAGGCGCGCGCCCGCTTCGGGCCGCTGGCCGACCGTCTCTTCGCGGCGTTGGGCCACGGTGACCCGCTCGCGGACGAGGCCGTCGCGGCGCTCTCAGGCCGCCGGGACGCGGGCGCCCTCCTCCAGCGCGGTTGCGCGGGTACGCCGCTCGAGGACGCGCCGCCGGCCCTTCGGCGCTTCTTCGCCCACAACCGCCGCATCCCGGACTTCGTGGACGAGGCGCGTGCGCGCCGGGGCGCCCGCGTGTTCTTTCGCGCCGGCATGGCGGGGGGCATCACACTCGGGGCGAAGTGCCTCATCGGCGGCTACTGCGCGCCCGCCGGCAACAAACCACTGGCCTTCAGCGGCACGCTCGAGCGCCGGATGACGCGGCGGCTGGCGGAGACGGGGCGCTTCGTCGTGGCGACCCACGAGGAGGACGGGCTCCGACCCGGTCGTCCGGGCTGGGGCATCACGCTGCGCGTCCGGCTGATGCACGCGCAGGTGCGGCGTCTGCTGTCCGGCGACCCGCGGTGGGACGCGAGCTGGGGCGTCCCGATCAACCAGCACGACATGCTGGCGACGACGCTGCTCTTCAGCTCCGTCTTCCTCGAGGGCTGCCGCGAGTTCGGCGTGCCCGTCCGAAACGACGAGGCCGACGACTTCGTACATCTGTGGCGGTGGTCGGGCTGGCTCATGGGCGTGGACCCCGAGCTCCTCCCCGCCACCGACCGCGAGGGGCGTCGGCTGACGCGCTTCATCGCGCTGACGCAGGGCCCACCGGACGACGACTCGCGGGCGCTCACCCGTGGGCTGCTGCAGGCCCCCGTGCCGCCGGGGGCGCCTGCCCTCGAGCGTTGGTTGGCCCGGTCCCAGGGCGCCCTCGGCGAGGGGTTCTGCCGGGTCCTCCTCGGTGACGTGCTCGCCGACGGGCTGGGGCTGGCGCGCACGCGCGCACGTCACGTCATCCCGACGCTTCGTAGGGCGTTGGCGCTGAGCCGCGCCGTGCTCCCCGCGCGGGCGCGCGACGCCCTTCGCGCGCCCGCCGAGCGCTTCGGCGAGCGCTATTGGGACCGCAACGTCCGCCTCGGCCTCGACGGCCTCCCCGCGACCTTCCGACTCCCGTCCCGGCTGGACGGCTCGCCCCGCCCCTGAGCCGCGCCCCGCGGCTCGGGGGCGGGGCGGTTTCGCTGGGAGACGGTCTCCGTGTCCGCTTCCGTGTCTGTGTCCGCTTCCGCGTCCGTGTCCGCTTCCGCTTCCGCTTCCGCTTCCGCTTCCGTGTCCGTGTCCGTGTCGGCTTCCGCGTCGGCCTCGGCTCCCGACTCCGCCCCTCTCTCGCCGCCCGCCTTCCCGCTCGTTCCCTTCCCGCGAAGCCGCGACCACGCTCCCGCCGTGAGGGTGTCGAGGAGGGCTTCGAGCTCGAGGAGGCGAAGGGCCGTCTCCGGGCCGTCCGCTCCCGTTGCGACGAGGCGGGCGCGTTCGACGTAGGCGGCGGCGATGGCGCGACGGCGCGCCTCCAGCTCGAGCGCCCGGTTGCGCGCTTCACGCGCCCAGTCCACCTCGTCCGTGCCGTAGGCCACGCGGTCGAAGCGGAAGGTCAGGCTGGCTTCGAGCTGGAGGTCGTCGTCGCGGGAGACGCGGGCGCGCTCGCCCCCTTGGTCCGCCAGATCGATGGTCTGACCCCGCGACGCCTCGAAGCGGAGCACCGGGAGCCAGCCCGCGCGCCGGTCGCGACGCGCGGCCCGCCGGGCCCGCGCGGGGTCGAGCGCGGGGATGGCC
>CALCTH010000301.1 GCA_937893795.1 uncultured Myxococcales bacterium | reverse complement strand
CCCCATAGATGACCACGCGCCGTGCCTCGTAGCCAGGCATGGAGACGTCGAGGGTCCAGCTCTCCCCGGAGGGAAGGAGGAGCTCCGAGGGCGCATCCCCGAGCTCGTCCGCGCCGCGGCGCAGGCGGGCGCCGGGCGGCTCGGTCACGACCCGGACCCGCGTGGCGGTCGCCGCCGGGCCGCTCGGGGCCTCCGGGCGCGGAGCCATCTCCTCTGGGGCGACGGCGGAGTCCGCCTCCCTCGGCACCGGCTCGGCCTCACCGGAGCCGAGGACGAAGGCCAGGCCGCCCACGAGAAGTACGACGCCGAGCGCGAGCACGGCGGCGAGCCAGCGGCGCGCCGAGGGCGGCGGAGGCGAGGGAATCGTCGTCGCCGAGGGCGTCTCCCGGCGCGGGGTGGGGATCGTCGTCGAGCTGGTGAAGCCCGAGTGGCTGCCGGTAACGCCCGGTACGCGCTCGGCTTCCGGGCAGGACGCGAGGAAGGTGGCGAGCTCGCCCATGGAGGCGGGCCGGTCCTCCGGGTCTTTGGCGAGGCACTGCATCACGGTGGCCAGGAGCTCCGGCGACGCGGGTCCTTCGGGATGCAGCTCGGGGATGGGCGTGGGGTCCACGTTGATGTGCGCCGCGAGGAGCACGAACTTGGACTCGGAGTCGAAGGGCGGTCGCCCCGCGAGCGCGTGGTACATGACCGCCCCGAGGCTGTAGACGTCGCTCGTGGGGCCCACCCGCGAGCTCGCGATCTGCTCCGGCGCGATGTAGCGAGGCGTCCCGAGGAGCGCGCCGCTCTGGGTGAGCGTCCCGTCGTCGAGCGCGTCGTCCTTCACGAGGCCGAAGTCGAGCACCTTGACGAAGTCCGGCTGGTCCGAGCGCTGGACGAGCATGACGTTCGAGGGCTTGAGATCGCGGTGCACCATGCCCCGCGTGTGGGCCTCGGAGAGGGATGCGCAGACCTGGAAGGCGATGGCGAGCACGCGCTCGGGCGCGAGGGGCGCGTCGGCGTCGATGACCTGCCGGAGCGTGGAGCCCTCGAGGTACTCCATGGCGATGTAGAAGACGCCATCCGCCGTGCGGCCGTAGTCGTGCACCACGACGGTGTTCGGGTGCTTCAGCTTCGCGCAGGCCGCGGCCTCCATGAAAAAGCGCTTCTGGAAGTCCGGCGGCGGCTCCTCGTCCCCGAAGCGGTGCGCGTCGAGGACCTTGAGCGCGACCTCCCGGTCGAGGGGCAGCTGGCGCGCCCGGTAGACGCGCCCCATGCCGCCGCGGGCGATGGGCGCGATGATCGCGTACTTCCCATCGAGGGTCTCGCCAACGAAGGGATCGCGCCGCGAGCGCTGCGGCACCGTGGACTGCCGCCCCCCCTCCGCGATGGTCTCCGTCCCGGTGACGTCGAGCCCATCCGGCGTCGAACTGCTGTGCGACGGCGCCACGCCGCGGAGTCTACACCGGCGAACGGGTGCAGCGCGCCCCGGGGCCCAACGACCGACGCAGAGAAGGAGACAGCGCAGATTCCGGGCGGGGGGGACGGAAACGGAAACGGAAACGGAAACGGAAAGGGGCAGGGAGGGACGGAACCGTGATGCGCACGTGCCTCCGCGGCTTGCGCTCGGGCGCGCGCTCCTCCACGTGCCGCTCCGTGCCGCGCCGTCTCTTTCGCGTCTACAGCTGGAACGTCAACGGGCTCCGAGCCGTCGCCAAGAAGGGCTTCTCGGACTGGATGAAGGGCGCGCGCGCGGACGTGATCGCGCTCCAAGAGACCCGCGCCCACCCGGATCAGCTGGAGCCGGGGCTCCGGAAGCCGCCGCGCTGGCGCACCCACTTCGTCGCGGCGGAGCGGAAGGGGTATAGCGGCGTTGGCCTTTACGCGCGGCGCGCCCCCGACACCGTCGAGACGTCGCTCGGCGACGCGGCCATGGACGCGGAGGGCCGGGTTCAGCTCGCGCGCTTCGGCGCCCTGACGATCGCGAACGTCTACTTCCCGAACGGGTCCGGCAAGAACCGAGACAACGGGCGCGTGCCCTTCAAGTTGGCCTTCTACCGGCGGCTCTTCGACCAGCTCGAGCCCGCCCGGGCCGCCGGCGAGCGGCTGCTCGTGCTCGGCGACTTCAACACGGCCCACCGGGAGATCGATCTCGCGCGGCCCAAGAGCAACGCGGGCACGAGCGGCTTCCTCCCGGAGGAGCGCGCCGAGCTCGATCGCTGGCTCACCTCGGGCTGGACCGACACCTTCCGTGCGCGCCAGGGTGAACGGGAGGGCGCCTACACCTGGTGGAGCCAGCGCTACGGCGTGCGCGAGAAGAACGTCGGTTGGCGCATCGACCTGATCCTGGCGTCCCCCGGCGCCCTCCCCTTCCTCCTCGACGCGCGCATCCACCCGAAGGTCCTCGGCTCGGACCACTGCCCCATCAGCGTCGACCTCCGCCCGGAGGTGACGCAGGCCGACTTCGGCACCGGACGGGGCCCCCGGGTCCCGCGTTGAGGGTGCTGCGGCGCGCTGCTAGCGTTGGAGCGCCGCGGCGCGGCACGGAGACAGCCCTCTGCAGCAGACCATTCACGGGAACACGTCGGGCCTCGCGCCCTCGGAGCTCAAGGCGCTTCAGCGCATTTACCGGCGCCGCGTTCCCTTCGACCGTCTGACGACCCCCGAGCTCACGAGGAGCCTCGTCGAGGTGTCCCGGGTCACCGGCCGCCAGGTCGGCGTCCTCGTGGACCGTTCGGGATCGGTGCATCACGTCATCGTCGGCGACGCCTCGAAGCTGATGCTGCCGGACGTCGGCCGCTTTCGCGGCGGCGAGGGGCGCCTGCGCGGGCTGCGCCTGATCCACACGCATCTCGGCAACGAGCCGCTGAGCCGCGACGACATCGTCGACCTCACGAAGCTTCGCCTCGACCTCGTGGCGGCCATCTGCCTGGCGCCGGGCGAGGTGGGCCCGACCTGGGTCTACTACGGGCACTGCCAGCCGGTGGCACCGGGCTCGAAGGACAAGCCTTACAAGACCTTCGGCCCCCTCAGCTACGCCCGCGCGGAGCTCGACGTGGGGGCCCTCGTCGCCGCGCTCGAGGAGGAGTTCGCGCGCCAGGCGCGCGCGCGCCCGGTCCTCGCCAAGGATGGCCGCGCGATGCTCGTGCACGTCACGGACAAGCGCCGTGCCCTGGGCGCGGAGGACTCGCTGCGCGAGCTCGACGAGCTCGCCCGGACGGCCGGCGTCGAGGTCGCCGACCGGATCCTCCAGGTGCGCGACCGCGTCGACGCCAAGTACGTGCTGGGGCGCGGCAAGCTCGAGGACGTGGTGATCCGGGCGATGCAGCTCGACGTCGAGGTACTGATCTTCGACCGGGAGCTCACGCCGGCGCAGGCTGCGAACATCGCGCGCATCACGGACCTCAAAGTCCTCGACCGGACGCAGCTCATCCTCGACATCTTCGCGCAGCGTGCCCAATCGAAGGACGGCAAGCTGCAGGTCGAGCTGGCACAGATGAAGTACCTGCTGCCGCGGCTCGGCCAGAAGGACGACGCGCTCTCGCGCCTCACCGGTGGCATCGGGGGCCGTGGACCCGGTGAGACGGTGCTCGAGATCGGCCGGCGGCGGGCCCGCGAGCGCATCACGCGGCTCGGGCGCCAGCTGAAGGGCCTCGAGAAGCAGCGCAAGCAGCGCCGGGCCCGGCGGGCACGGAGCGGCGTCTCCGTGCTGGCCATCGTCGGCTACACGAACGCCGGAAAGAGCACGCTGCTGAACAGCCTCACGGGCGCCGACGTGCTCGCCGAGGACAAGCTCTTCGCGACCCTCGACACACGGACGCGTCGCGCACGGCTTCCGAGCGGGCGCGACGTGGTCCTGAGCGACACCGTGGGCTTCATTCGCGACCTCCCGAAGGACCTCTTCGCGGCCTTTCGGGCCACCTTCGAAGAGGCCGCCGACGCCGACGTGCTCCTGCACGTCATCGACGCCTCGGACCCGGCCCACGACGAGCACCTCGCGACGACGGAAGGGCTGCTTCAGCAGCTCGGCCTCGAGGCGATCCCGCGGCTGGTCGTCTTCAACAAGTCGGACGCGCTCGACGCGCGCCGGGCCGCGATCCTCGCGGCCGAGCACGACGGGG
>CALCTH010000300.1 GCA_937893795.1 uncultured Myxococcales bacterium | reverse complement strand
GCACGGTGCTGGGGGACTATGGGCACACGGTCGTCGCCAGCCCCGACTACGTCGCGCGGCACGGCGCGCCGGAGCATCCCCACGATCTGGTGGAGCATCAGGTGGTCGCGATTCGCCTCGAGCGGGTGTGGTCGACCTGGCCCTTTTCCCGCGGCTCCGAGGCGGCGCGCGTCGAGGTCACGCCGCAGCTCGTGGTCACGCATGCCGACATGCTCGACGACCTCGTCCGGCGCGGCGAGGGGGTCACCGTGCTGCCCGACTTCGTCGCGGCGAAGGGCGTGGCGGACGGGAGCCTCGTGCCCCTCCTCGCGGAGTGGGCGCTGCCGCGCATGCCGGCGTACGCGCTCCACGCCCCCCGGAAGCGCCTCGCGCGCATCGTCGAAGAGGTGCTCGACACGCTCCGCGACGCGATGCGGGCCGGCGCTAGTCGGGCCGCGGCCGCCGCTCGCTCGTGATCGTCCCCTCGGCTGCGATGGTGAGGCGCCACTGGATCGGTTCGATGGGGGCGTCTCTCCGCGACGAGCCTCCGCCGCGTCGCTCGGTGACCCGCACCTCGAGGGCGCCATCGGGCAGCTCGCTCAGCGACGTCACGCGGCCCCTGCCGAGCCCGTAGAGAATCTCCGCGACGATGGCTCGGGCCACGCGCTTCTTCTCCGCGCGATCGAGCGCGGTGTACCTCGCATGCTCGAGAGCCGCCTTCGCGGCTTCCCTTCGGCGCCGGAAGACGCGGTCGCCGACGAAAATCGCCCGCAGCCCGCAGAGGATCTCGGCGTCGCGTCGGGCGACACCGACGACGGCCACGCCGTCGAGCGCCCTGGATAGCCGAACGCACCGCAACGCGAGCGAGTCGGCGGGGATCTGCCCGCTCCGGGCGCGGCCGTCGTCGAGCGTGAGGGCGCGGTTCAGGAGCGCGGAGGGGTCGCTGAGATCGGGCAGACCGTGCGGCGCTGGCGTCGTCTCCGGAGTGGGTTGGGCCTCGGCCGCCTTCGCCCGATGAGTGGCCACGGCTGCGGCCGCCTCGACTTCCGCTTCGCGCATGGCCCGGCGGGCCTCCTCGTCGTCCGCGCCGGGAGAGCACGCGAGCGCGACGAGAAGCAGGACGCTTCGCTCGCCCGTGACCTGCATGGGGAATCGTCGGCGCGGGCCGTCCCGGAGTCCAGCCTCGGCCGGGTACCCGGAGCTCCGCTACGCTGACGAGCATGCCGGGTCGCGCGCTACTGCCCGAAGCCACGCTCCTCGCGATGGGCTACGACCGGCCAGACCTCGTCGCGCGTCGCCGGGTGCTTCGCGAGACGCTCGCCGCCTTCGACGACGCCGAGGGCCGCTACCACCGGCTCGCCCAGGCTAACCTCGCCCGCTGGGCCGCGGAGGCGCCCGAGGCGGAGGGGCTCGTCGTGGAGGTCCACCGGGGGGACTGGGGCGAGGTCACACGCGCCGCCACGCGCCGCTTCGGGGCGTGCCATGCAGCGCTCAACATGGCGAACGCCTTCGTCCCCGGCGGTGCCTACGTCGAGGGCACCGCGGCGCAGGAAGAGAACATGTTCCGCCGCACGGACTGCCACTTCCGGGTCACCGAGGACGAGCTCGACGCGCGCACCGACCGGTATCGGCCCGAGCTGACGCGCCTGCTCTCGGCCGCCGGGGGGCGCGTTTTCCTCGACGTTGCGAGCCCCCGCGCGTGCATTCGGGGCTCGGAGGATCGCGGGCGTGAGGACCTGGGCTACCCCTGGCTCCCGGAGGACGAGGTCTTCCCCTTCTACGAGCTCCGTGCCGCCGCCCAGGACCTCCGCTCGGGTCGACGCTTCGACCCGGACGATGCGCGCCTCCGCATCCGCGCTCAGCTCGACACCTTGCGCGACGCGGGTGTTCGTCATGCGGTCCTGAGCGCCTTCGGGTGCGGCGCCTTCCGGAACCCCGCGGCAACGGTGGCCCGTCTCTATCGGGAGGAGCTCGAGCGCCAGCGCGACGCGTTCACCCACGTCGCGTTCGGGATCTTCGACCCGGGCTACGGGCCCGACAATCACGCTCCCTTCGCGGAGGCCTTCGCGACCTTCGGTTGAGCGCGGCGCCGGACCATCCCCAGAAGCGCGAGGAACGCCATGGCCTGGGGCGTCGGCCTCGGCGCCGCAGCGCACCCGCTCCCCGCGGCCCCCATGTCGTCCGAGCCGTCGCCCACCCCATCACCCATGTCGGCCATGCCGCAGTCCGCTTCGCCCATGTCCCCCGCGCCCCGCCGGGTCGAAGGTGATGAGGCGCCCGTCGCGCACGGTCTCGATGGGGAGGCTCGTGCGCCGCTTCACGCCCGCGTCGCCTCTCCCGGACGCCGTCCAGCCGAAGCCCACGAAGGTGAGGCTTCGGCCCACCCAGTCGTGCCGACCCAGGCCGCCCGCTCGACGAAGCCCGTGCGCAGCAGGTCGTCCCCCGAGAACACCTCGAGCGTATAGCCCGCGTCCTCGAAAGGCTGAGCGTCTTCGATGCAGTGCGCCGCCGTCAGCACGAAGCGCTCGGCGACGACGGTGCCCGAGCAGAAGATCGCCCCCTGCGAGCCGCGCACGGCACCGACTGCGACCGTGCCCGGGAACCCGCCCGTGGGCGTCCCCGAGACGATCGCCGCGACCTGCACGAGCGGAAAGAGGACGTGAGGCGGGAGCGGCATGGAGGCGCACGCTAGTGCGCGGAGCACGCTCCGTGTCTCGGTCGCGTGCCCCTCATTGGAGCGCGCCCGCTCAGCTCGCGAGGCGGAGGCGGAACTCGCGCGGCGAGGTGCCCGTCCAGCGCTTGAAGGCGCGGCTGAAGGCCGTGAGGTCACCGAAGCCCACGAGGAACGCCACTTCGCTGGCCGTGATGTTCTCCTGGCCGAGGAGTCCCTTCGCGCGCTCGAGACGCACCTCGTCCAGCAGCTGCCGGAAGCTCGTGCCTTCGCGCTCGAGGCTGCGGCGTAGCGATCGCGAGCTCATGCCCAGTGCCTTCGCCGTGCTCTCGGACGTCGGCTCTCCGTCGACGAGGTGGCGCCGAAGGTGGTCCGCCGCCCGCTCGGCCACCGTCTGGATGGAGCGCACGTTTGACTCGAGCATCCGGTCCGCGTAGCGCGCGAAGAACTCGTTCATCGCGAGGTCGGCGTCGGGCATGGCGGCGCGCTCGTTGAAGGCGCGGTCGAAGACGAAGTCGCACTTGCCCGTGCCGAACTCGACGGGGCAGCCGAAGAAGGTCCGAAAGCCGAGGTCGTTCGTCGGGCCGGGATGGGGGAAGCGCACCGTCGTCGGGCGCATGTCCTGCCGCGAGATGCGCCGGTAGTCGCTCACGAAGCTCGCGATGGAGGCCTCGATGGCCAGCTGCTGGCTCAGCCGATCACGGACGCCGATTTCGAAGGAGATGCGCACCTGGTCGGCCTCGAGCTCCACGCGCCACTCCGCGCCCATGTCGATGGCGACCCGGAGGTAGCGCGCCGCGCGCTGGCACGCCGTGATGCCGTCGGGCGCCGTCTTGATCATGAAGCCGACCACGCCCAGCCGTTCGATGCCCCCGGCGTTCACGGCGACGGCGAGCCCGAGGTCCCGGCGGCCGGTCACCTCGTAGCCCAGCTCGTAGAGCTGAAAGTAGAGCTCGATGCCCACGCGCTCGTCCGGGTCGTCCACGACGAGCGGGCGTCCGATCGTGCTCACCAGCCGGTCTTCCGGCACGCCCAGCGCCTCGAGCGTCCTCGCCACGCCTACGATCTTCGCGAACAGTATCGAGCCCGTCACCTCAGCTAGTCGGGCGGCCCGCGGCTCCGTAACGACGGTGCACGAAGGCCTCCCCGGGGCGTTACCGCCGTGGCCGGCCGCCCCGGGGAGGCGCGTCACCGGAGCCGAAAGCGGCAGCGGTACCGAACGGCGGTGGCGACGGCCTCGCCGCCGGCATCGCGCGGCGCTCCCCACCGCGAGTCGCGGAGCACGTTCCGGCATGCGCGGCCGAAGCCGTCGGTGGTGCTCTGGAGCACCGCCACCGCCAGCACGCGGCCACTGGGCGCGATGCGCACGCGAACGAGGGCCTCGCCCGCGCGCCCCTGTCGCCGCTCCTCGTTCGGATAGGCCGCCTGGAGCGCGCCACCGATGTCGGGCGCCGGCGCAGCGCTACCGAGGCCCGAGGCCGCGACGACGCGCGGCCCCGGCGGACCCTCCGCGACGCCTCGTCCGCGTGCGGCGGTACCTCGTCCCGCGCGCG
>CALCTH010000299.1 GCA_937893795.1 uncultured Myxococcales bacterium | reverse complement strand
GGGGGGCCACGAAAAGCGGGACGGAGATGAGAGGGGGGCCGACAGGGGGGGTGGAGGGGGGCGCCGGGCGGGGGGGGGCGGGGAGCGGGAGGGCAACACACCCCAGGGCCGGAGGGGCCGCGCCGGGGGGCGGCGGGGCCCGCCTGTTGCGTGCTGCCCCTGTGTTGCGGCGCTTTGAGGATGCCTATTAGCTTTACCTTGGGCTGAACGCCGGCCCCGCCGAGGCTCACGGCCGTTGCCGTGCCGACGGCGGTGGCCGCGCCAAAGCTCCCGAGGGCGCCGATGCTTCCGGCCAGGCCCGTCGCGACGCCGGACTCGGAGGCGCGAAACGCCCGCAAGCCGGCGGGAAAACGCCGCCATTGGGGGCCACGGCCCCGGATGGTGAGCGCGAGCGCGGCCAGAGCCAGCGCCGGAAGAGCGCCCCAGAGCCAGAGGGAGTCGCGGAGCGAGTCGAGGGAGTCGAGGGGCATGGCGGGGGGGAGCCGGCAAGTCTTGCGACGGAGGTCGTCCACCCGCAAGGGCGTGCCCTGCGTATGCGGGTCCTCGCTCACGGTCACCCGGATCGGGTTTGTCTGCCCGGGGGGCTTGGGGTAACGGCTACGGGCGGATGCCCCTGGTCGCCCACAGCGCGCTTCCCACCTTCGACCGGCTTCGGTCGCAGGGCCACGACATCCTCTCGCGCGAACGGGCCGAGCGGCAGGACATCCGTGAGCTCCACGTCGGCTTCCTGAACATGATGCCGGACGCGGCGCTCCAGGCCACGGAGAGACAGTTCATCCGCCTCGTCGGGAGCTGCAACCGCATCGCGCAGTTCTATGTGCATCCCTTTTCGCTTCCGGAGCTGCGCCGTGGCCCGGAGGCGCAGGCGTACGTGGAGCAGTACTACGAGCGCTTCGAGACCCTCACGGAACGGGGCCTGGACGCGCTCATCATCAGCGGGGCCAACGTGGAGACGCCGGCGCTCGAGCTCGAAGCGTTCTGGACGCCGCTGGTCCGCGTGGTCGAGTGGGCCGGCGACAACGTGGCCTCGGTGCTCTGCTCCTGCCTCGCAAGCCACGCCCTCTGGCAGCATCTGCACGGCCTGGTCCGGACGCCCCTCCCCGGCGGCAAGCGCTGGGGCGTCTTCGGGCATCACCACGCCCGAAGCGCCCATCCGCTGCTCCGGGACGTGAACACGCGCTTCGATGCGCCGCACTCACGCTACAACGACGTCTCCGTCGCCCAGGTCGAGAGCGCCGGCCTCACCGTGCTCGCCAAGAACGACGTCGGCGAGGTGCATCTCGCGGTCAGCCCCGACCAGATCCGCGTCGTCTACTTCCAGGGCCACCCCGAGTACGAGGTCGTCAGCCTGCTCAAGGAGTACCGGCGCGAGGTGCGCCGCCACGCGAAGGGCGAGCGCGATGCGCCTCCCCACCCGGAGCGCTACTTCCCGGCGCCGGCGCTCGCCGCCGTCGAAGCCATGACGCGCGACGTCTACGAGAGCGCCCTCGCCGGATCTCCGGGCGACAAGGCCCTCGAGGCTGCGCTCGCGCGTCAGCTCGACAACACGTGGGGCGATACGGCCAAGGCCATCTTCAACAACTGGCTAGGCCTCGTGTATCAGCTCACGAACATGGACCGACGGCAGCAGTTCATGCCGGACGTCGACCCCGACGACCCGCTTCAGCTGAGAACGCCGCGCTGACGGCACGCCCACCTCGAGGACGATCCGATGAAAGACGAAACTCTCGCGATTCACGCTGGCTTCAAGGCCGACCCGACCACCAAGGCCGTCGCCGTTCCCATCTATCAAACCATCGCGTACGAGTTCGACAACGCGCAGCATGGGGCGGACCTCTTCGACCTGAAGGTTCCGGGAAACATCTACACGCGCATCATGAACCCGACCGTCGACGTGCTCGAACAGCGCGCGGCGGCGCTCGAAGGCGGCATCGCCGGGCTCGGGCTCTCGGCGGGCAGCGCGGCGGTGCACTACTCCATCGTCAACATCGCCGAGCAGGGCAACAACGTGGTCAGCGTGCCGCTCCTCTACGGCGGCACCTACACGCTCTTCCGCCACATGCTGCCGAAGCTCGGCGTCGAGGTACGCTTCGCGAAGGATGACAGCGTGGAGGCGATGCAGGCGCTCATCGACGACAAGACGACCGCCGTCTACTGCGAGAGCATCGGCAACCCGGCGGGCAACATCGTCGACCTCGAAGCCCTCGCCGGGATGGCGCACGCGCACGGGGTCCCGCTCATCGTCGACAACACGGTGGCGACGCCGGCGCTGATCAAGCCCATCGCCTGGGGCGCGGACATCGTCGTCGACTCGCTCACGAAGTACATGGGCGGCCACGGCAACTCGCTCGGTGGCGTCATCGTCGACGGCGGCAACTTCCCCTGGGCGGAGCACAAGGAGCGCTTCCACATGCTCAACACGCCGGAGGAGTCCTACCACGGTGTGGTCTACACGGAGGCGCTCGGTCCCGCGGCCTACATCGGTCGCGTGCGCACGGTGGCGCTCCGCAACACGGGCTCGGCTCTGAGCCCCATGAACGCCTTCAACATCCTTCAAGGGTTGCAGACGCTGCCCCTCCGCATGGAGCGCCACTGCGACAACGCGCTCGCGGTCGCGAAGTACCTGAGTGAGCATCCGCGCGTCGCGTGGGTGAAGTTCGCGGGTCTGCCGGACTCGCCCTATTACGAGCTCGCCAAGAAGTACACGGACGGCAAGCCCTCGGCGCTGCTCACCTTCGGCAGCGAGGGCGGCTTCGACGCCGGCGTGAAGTTCTACGACGCGCTCGAGCTCTTCCTGCGCCTCGTGAACATCGGCGACACGAAGTCGCTCGCCGCCCACCCGGCATCCACGACGCACCGGCAGCTGACCGAGGAGGAGCTCACCTCGGCGGGCGTGACGCCCGACATGATTCGCCTCTGCATCGGCATCGAGCACATCGACGACATCCTCGCCGACCTCGATCAGGCCCTCGCCAAGTCGGCCTGACTCCGGCGCGCTACGCGGAAGGGTCCCGGCCCGCGCGCTCCACGGCGCGCCGGGCCGCGGCCACCGCGCCGAGGATCCGCTGCGCCTCGGCCAGGAAGGCCTCGCCGGCGGGCAATAGGTGCATGCCACGCGGCGTGCGGGTGAAGAGGGGCGCGCCCAGCTCGTCCTCGAGGGCGCGAAGCTGGCGGCTCAGCGGCGGCTGCGACACGTGAAGACGCTGGGCTGCGCGGCCCATGTGCCCTTCCTCGGCGATGGCGACGAAGTACTCGATCTGCGCCAGGCTCACGGCGCGACGATAGCGCGGCCCGTAGCCGCGGGCCGATACCGATTTGGTATTGGATCGTCCGTCCGGGCGATGCGACGCCAGGGTCATGGAGCGACTCCTCGCGCGGCAGATGGACGCCATGCGGCGGGCGGGACGAGTGGCCGCCGCGACGCTCTCCCGCGTCGGCGCCGCCCTCCGGCCCGGCATGACCGGGGGCGAGCTCGACGCCCTCGTTCGGCGAGACACGGCGGAGCGCGGCGCACGGCCCGCACAGCTCGGGTACCACGGGTTCCCGGCCGCCGTCTGCGTGAGCGTCAACGACGTCGCCTGCCACGGCATCCCGCGCGCCACGGAGGTGCTCGCGCCTGGTGACCTGGTGTCCGTCGACGTCACGAGCGAGCTGGGCGGGTGGCACGGCGACACCTGCGCGACCTTCGCGCTCGAGCCCCTCGGTCCCGACGCGGCGCATCTCTTGGCGACGGCCGAGCGCTGCCGCGCCGTGGGCATCGCCGTGCTTCGGGACGGCGCGCGCCTCGGCGACGTCGGCCACGCCTGCGGGGAGCTCGCTCGGCGCGAAGGCTGCAGCGTCGTCACGGAGGTGGGCGGTCACGGCATCGGCCGGCGCATGCACCAGCCGCCGCACGTGCACCATGTCGGGCGCCGCGGGACGGGACGAAGGCTCCGCGCGGGCGTGGCGCTCACCGTCGAGCCCATCCTGGTGCTCGGCAACGACGCCTCGGTCGTGCTCGATGACGACGGCTGGACCATGCGCACCCGCGCGGGCGCGCTGTCCGCCCAGTTCGAGCACACGGTGCTCGTCACGGCCGAGGGTGCCGAGGTGCTCACGCGCGCGCCCTGAGCCGGCGGGAGCCGACTCAGATGATGTTGAACGTGCAGTCGTTGGCGCAGCCGTCCGTGTCGACGTCGTTCCCGTCGTCGCATTGCTCGCCCGGCGTCAGGATGCCGTCGCCGCAGACCTCCGCGCAGGCCGAGCGGATCCGGTCGAAGCCGTCGAGGTCGATGCGGAAGTTGGACTCGCAGCCGCGGCGTTCGGCGTGGAAGAGCGCGATCTCGTAGAGCTGGCCCGGAACGAGGCCGAGGTCGCGCCGCTCCTCGACGCAGGCTCCCCGGCACGTGGCCACGCCGTCCGCGCCGAGCGTGATGGTGGCCTCGAGGCGCGGATGAAGCCCTCCGAGATCGAGGGCGAGCGCGCTCCCCACGAAGACCCAGACGTCGTCGTCGCCCCCGAAGGTCAGCGTCTCGCCGCCCTCGAAGGTGAACCAGTAGCGGACCTCCGAGGTGAAGCCGAAGTTGTTCGAGCGTCCGCAGCCCGGGGCCGAGAGCTCATCCGCGGGCGCGAACCACCCCTGGTCATCCACGGGGAAGAACCCGCCCGAGGGCCGAGCGAAGGTGAAGGTCCCCGGGCGCACGCGAGACTCGCGGAAGAGCAGCTCTCCCGGGATCTCGATGGCGAGGTCGCCCCCGGCGTACCACTGGCGGAAGAGCTCTTCGCCGTGGCTCTGCCAGCGGCTGGCGCCCACGCCCTGGCAGGCGTCGGGGTCCGCGGAACCCTTCGTGCAGCGCCCCGTATAGACCGGCAGGCCGTCCTCCCCGAGGCGCTCGGCGACCATGCCCCGCGAGATACCCACGGTGGCCAGCGTGTCGGTGAAGTCGGGGTGCCCGAAGGCCTCGGCGCCCGGCGCCGGGTTCAAGATGAAGTCCCGGAACACGGCCCGGACGGCGAGCTCCTCCCCAACCTCCTCCGCAAGCGCCTCGCAGGCCCAGCCAGCCTCGAGGGTGCAGCTCGACGAGCATCCGTCGCCGTCCCGGAGGTTCCCGTCGTCGCAAGGCTCGCCGGGGAAGACGAGGCCGTCGCCGCACTCCGCGGGGCAAGCTCCGTCGCGGCAGACCGGGAGCACCAGGCATCCGCCGCAGCCGTCGAAGGGGTCGTCGTTGCCGTCGTCGCAGGACTCGCTCCCCTCGCGGACGCCGTCGCCGCAGGTGGTGAGCCGGCAGGTGCCGAAGCCGTCGCAGACCCAGCCGGGCTCGACCTCGCAGGTGGGTGAGCAGCCGTCACCGGACTCGGTGCCACCGTCGTCGCATCCTTCGCCGAAGCTCCCGCTCCGAGCGCGAATGCCGTCGCCGCAGGCAGCCGGGACACAGGCAAGCCCGGGTACGGGGCACTCCCAGCCCTCTTCGAGCGCGCAGTCTTCGGCGCATCCGTCGCCGGCCAGCTGGTCGCCGTCGTCGCAGGCCTCGTCGTCGTCGAGGAGCGTGTTCCCGCAGCGATTTGGCGGTGGAAGCTCCGCCGTCCCGAGGTCCTGGCCCTGGTCCGCGCCGCCGTCGAAGAGCGCGCGGGGACCGCTCGAGCCGCAGCCCCAAAGCGCGACGGCGAGCAGCGCGAGGCGAAGAAGCATGGGCGTGGGTACCACGCGCAGGACGCGCGAGCGGCTCCCGATGCCCATGGCGGGGAGCGGTCGTGGCATGCTCGCGCGCGAAGGAGAGCGGATGCGGACGAGCCTCGTGATCGGGATGCTAGCCGCGGCGAGCCTCGCCGCCTGTTCGACGGCGGGAACGCCGCCCCCGCGGGAGACGCCCGCCCCGGCGCGCTGGGAGGTGGACTTCCGCGACGACTTCGACGCCTTCGACGCGTCGAACTGGCAGGATCAGCTGCTCTGGGTGAACCAGGAAGACCAGTGCTACGTACGCGATGGCGCCCACGGCACGCGGGAGGTGTCCGGCGGCACGTTGAAGCTCCGGGTGGTGGACCTCGGCGAGCCCGCCCCCTGCGACAACGTGAACAAGCAGGGCGAGACCCATCCGGACACGCCCTACGTCGCGGGGCGCATCGCCTCGAAGAACCGGCGCGAGTTCGTGAAGGGCCGCTGGACCGCGCGGCTTCGGGTCCCGGAGAGCGGGACGACGGGCATGTTCCCGGCCTGGTGGCTCCTGGGGGCGTACAACAACGAGCCACCGATCGAGGAGCCGGACGAAAACGTCTGCTGGCCGCTGACCGGCTCGGGGGAGATCGACATCTTCGAGCACCACAGCGACGGCGGGCCGGACCACTACGCCGCTCGGGCCATCGAGCGCCTCGGCGAATGCGCCTCCGGTGACTGGCAGTCGCAGCTGCTCGTGCAGCAGGCCACGCTCGCGGAGTTCCACGAGTACGCCGTCGAGTGGGACGGCGACGACCTCGTCTTCCGCCTCGACGGAACGGAGGTCTACCGCGCGGCGGGCCAGGGCGCGCTCTTCCCCGAACCGCTCTTCGCCATTCTCAACTTCGCGAAGATCAAGCCCGACCCGATGAGCGGCCCCTGGACGATGGAGGTCGACTGGGTACAGCACGAGCGCCGCGTGCCCTGAGCACGAGAGGAGGCCGACGCGACCCGACGGTCTAGCCTTCAGAGTCCACCGTCGTCGTCGTTCTCGTGTCGGCTGAGAGCATCGATGCGCGACGGGGAGGCTTCGGAGAGCGAAAGCGTGGGGTGGTGGGACCGTCCCTTCGCGGATCTCCAGGGCGAGGACCGCTTCGCAGCTCAGGCCATGCAGGAGTACCTCGCGGTCTCCACGGCCGTGACGGTGCTCGGGCTGAGCCCGCTGGCCGCCAGCACCGGCGAGGGCAAGGTGCTCGTGCTCATGGCCGTGGTGCTCGCCACGCTCGCGCCCGGCTGGTGGTGCGTGCGCACGGCACGCTTCGACGCGGCCCGGGTGGCCACGGTGGGCTTCCTCGCGGCCGTCGTGGGACTCGTCGGCACGCTCTTGCCCGGTTCCCTCTGCGAGCTCTTCCTCGCGACGAACACGCCGGCGCTCTTCCTCTGGCTGCCCTCCCGGCATCGGCGGGCGCGCAGCGTCGCCATCGGTTTTCTCCTGGCCGAGTTCTTCGCGCTCACCTTCGTCGTGATCCCACGCGCCACTCCCATCGTGGACGAGGGCGCCATCGCTGTGGTCCGGGCGACCTTCCTCGTCATCATCCCGCTCGATCTCCTCATGACGGTGTCGGCGCTGCTTCGGGCGCGGGACCATCAGGAACATGCGCTGGCCCGTGCGCGCGACGACGCTCTGGCGGGCATCAAGGCGAAGACACGCATCCTGAACTCCATCGCCCATGAGCTGCGGAGCCCACTGGCAGCCGCCATCGGGCTGCTCGCGGAGGGCGTGGAGCGTGGCGAAGCGGGCGCGTCGGATCTGCGCCTCGTCCGCAGCCAGGTGGAGCTCGCGCTTCGACGTACCACCGACCTCCTCGACTTCTCTCGCGCCGATGGCGGGACGTTGCCGCCCGCGCGTCCGCGCGCGCTTCGTCCCGGAAGGAGCGTGGAGCGCATGGCGCGGGCCATCGCGCCCTCCATGCGCCTCGACGTGGCGCCCGAGCTGCTCGAGGCGACCTTCCTCGTCGACCAGGAGGCGCTCCAGATCGGGCTCCGGCACCTCATCGACAACGTCGTGCGGCACGCCTCCGGGAAGGGCTGCGTGCGGGCGCGCGTCGAGGATGGGGCGCTCGTCGTCGAGGTCGCGGACGAGGGCGCGGGCGTTCCCGAAGATCGCCGCGGCTGCATCTTCGAGCCCCTCGAGACGCTCAGCGAGGGCGACCATGACGCGCGCGCGGGGCAGGGCATCGGCCTCGCGCTCACGCGCGCATTGGCCCGCCGGGCCGGCGGCGACGCGACGCTCGCCGACGCAGCAGAGGGCGAGGGCGCGACCTTCACGCTCCGTCTTCCGCTTCGCGAGGCCCCGGCCGCGCCGGAGGCCGTGACGCCGCCGCTCGAGCTCCGCGTGCTCGTCGTCGAAGACGAGAAGCTCAACCGCACCATCGCCGTCCGCACGCTGGAGAAGCTCGGCTGTGAGGTGGTGAGCGCCGAAGACGGTCTCGAGGCGCTCGAGGTGGTGCGGAACGGCGCCGCCTTCGACCTGGTGCTCATGGACGTCCGCATGCCGCGCATGGACGGGCTGACGGCGACGGAGCTCATCAAGCTCGAAGCGGCGCCTCCGGCCATCGTGGCCCTCACGGCCAACGCCCTCGTGGGCGACGAGGAGCGCTGTCGCCAGGCCGGCATGGACGACTTCCTTCCAAAGCCGCTTCGCACGCCAGCGCTTCTGGAGGCCATCGCTCGGCTCCGGCTCGTCGAGAGTCCGCCTGCCCAACAGGAAGCCTCGTGACGACCTGCGCGGCTTCGGCGCAGTGTGGCTTGACGTCGCAGTGTGGCTTGACGTCGCGGTGTGGCGCTGCGACGGGTCCCGGGTGGACTGGTGGCGTCGCGTCCTCGGCTTCCTGCTCCCGCATCGCCGGCTCGAGACGTTAGAGGGTATCGGCCGCGTGCATCTGCGCGGCGAGGTGCTCGGTCCGGCGCTCGAGCGCTCGCCCTTCACGGGCCAGAAGGCCGTCGCCTTCCGCTGGGCCTTCGCCGTCGAGCAGTCCGATCCTGGCGATCGCTCCCGGCCGCCGGTGTACGCCCTGCGCGACGTGCGCTGCTCGCCGCGGGGGCTTCGGTTGCGGGTCGCGCAGGAGGTGGTGGCGCTCGACGCGCCGGCAGCGCTTCGGTGGCTCGTCCCCGAGAGCTTCCACCTGCTCGAGCGCGTGCCCGAGGGCGACGCCGCGCTCGACGCTTTACTCGCCTCGCCGCGCGTCGATGGACCGCTCTTCCTGAACGAGACCGCACTGCTCCCCGGAGACGCGGTGGAGCTGCGGGCCTGGGTCGAGCGCCTACCGCGGGGAGAAGGCGGCTACCGCGGCGCGGCCCGGCTCAGCTCGGGCTTCCGGGTGCGGCCCGACCTCGGCGCCGGATCCTTGCGTGACCTGAGCGCCCGGCTCAGCCGATGACGGCGGCCGCGGCCTCGATGACCTCGGCGCAGGCGGCGTGGCAGGCGGCGCACTCCCGGTGATGGTCGACATGCGGCGCGCACGCTTCCCGGCACGAGGTGCAGACGTCGCGGCAGACGGCAGCCAGCGCGGGCAGGTGCGGCGAGGCATTGGTCGCCAGTGGACCGATGGCCTTGCAGACGCCCAGCATCTGGTGGACCTCGCGCGCGCAATCAGCCATCGACGTGTCGCCGGTGGCCAGCCTGCGAAGGCAGTGGCTCAGGCAGGCCTCGCCGGCCTCGATGCAGCGCGCGGCGGCCGCGTGAAGACCGAGCGCGTCGCTCGTCGGTGCGGCCGCGGCTTCGCCGCCCGCGTGGTGTTCGTGGCCACTCATCCCGCCTCCGTTCTCGCCGGGCTGGGCGCCGCATCCGAGGCTCGTCACGAGCCCATGCGCCAAGGCGGTCCCGGCGCCCACCTGTAGGACTTCGCGTCGCTTCATGGCTCTGCCGTAGCACATGGAGCCTCGCCATCGGGGACCGCGCCCCAGAAGCCCGGGCGCTTCCGCACGTCGAGGTCGCCGCCTATGCGCACCTGGCACGCGAGGCGCATCCCGGCCGCCCGGGATCGCTGGGCGTCGTGGGGAGGGAAGCCGAGGCGCCACCGTTCCATGCGCGTCAGCGCCGCGGGCTCGACGGGACCCGCGACGCTGACGGCGCAGGTGCCGCAGGAGCCGAGACCCTTGCAGTTCAGCATCCGCGCGCGCCCGTTGTGGGGGCTCGCGCCGGCGCGACGAAGCACGTCGCGGAGCAGGTCTCCCTCGGCCGCTTCGATGACGGCGTCTCCCGCGGGCGAGCTCAGACGAACGACCGGCATCGCCCCGTCCTGGTGTCGTCGCCGCCCTCGCTCAAGGTCGGCCCCGCGTGAAGGTGGCGGCCCAGGCGTCGGTGCCGGCGAGCGCGGCCGGGGTGGCGGGCTCCCTCGGCGGATGGCCTGGCTCGCCGAGCGCTCGCTCGAGCCAGAGCACGTCGTGCCAGGCGCCCCGCTTGAAGCCGACGCGCCGGTAGAGCCCGACGCGCGTGAACCCGAGCGCGCGATGAAGCGCGACGCTGGCCTCGTTCGGGACGGTCACCCCCGCGAGCGCCGTGGCGAAGCCCAACAGCTCGAGCTGCGCGAGCAGCGCGCCATAGAGCCTGCGCGCCACGCCCTTCCGCCGCGCGTCCCGATGCACGTAGACGCTCGTCTCGGCGCTCCATCGGTAGGCGGGTCGCGTCCGATGCGGCGACGCATAGGCGTAGCCCACGAGGGCGTCTCCGCGCTCCGCCACCAACCACGGGTGGGTCGCGAGAGTTGCCTCCACGCGCCCCGCCATCGCGTCGGCGGTCGGAGGCGTCGCCTCGAAGGAGACGGCCGTATCGCGCACCACCGGTGCATAGATCACGGCGAGCGCGTGGCCGTCCCCGGGCCGCGCCATGCGAAGCGAGAGCACGGCGCCATGGTGCGACATTTCCGGTCCGCCAGGGTGGAACGTGAAGTACGGTCCAAGCATGGGGCAACGCGAGGACGAGACCGTCGACTGGCTCTTCGACGCGACGGGCTGGTGGCTCGAGCTGCTCGGCGGTCATCAGACCTTCCGGTCCGCGTCGGTGCTCTTGACCCCGACCCCCGAGCACTTCCCCGTGGACGGCACGCTCACGGACGAGGAGATGGCGCTCGAGTTCTTCTCCTGCGTCGCGGAGCATGCCGGCGTCCGCCACTGGAGCTTCGTGCTCGAGCCCGACGAGCAACCGAGCGTCGCCGACGCGCTGGCGGGCATGTCGCATCCGCTCACCGGCCCGGTCGAACATGACGCGCCGGTCGATGCGCCGCTCGCGCCAGGTGAGCCGCTGCCCGTTCCCTACGACCCGGCTGCCCTCGACGATCCCGTGGCGCTCGTGGCGTCCTTCGCCCGCGCCGTCGCGTACTACATCGCCGGTAGCGCGCCGCAGGCCTACACGGACGACCCGGAGCAGCACGCCTATCTGGTCGACCTCGGCGCCGTCATGCTCGGCTTCGGCGTGTTCCTCGCGAATGCATCGTTCCGCTTCTACCAAACCACCGAGGGCATGATGGTGGGCTGGGGATACGGGCGCGCCGGGGCGCTCAGCCAAGCCGACGTGAGCTACGCGCTAGCCATCCACGCTGCGCTCCTCGACGTGAACGAACGTGACGTCACGCGACAC
>CALCTH010000298.1 GCA_937893795.1 uncultured Myxococcales bacterium | reverse complement strand
GCTCGACGACCTTTGTAGTCGGTCTCCGACGTGGTCCACGGCGAGACAGAGGCTTCGTCGGATGTGATGCCCCACTTGGCGAACTCGCCGATGGACGGGGTGACCTGGCAGCGGCCGCAGAGGCCACGGCCGCCACACGTCGAGTCGAGGTCGACGTTGCCCGCTCGCGCCGCATCGAGCAGTGAGGTCCCGGGCGCGGCGTCGGCGTGCACCCCCGCCGGGGTGAACACCACGGAGACGAGGCCGTCGCCGGGCAGGTCGGCGCCGTCGCCCAGCTGGTCGGGCACGGATCGATTGCCTCGGATCAGCCGGCGGCTGCGGCGCGACGGCGGCCGCCACGACGACCGCCGCGAGCACGGCGCCCATCTCGAGCCAGCTCGCCTCGCGGAAGCGCTCCCCCGCCTGGTGCTCGGCGGCCCATACCAGAATGGCGGCGGCCCCGCCCACGATGCCGCCCCAGAGTCGGGCGCGGATGAGCCGGGCGTCGTCGCCGTTCTTCCCGGCCAGCGTGGCCAGGCCCTCCGCCCCGGCCACGACGAGCACCACGCTCATGACGACGGGCATGGCGGCCGCGGCGTAGCGAAGCGTCGCGTCGCTCGTTCCCTCACCCGTGATCAGCACCACCAGCGCCTCCGCGAGGGCGAGCGCCGCGCCCGCGAGGAGCGCGCGCCGCGGCGCGAGCCCCTTCAGCACGCGCCCGCTCGGGCGGGCGTGGGCACGAGCACGCCCTCAGCCCTCGAGCCAGCCGACGTCGACGACCTCGTAGGTGCGGAGACCCCCCGGGGTCTTCACGCGCACCTCGTCGCCCGGCTCGCGGCCGATGAGCGCCTTGGCGACGGGCGAGGTCACGCTGATCTTGCCCGCACCGACATCCGTCTCGGCGCGGCCGACGATCGAATAGGTGACCGACTTGCCGGAGTCGACGTCCTCGAGCTCGACGATGGCGCCGAACTTCACCCGGTCCCCGCCGAGCTGCGCCGGGTCGATGACCTCGGCGCGAGCCAGCTGGTCCTCGATGTCCGTCATGCGCGCGACCACCATGCCCTGCTTCTCACGGGCGGCGTGGTACTCGGCGTTCTCCTTCAGGTCCCCGTGGTCCGCGGCGGTGCCAATCTCTTCGGAGATCTTCGGCATCTCGGCCTTGAGGCGGGCGAGCTCCTCCTTGAGGCGGGCGTGCCCGGCGGGCGTCATGGGCTCTCGTTCCATGGGACTTCCTCGTAGGTCGGATGGGGATAGCGGGGAGCTGCGCGGCCATCAACCCCCTCCGCTCTGGCCGAAGAGCGACCAAGCTGGCACATTCGTTCCATGGGCGGAGCGGGAGCGAAGGCAGTGGCGCTCGGCGTCGCGATGCTCGGACTCGCGTGCACCTGCTCGGGCTACGGGGGCCCGGGCCTGGGCGGGGGCGACCCGTCACCCGACGAGGGCGGAGACCTCGTGCCGGGCCCCGGCGGGGTGCTCGGCGTGTGTGCTGCCCCCGGGAGCCCGCACCGAGCTGCGACTGCGTGTCGACGACGGACCTCTGCGGTGACCGCATGACCTGCCTCGAGGTCGGCGCCGGCAAGGGCGCCTGCTTTCTGAGGTGCGATCCCGGGGCCGCGGCGCAGGCCGGCGATGCGTGTCGCGGCGACGTGGAGTGCCCGCCCGGGGGCGAGTGGGCCTGCACGCGCGATGGCGACTGCCGCAGCGGCGAGCGCTGTACCGAGGAGGCCTACCGATGACGCCGCGCCCGCTCGGGCTCACGCTCCTGCTCACGGCGGCTTGCGCCGGCGGCACCTCCGCGCCGGACGCGGGGCCGAGCGATGCGCGCGTCACGGTGCCCGGCCCCGACGGCGCCCCCGGCGTCTGTTGTCCGAGGGCTGACGACCCGTCCTGCGAGTGCTCCGAGCTCGGGGGCTGGGCGCCGAGCCTGGACGTCTGCCCGAGCGCGTGCGGCGTCGCCGACTTCATCGACGACACGGACGACGTCGGGTGTCCGCGCTGGCGCGTCCCGCCGAGCAGCTCCTGCGTGGAGGTCGAGATCGACCTCGGGCCACCGCGCCAGCCCTTGGGCGGGCCGTGGCGCGCGACGACCGACTGCGCCATGGGCGTGTGCCAGCGCGAGCTGCCGCCGCCGGGCGCGGGGCGCGGCGATCTGCGGGCACGCCGCTCGCCGGTCTTCCCGGGCGGCGTGTGCACCCTCGACGGACTCGACGCCGCCACCGCCGACTGCCTGGACGACCCGACGCTCTGCGGTGAGGAGATGATCTGCGTCGAGGTGACGAGTCTCGCCTTCGGCGGCATGTGCCTTCCGCGCTGTGACCCCCGCGCGCCCGGCAACGACGTCTGCCGCGCGGGCTGGGCCTGCGCCGAGATCGAGGAGGGCGGCGCATGCGTCACGGGCTGCCTCGACGCCGTTGGGGACTGCCTCAGCGACGCGATCCTCGACTGCACGGAGGAGAACGGGATCCCGGGATGCCAGAGCGCCTTGGACTGCCTCCGCGAGCCCGACCCCTGCCGCGGCGCGGGACCCGACGCCAACGTCGCCCTGATCGTCGTCTCGTCGTGCGACTTCGACACCTTCACCTGCCAGCCGGTCGACCCGCCTCGGGATCCCGGCGCGGGCGTGGGCCGCCGCTGCGGCAGCGATGACGTGTGCGGGGCCCGCGAGATCTGCGGCGGCGCGCGCGCGGCGTTTTGGACCAGCGGCGCGACCTACTGTCTGCGGGCGTGCGAGCTGGGCGCGGGGTCCTCCCCCGACGACCCCGCGACCTGGGTGACCGGTCGCGGCGGATGCCCGGACGGCTTCCAGTGCCTGGCGGAGCTCGACGCGGCCCGGCCGGAACGCGGGGTGTGCGTCAGGGACGACCGCGACCCCTTCAACTTCGCAGGCGCCCCGCGGCATCCCTTCGGCTCTGGTCCTCGCACGCCCAACCTGGGTGCGTCCTGCACCGAGCCCACCGAGTGCTTCAACGCCTTCGGCTACGGCGACTGCCTGGTCGGCCTCAACGGCCGCGACGGGCTCTGCACCGTGGCCGAGGCCGGGCCCCTCGAAGCTGCGGGCTTCGACGTCTGCCCCGACGCCGAGGCTCTCGTCGTGAGCACCCGCCCGGCGCCCACGCAGGAGACCGCCTGTCTGCCGACCTGCGACGGCCCCGACGCCTGCCCCGCCGGCTTCGGGTGCATCCCCGACGGGACTGGCTCGGGCGCCCGCATCTGCGCCGCGACGGGCTGTTCCCGCGATGCCGAGTGCCGGAGCGGAGCGCGCTGCCTCGCGGGCGCGTGCTTCGCCCTTTGCGACGCAGCGGACGCCTGCGCCGACGGCCTCGGCTGCCTACCGCTGGACGACCTTTTCGCGATCGACCTCACGGAGTCCGTCTGCTTCGCCGCGTGCGCGGCCGACGCGCAGTGCCCGCGAGACCAGCTCTGCGCTGGGGAGACCGCGGACAGCTTCGGCCGCTGCATCACGGCCTGCGCCGACGCGACGGAGTGTGCGGCGGGAGAGGCGTGCGTGGACTTCGACGGCGCGAGCGGCGGGGAGCGCGAGTGCCGCGCCTCCTGCACCCTCGACGGCGAGTGCCGCCCCGGCGAGCGCTGCACGGGGGCGCGCTGCGCGTGAAACCGAGGCGCCCGCATACGCTCTCTCTGCCGGTCCTTCTGCTCCTCGCGGGCTGCGGGGCGGACGACGCGCCCGCGATGGACCCGCGCGTGCCTGGCCCCGGCGGTGCGCTCGGCGTGTGCTGCGCGCCCGGGCCCCGGACCTGCAGCGTCACGTTCCTCGGGGGTTGGGCCGAGGAAACCGCGCTCTGCGACGACTTCGACTTCCGCTATGCCCGCAGCGCCTTCGACACCGAGGAGCTCGCGGAGGACGAGGACGAGTGGGGCTGCCCGACGCTCCGCCAGGTGGGCTTCACGTCGTGCCTCCCGCCCCCGCCGCCGCCCGACATGGGCCCGGACACGGGTCTGGACCGTGGCTACGGCGTCGCGTGTCGAACATCCGGCGGCTGCCGCGTCGGCGTATGCCAGCCGGAGCTGCCGCCCCCGGTCCCCACGCCTGGTGATCCTCCGGGGCGCGTGAGCCCACGCTTCCCGGGCGGCTTCTGCACCCTCGACGGGCTCGCTGTCGACACGCCGGATTGTCTGAGAGCGCCCGCGCTCTGCGGCGACTTCATGACCTGCCGGGAGGTCCCGGGCTTCCCGGGCCAAGGCGCGTGTTTCCTTCGCTGCGACCCTTCGGCCGAGGGGAACGACCTCTGCCGGGACGGCTGGGCGTGCCGGGGCCGGCTCGGCGCGCGGGGCGACGAGGGGGCGTGCGTCGACGGCTGCCTCGAGGACGCCGACTGCGCCCGCGAGGCGCTCGTCCGCGAGGAGACGAACGGCATCCCGGGTCTCCAGTCCGAAGCCGACTGCGCCGCGGAGCCGAGCCCCTGCGGCGAGGCCGGCGCCGATGAGCTCGTGGTGCTCGGGGGAGTCGACCCTCGCTGCAACCTCGACGCCTTCGCCTGCGAGGTGGACGGGGACCCGCGGGCGCAGGCCGGCGACCGCTGCCAGGTCACGGCGCAATGCGAAGACGGCGGCGCATGCCGGCGGGAGACACGCGTCACCCGTTACGATGGCGACGACGTCGTCATCTTCCCGGGCGGCAGCTGCTTCGGCCCGGGCTGCGTCGGGGACGCGGAGTGCAACGGCGAGGGCCGCTGCGGCGGCGCCCGAAGCGGCGCCTTCCTCACCGGTCGCCAGAACATCTGCCTCGCGCCCTGCACGCTGGGCGTGGACGCCGACCCCGAGGACCCGGCCTCGTGGCCGGCGAGCCGGGGCGGCTGCGCCGAGGGGTACAAATGCCTCTCGAATACCTCCGTCGCCGATCCGGGCCGCGGCGTCTGCGTCCCGGATTCGCTCGACCCCTTCCGCGACCTCGCGACGCCCACGGCGCCCTTCGCGTCCGGACCCGAGGCGCCGAACCTCGGCGCGCCCTGCACGCGCCACTCCGACTGCTTCCACCCCTTCGGCTACGGGCGCTGCCTCCTCGGCGCGAACGGCCGCGACGGCGTCTGCTCGGTAGACGAGGCCGGCATTCTCCGCCAGGCCGGCTTCGACGTGTGCGAGGCGGGTGCCATCGTCGGTCTGGACGGCTCCCCGGGCCTCGAGCAGCGCTGCCTCCTGCGCTGCGCGACGCCCGCGGACTGTGGCGCCGGCTTCGGCTGCATCCCGCGCAGCGGGCGAGGCACGGTCTGCGCGCCGAGCGGCTGCACGCTCGACGCGCAGTGCGCCCCGGGCACGCGCTGCCTCGAGGGCGCTTGCCACACGCCCTGCGCCGAGGCCTCTGCGTGCGAAGCCGGCCTCGGCTGCTTCCCC
Source organism: uncultured Myxococcales bacterium (assembly GCA_937893795.1). Taxonomy (GTDB): domain Bacteria; phylum Myxococcota_A; class Polyangia; order Polyangiales; family Houyiibacteriaceae; genus CALCTH01. The sequence continues at coordinate 5,937 of CALCTH010000298.1, read as the reverse complement.
CTCACGGCCCTGGGCGGCGCCAGGAGCGCGCGCGTCTGCTTCGCCGGCTGCCGCTCGAACGCCGACTGCGCGGCGGGCGCCACCTGCCGCGACGCGAGCGTCGGGCTCGGTCGCTGCATCGGGGACTGAGTCACCCCGCTGGGAAGCTGGGCGGGCGCGCTTCGCGCGCGTGGTACTCCTGCAGGCTCCGGACGCTCAGCGAGCCCCGGCGCTGGTGCTCGATGGCCTCGACGCCCGCCACCGCGGCCGCGATGGTCGTGAAGTAGGGAACGCCGTTCAGGAGCGCGCCGCGCCGGAGCGAACGGCTATCGCGGATGGCCTGCACGCCGTAGGTCGTGTTGACCAGCATGGCGACGTCGCCGTTGGTGATGCGGTCGACCACGTGCGGCCGCCCCTCCTGCACCTTGTTGACGATTTCCGAGGGGACGCCGGCGCGCGCGAGCGCCTCGTGCGTGCCGCGTGTCGCGAGCACCGAGAACCCGAGCTGCACCAGCCGGTGCCCGAGGTCGCAGGCCGCGGCCTTGTCCGCGTCGCGCACGCTCAAGAAGACGAGCCCGGCGTCGGGCAGCTCCACGCCGGCCGCGAGCGATGCCTTGAGGAAGGCCTCCGCGAAGCCGTCGGCGATGCCCATCACCTCGCCCGTCGAGCGCATCTCCGGCCCGAGGATGGTGTCCACGCCCGGGAACTTGTGGAAGGGGAAGACGCTCTCCTTCACGGCGACGCCCTTGGGCACCGCGTCCCGCGTGACGCCCAGCTCGGCGAGCGTCGCGCCGGCCATCACCTTGGCCGCGATCTTCGCGAGCGGAAGACCCGTCGCCTTGCTGATGAAAGGCACCGTGCGCGAGGCCCGCGGGTTCACCTCGATGACGTAGACGGCCGACCCGCGCACGGCGAACTGCACGTTCATCAGGCCTACCACGCCGAGCTCGAGGGCCAGGGCGCGCGTGGAGGAGCGAATCGATGCGAGCACCTCCGGCGGGAGCGCGTGGGCGGGGAGCACCATCGACGAGTCGCCGCTGTGCACGCCGGCCTCCTCGATGTGCTGCATGATGCCGCCGATGATGACGTTCTGGCCGTCGCTCACGGCGTCCACGTCGACCTCGATGGCGTCGCGGAGGAACTCGTCGACGAGGATGGTCTGCTCGCCCGAGCCCGGGAGGCGCTCACGGTTCAACGCCTCGAGGGCGATGGACATGTACGCGCTCAGATCCGAGCGCGAGTGCACGATCTCCATGGCGCGCCCACCGAGCACGTAGCTCGGCCGCACGACGACCGGGAAGCCGATGTTCTCGGCGACCTCGAAGGCGTCGCTCACGCCCTTGGCGATGCCGCCGCGCGGGCGCCGGAGCCCGAGCTTGGCGAGGATGCGGTCGAAGCGCTCGCGGTCTTCGGCGCGGTCGATGGCGTCGGCGCTCGTCCCGAGGAGCTTCACGCCGGCGTCGGCGAGCGGCACCGCGAGCTTGAGTGGCGTCTGGCCCCCGAACTGGACGATGACGCCGTAGGGCTTCTCCTCCTCGACGATGCCCATCACGTCTTCGAAGGTCAGCGGCTCGAAGTAGAGGCGGTCGGACGTGTCGTAGTCCGTGCTCACCGTCTCCGGGTTGCAGTTGACCATGATGGTCTCGAAGCCGAGCTCCTTCAGCGCGAAGGCGGCGTGGACGCAGCAGTAGTCGAACTCGATGCCCTGGCCGATGCGGTTCGGACCGCCGCCGAGGATCATGACCTTCTTCTGCTCCGTCGCCTCCGACTCCGTCTCCTCGCCCCAGGTCGAGTAGAGGTAGGGCGTGTGCGCGACGAACTCCGCGGCGCAGGTGTCGACGCGGGCATAGACGGGGCGAACGTCGCCGCGCGCCGTGCGCAGCGCTGCCGGGCTCTCGCTCCTCAGCGCCGCGATGCGGGCGTCGCTGAAGCCCATCGCCTTGTAGCGACGGATCGCATCGGCCTCGATGGGAGCCGCCTTGCCGGCCTCGATCTCGGCCTCGGCCTCGACGATCTCCTGGAGCTGACCGAGGAACCACGGGTCGATGCCCGTCGCGCGCTGGAGCTGGTCGAGCGTGAGCCCGACACGAAAGCCGTCGACGAGGTGCCAGAGGCGCTCGTCCAGCGGCGTCTGCACCACCTCGAGGATGGCCTCGCGCAGCTCCTCCTCGGTGGGCGCGGGGAGCGACTCGGTGGACGCGGCGCCGAGCGCCCGCGCGCCCTCGTCGCCTTCCTTGAGCGCCCGGATCTGCAGCGCGAGCTCCCGGTAGTCGACGGTGCCGATGAGCGAGACCAACCCGTCCCGGCCCTTCTCCAGGCTCCGCGTCGCCTTCTGTAGCGACTCCTGGAAGGTCTTCCCGATGGCCATGGCCTCGCCGACGCTCTTCATCTGCGTCGTGAGCCGCGGGTCCGAGCCCGGGAACTTCTCGAAGGCGAAGCGCGGGCACTTCGTGACGACGTAGTCGATGGTCGGCTCGAAGGCGGCGCTGGTGCCGGTGATCTCGTTCTTGAGCTCGTCGAGCGTGTAGCCGACGGCCAGCTTGGCCGCGACCTTGGCGATGGGGTAGCCGGTCGCCTTCGAGGCGAGCGCGCTCGAGCGGCTGACGCGCGGGTTCATCTCGATGACGAGGAGCCGGCCGGTGGCGGGGTCGACGCTGAACTGGATGTTGGAGCCGCCGGTGTCGACGCCGATCTCCGTGATGATCTTCCGCCCCGCGTCGCGCATGCGCTGGTACTCGCGGTCCGTGAGCGTCATGGCCGGGGCGACGGTGATCGAGTCGCCGGTGTGCACGCCCATGGGGTCGAGGTTCTCGATGGTGCAGATGACCGCGAAGTTGTCCGCGCGGTCCCGGATGACCTCGAGCTCGTACTCCTTCCAGCCGAGCACGCTCTCCTCCACGAGGCACTCGTGCACGGGGCTCTGGTTGAAGGCCCAGCGAATGGCCCGGTCGAACTCGCGCTTGTTGTAGGCCACGCCGCCGCCGGCGCCGCCCATGGTGAGCGAGGGCCGCAGGATGACCGGGAAGCCGATCTCCTCGACGGCCTCGAAGGCCGCCTCGAGCGTGCGGACGGTGCGGGCCCGGGCGCACTCGAGGCCGATCTTCTCCATGGCCGCCTTGAAGAGCTCGCGCTCCTCGGCCTTCCGGATGGCCTCTTCGCGCGCGCCGATGAGCTCGACGCCGTACTTGTCGAGCACACCCTGCCCGTTGAGCGCCAGGGCGAGGTTGAGCGCGGTCTGACCTCCGAGCGTCGGAAGGAGCGCGTCCGGCCGCTCCCGCTCGATGATCATCTCGAGGACCGTCGGATGGAGGGGCTCCACGTAGGTGCGGAGCGCCATCTCCGGGTCCGTCATGATCGTCGCCGGATTCGAGTTGACGAGGATGACCTCGTAGCCCTCCTGGGCCAGGGCCTTCGCGCCCTGGGTGCCGGAGTAGTCGAACTCGCAGGCCTGGCCGATGACGATGGGGCCCGAGCCGATGAGGAGGATGCGCTTCAGGTCGTCGCGACGGGGCATTGCCGGCAGGTCCTCGCGCGTGCGGCGCGGGCGGAAAGGGGTTCGGAGCGGCGGCCGACGCGCGACCTTCGCGCCGTCGGCGGGGCTATCAGGTACGGGCGGGCCCGGCAACCGCGGCGGCGAGCTGGACGCCTCGTTCTCCGCCGCCCTCGACCTCGCGGGCCCGCGCGTCCTTGCCAGCGGGCGCCCCATCGCGGGGAAAGGCGATCGTCAGCCGGAGCGTCGCGCCCCCCAGAGCGTCGGCGAAGGCCTCGCCCCACTCGACCACCAGCGCCGCACCGCTCCGGGCCTCACGGAGGCCGAGCTCGGCGAGCCCGGCGAGGTCCGGCGGCGCCCCCTCGGGGAGCAGCCGGTAGAGGTCCGCGTGGACCAGCACCGGGGTCGCCTCGGGGTAGTCCTGGGCGAGCGCGAAGGTGGGGCTCGTCACGGGGACGTCGCCCGGGACCCCGAGCGAGCGCGCCAGATGGCGCACGAAGGCCGTCTTCCCAGCGCCCAGCGGGCCGCTGAGTACCACGAGGTCCCCGGCGCGCAGCGCTGCGCCGAGGCGCGACGCCGCCGCGGCCGTGGCGTGCTCGTCGTCGAGGTGCATGGCCGCGAGCTTTCGCCGGGGCCGCGCGCGCGGCAACCTCCGGGGCCATGCGCCGCGCCGCCTCGCTGCTGCTCGTCTCCTGGCTCGGGAGCTCCGGCGTCCTCGAGGCGCAGGCCCCGCCGCGCTCGCGGGTCGCGCTGCGGGCCGAGCACGGCCCGGAGACGCACGCGGTCTCGGGCCACGCCCGCAACCGCGGGAACAACGGACGCCGCGTGCCCCAGGAGGAGCTCCGCTGGCATCTCTACCTGAACGCCTTCGCCGACGAAGGGACGGTGTTCATGCAGGAGAGCGGGGGCCAGCTTCGCGGCGACCGCTCGGAGGACCTTCGCGCGTTCCCGGGCGGCGTGGAGCTCGCGTCGCTCGTGCTCGACCCCGACGGCCGCGCGCACGACTTGCTGGAGGGCGCCGACGACGAGCTCGTCCCCGGCGACCGGACGCAGCTCCGCACCCCCCTGCCCTCGCCGGTGCCGCCCGGGCAGGCCATCGAGCTCGAGCTCCGCTTCACCAGCCGGCTCCCCAAGGTCTTCGCGCGCAGCGGCTTCCACGGCGACTTCCACTGCGTGGCCCAGTGGTTCCCGAAGCTCGCGCGCCTCGAGGAGGACGGGACCTGGGTGAGCACGCCGTACCACGCCTACGGCGAGTTCTACGCGGACTTCGTCGATGCGCGCCTCGAGGTTCGAACGCCGCCGGGCTGGGTGGTCGCCGCCACCGGCGTCGCGACGGACCCGCCCATGGACGACCGGGGTGGCCGCGTGCACGTCTTCGAGGCCGAGCGCGTGCACGACGTGGTCTTCGTGGCCGCGCCCTGGTTCGTGGAGACCACGCGGCGCGTACGGGGCGTGGGCCCGGACGGCGCGGACGTGATGGTGCGGGTCTACGCGCCCCCGGGCTACGACGCCGCGGCCCGGCGGCACCACGAGGTGAGCGCGGCGGGGCTACGGAGCTACGGGACGCACTACGGCCCCTACCCCTACCCCGTGCTCCGCATCGTGCAGCCGCCGCGCGGCGCCGGCGGGGCCGCGGGCATGGAGTACCCCATGCTCTTCATGGCGGCGGGGCCCTGGTTCTCCGTGCCGGGACTGCCGCTCGTGCTGCACGACGAGGTCACGGCGCACGAGCTCGGTCACATGTGGTTTCAAGGGCTCCTGGCCTCGAACGAGGTGGCCCATCCCTTCCTCGACGAGGGCGTGACCGAATGGGTCACGGGCGACTTCCTCCAGGAGCTGCACGGACGCGAGGGCAGCGGCGGTCGCGTCGGCGCCTTTCGCGCCGATGGCTTCGAGCTCCGGCGCCTCTACGCGCTGAAGGGACCACCCGCGCCGCCGCCCGCGAGCAGCGCCCCGATCTTCGGGGGCGGTCCGCGGCGAGACTACGGGCGAAGCGTCTACGGCCAGACGTCCGTCGTCCTCGAGACCGTGGCGCGGACCTGGGGCCGCCACCGGCTTCGGCGTACGCTCGGCCGCTACGCGCGCCGGCACCGCTTCGGACATCCGACCCCGGCCGACTTCTACCGTGCGTGCGCGGAGGAATACGGCCCCTGGATGCCGCGGCGCGTGCTGCGTCCGGCCCTCGAGCGCGGCGCCCTGGCGAGCTTCGCCGTGGCCCGGCCCGAGCCCACCGCCGAAGGGACGCGTCTCCGGGCGTGGCGCGGGGGCGGGCTTCCGCTCCCCACCTCGCTCGCGCTTCGGCACGCCGACGGACGTGAGACATGGCTGGCGTGGCCTGGCCGGACGCCGCGCCTCGACCGCGTCGTCGACGGGCGCATCGTCGCCGTGCGCGCCAACCCCGACCGCCACGGGCTCCTCGACCCGGACGGGGTCGACGATGCGGCCCGGCGGGGCGTCGTGGCCCGCCC
>CALCTH010000297.1 GCA_937893795.1 uncultured Myxococcales bacterium | reverse complement strand
GGAGCGAGCTGTCCTCGTCGAAGGCCTTCCGCACCGCGTCCGGCGTCGCCACCGCGAGCGCGCGCAGCTCGCCGCGCCCGAGCGCCGCCGCGATGAGCTCGCCGGCGCCCGCGGCCTTGCCCGTGAGCGCGCCCATGTCGGGCAAGAAGAGCAGGATCTCGCCTGCCGAATCGCGCACCGCGTCGAGGATGGCGCGCGTGCGCTCCTCCAGCTGACCCCGCAGCGAAGCGCCCGCCACGAGCGAGCCCATCTCGAGCGCGACCACGCGCTTGCCCTTCAGGAAGTTCGGCACGTCGCCCACGGCCATGCGCTGCGCGAGCGCGTTGACGATGGTCGTCTTGCCGATGCCCGGCTCGCCGACGAGCAGCGGGTTGTTCTCCCGGCGCCGCGCGAGCACCTGCAGCATGCGCCGGAGCTCGGCGTCGCGGCCCACCGTCGGGTCGAACTTGCCCTGCGAGGCCAGCCGCGTGAGGTCCCGGCCGAAGGCCTCGATGGGGTCGCCGTAGTCGTCGCCACCGCGGCGGCGCTTGGGCGGCGCGCCGGGCACGCTCTTCTTGGCGCCCTCGCCCTCCTTGGCGCTGCCGTTTTTGCTTTCGCCGCCGAGCGTCGCGCGCAGGATGGGCGCGCTCAGGCCCACGGCCTTGAAGACGTCGCGGATGGTCCCGTTCGTCTCCTGGGCGCAGGCCAAGAAGAGATGCTCGACGCCCACGGGCACGCCGCCCTGGCGCGCGGCCTCGCCCTCGGCGCGGCCGAGCAGGTCGAGCATGCGCGGCGAGAGATACGACGAGCCGTCTGCCGCCGTCCGCATCTTCCGGAGCACGAGCTCCGCCTCGACGAGCACGTCCGTCGGGTCGACGCCGGAGCGCTCGATAGCGTCCTCGACCACGGCCTCGCGGTCGACCAGCTCATAGAGCAGGTGGACCGGCTCGACCTCGGCGTGCTTCCGCCCGTCGGCGAGGGCCTGGGCCGCGCTGATGACCGTCTTGGCGTTCTTGGCGTACGCCTCGAGGCGCAGGGTGATGCTCACGGGAGGACGGTCTGGGGGACCTGGGCCGTGCGTCAAGGGCCCTGACGCCAATCCACGGCGGAGGCGCGTCCCCGTTCAGTCGGCGCGGTTCATACTGGCTGCGATGTCCGCGACGAAGCCGCGCAGCGGCCCGTCGTAGCTCTCGGCGCAGATGGACCCCAGGTTCGCGTAGGCGCGCCGGTGCTCCAGCGCTCGCGCGAGCTCGACCAGGCGCCGCGGTGGGTAGGCGGGGCGGCCACGCGGGCCGCCGCAGCTCGGCGTGAGCCGGGTGTCGTCGTCCGGGTCGACGACCTCCTGCATGGCCTCGTCCCTCAGCATCCGGCGGTAGTTCCGGCGCTCGCCGGGCGCGGGCACCAGGTGCTCCGGCAGGCCGGCCAGCGTGAGCATCACGAAACGCCGAGGGTCCCGTCCCGCCACGAGCCCGTCCGCGAAGCGCTCGATGGGATGCAGCGCCTCTGGGTAGTTGAAGCAGCGGAGGTTCAGGTCGCCGGTGAAGCGCGTGCTCGCGGGATTGTAGACATCTGGGTCAGAGACCGAGCAGTCGTCTTCGTTGGTCAGGAGCACCACGGCGAGCGTCGCGTCGTCGCGCAGAAACCCCGCGTTGCGCTCCCGGTTGCCGCGGGTGCCGTCGTGAAAGGTCAGGGGCGATGCGGCGGGCGTGATGGCCTTCAGCAACGACTCGAGCTGCTGCTCGAAGCCGCAGCCTTCGCTGCCCACGGCGGCTACACAGCCGACCCCTAGGATGAACTCGTCGAGCGTCTCTGGCGAGGCGCCTCCGGGCTCGAAGACGTGCACGGGCGGATAGCTGGCATCGCAGATGCCCTCGCGCAGCGGGTCCCCGACCTGGCGAAGCAAGCCGTCACTCCCGAAGTTCCGCTCCAGGCAGGTCGGCACGTTGAACCCGCCCGTCCCCATGTCTACGTCGATGACGCCCACGTGGAGGCTTCGGGGCGGCGTGAAGCGCGCGATCGCGCGACCGTCCGGGTCCCGAAGCACTCCCTCGGCCAGCGCCCCGAGCACCAGCGGCGTGGTGTCGATCAGCGTCTGCCGTGCCCACTCCATCGAGCCCGACTCGTCGATGACGAAGAGCAGGTCCAGCTCATCGGTCGGCGTCAGGGGCGGCGGCCCGGCGTCGACGGGCTCCGTCGGCCGGCTCGCTCCGCCGTCCACGGGCTCCATCGGAGGGCTCGTGCCGCCGTCCACGGCCAGCGGTGGGCCGTATACGACGATGCGCTCGGAGCAGGCAGCCGAGAGGACGAGGGCCAGGAGGACGCTGACTGGGGGTTTGGAACCCCACCTCGGTACGGCCGCGGAAACTAAAGCAATCCGCGGCCGTACCGTTCTGGGGGGTCGCCCGGTCCTCACACCGACGCGGTCGTCACACACACTCTCTCTCTCACGCACAAAGCTAAGTAAGCAGCGTCTTTGGGCGTCCGCGTGAAAGGAGCCGGGGCCGTCCGAAACGGCTCAAATCGGTTCCGAAAATCGCTCAGGGGGCCGACATCGCGTCGGCGATGGCCCGCGTGAAGCTCGTGAGAGCATTGCCGAAATCGCGCTGGCAGATGGAGGCGACGCTCGCGTGGGCGCCGGCGCTTCCGAGCTCCTGCGCCAGCCCGACGATGCGACGGGGCGGGAACGCGAGGCCGCGCCCCGGCACGTTGCAGCTCGGCAGAAGTCGCGTGTCGTCGCCCGGGTCCACGACCTCCTGCATGTCCGGGTCGGCCAGGATCGTGGCGTAGTCCGGCGTGCCCCCGGCGCTCGGCTCCAGGCGGGCCGGGATGCCCGTGATGGGCATGAAGACGACGCGCTCGGGGTCGCGACCCGCGAGCAGGCCGATCCGGAAGCGCGAGAGCGGGTGGACGGCCTCCGGGAAGTTGAAGCAGCGGAGGTTCAGGTCGCCGGTGTAGCGCGAGCTGGTGGGGTTGAAGAGGTCCGGCTCGAAGGTCGAGCAGTCGTCCTCGTCGGTCACCATCAGGACGGCGAGCACGGCGTCCGGGCGCCCGAAGTTGCCGTTCACCGTGCCGTTGCCTGGCGTCCCTTCCTGGAAGGTGAGCGTCGAGCTCGCGGGGGTCACCGCCTTGAGCATCGCGTCGAGCTGCTGCTCGAAGCCGCAGCCGTCGATGCCGAGCTCCGCGATGCAGGCCTGGTCCACGACGAAGTCCGTGACGGCTTCCAGGTCCGAGAGGTCCATGCCCGAGATGGTCTGAGGCGTGGGGTACGTGGCCATGCAGCGCGAGTCGGAGGCTACGTTGCCGCGGTCGATGAGGAGCCCGTCGTCGCCGAAGCGCCGGTTGGTGCAGGTCGGGACGTTGAAGCCGCCGGTCCCCATGTCGGTGGACACGACACCCACGCGCAGGCTCGTGACGGGCGGGAAGCTCTCGACTAGCGCGCCGGTGTCCGGGTCCCGGATCTCTCCGTCCGCGAGGCTGCGGATGAAGATCGGGAGCTCGTCGGCGAGGGAGGCCTGCTCTTCAGCCATCGAGCCCGAGTTGTCGATGACGAGCAGGAGGTCGACCTCCGTGACGGCGGGCGTGCCCCCATCGTCGTCGGTGGCGCCGTCCAGCTCGGGGCGGCCTCCGTCCGCGTCGATGGGGTCGCCGTCGATGACGACGACGGTCTTGTCCGACGTACAGGACAAGCAGAGGAGGGAGAACAAAAGGGTGCGAGTGGTCATACCCGTCCATGTCCGGGCGGCGCCCGGATTATCAGCCCCCGGCGTCATCGCGCGCGTATCCAGCGGAGGCCCAGCCCGAAGGGCCCCGTGAGGGCGGGCGGCGTATGGAGCGGCGTGATCACCGGCCGCGCGCCGGTGCGGTTCTCCGCCACGAAGCGCGGGCGCCACGGCGTCAGTGCGGCCCCGGCGCTCAAGGTGAGCGCCAGGCCGCGCCCGAGCGGCAGCGCCACGTCGAGCCCCGTGCTGGTGCGCGCGTAGCCCTGGCTCTGCCGGCTGGCTTGACCGCGGGTGCCGCGGCCGGCGCCGGTCATCACGCCTCCGACCACGGTCCCGAACACGGAGAGGCGCAGCCGCGGCCGCGTGAGCAGCGGAAGGCGAGCCTCGAGGCGAAGCCCTCCGGCCGCCGCGCGCACCGCCGTCTCCGCGCCGGGCGAAGTGCTCGGGAGGAAGGCCTCGAC
>CALCTH010000296.1 GCA_937893795.1 uncultured Myxococcales bacterium | reverse complement strand
GCTGCGCGGGCTGTGCCCCTCTCCCTCCTGCCGTTGCCGCCCCGGGGCGGGGCCCCGGCCCACGCCGGCGCCCACCTGCGTGACCACCTCGCCGAGGGCCGCCGTGGCGAGCTCGCGCCAGCCGATGAGGAAGCCCTCGGGGCGGCCGTGCCAGCGAAGGCTCTCGCCCTCGTCGAGGCGCTCGGCCAGAGGCACGTCCCGGTCGCCGACCAGGGCGCTCGGCGTCGCGTCCCGCACCTCGGCCAGGAGGCGGTCGGGCTCACGCACCCCGTGGAGGACCAGGCGCTGCTTTCGCATCAGCGGGCCGAAGGGGACGCCCGCCACGAGCTCGAGGTCGCCGACGAGCGGGCTCTCTCGATTCCAGCGCACCCGCGCATGGGTGAGCCGGCTCCGCTCGAGCGCACGTACGACCCGCCCGCGGCGCCAAAGCACGCGCTGGTCGGTGACGAGATAGCGGCATTCCTCGAGGAGCCAGCGCGGCAGGAGGAGCCCGGCGGCCGCGAGCGCGCCCAGGAGCACCGCCAGCGCGGCGCTCGGGCGCGCGCCGCTCATGCCCGTGGTGGCCTGCAGCCCGGCGAAGAGCGCGAAGACGAGGGCCATGGCACCGAGGAGGAGGGGGCCGTGCGTCCAGCCGACCTGACCGACGTGCTTCGAGGGGCGCGCCGTCCAGCGCGCTTTCTCCCCCGGAAGCAATCCCCAACCCGGCTCGGCCGCCGCTGCCTCGGCTGCGTCGATGTCCGGATCCCCCACGGTCCCACGATAAGGGCGCATGACGGGTCGGACAACGCCGGGCCCTCCAGGTTCCGCGCCGTCGCGCTGCTCTCTTCGCCGGCGTCGCCGGAGCGCACCGCGCTTCCCCTTGACCTCCGCCTCCCTCGGCGTTCCTCTCGCGTCATGACCCTGCCGAGCGATCTTCACGCCCGCCTCGACGCGGCTGCCGACGCCGTGCGGGCGCGCTCGTCGCGGGTGCCGCGAGTCGCGCTCGTGCTCGGGTCCGGGCTCGGGGCCTACGCGGACACGCTCACGGACGCCGTCGCGATCCCTTACGACGCCATCCCGGGCATCCCGCCCTGCCACGTGAGCGGCCACGCCGGGCAGCTGGTGCTCGGCGAGGCGGAGGGCGTCAGCGTCGCGGCGATGCAAGGTCGCGTGCACCTCTACGAGGGCCACGATCCCGGCGACGTCGTCTTCGGTCTGCGCCTCCTGGTCCACCTGGGCGCCGACGTGGCGCTCGTGACGAACGCCGCCGGCGGGGTGAATCCCGAGCTCACGCCGGGTGACCTGATGCTCATCACGGACCAGCTCAACCTCACCGGGACGAGCGCGCTCGTCGGGCCGAACGACGAACGGCTCGGGCCCCGCTTTCCGCCCATGAACGACGCCTTCGACCCGGAGCTGCGCGAGATCGCCGAGGAAGGGGCGCGGGCCCTGGGCTTCGAGCTGCGTCAGGGCGTCTACGCGGGGCTCCTCGGGCCGGCCTACGAGACGCCGGCGGAGGTGCGCATGCTCCGCACGCTCGGGGCCGACTCCGTGGGCATGAGCACGGTGCTCGAGGTGCTGGCGGCGCGACACATGGGCGCCCGGGTGCTCGGGCTCTCGTGCATCACCAACGCCGCCGCGGGCCTCGCCCCGGAGGCGCCGAACCACGACGAGGTCAAGGCCGTCGCCGCGCAGGTGCGCGAGCACTTCGTGGCGTTGCTGGGGGCCATCCTGCGCCGGCTGCTGTGAGCGCGCCGCCCGACGATCTCCGGCTGCGCGGCGCCACCCTCCTCACCATGGACGATGCGCGGCGCGTGCTGCGCGCCGACGTGCGGATCCACGAAGGCCGCATTCGTCATCTGGGCGCGAGCCGCCGGCCGGCCAAGCGCAGCGTCGACCTGCGCGGCATGGTGCTCCTGCCCGGCTTCGTGCAGGCGCACGTGCACCTCTGCCAGGCGCTCTTCCGCGGGCTGGCGGACGACCTCCCGCTCCTGCCCTGGCTCCGGCAGCGCATCTGGCCCCTGGAGGCGGCGCATACGCCCGCGTCGCTTCGGGCGAGCGCGCGCATGGGCATCGCCGAGCTGCTGCGCGGCGGCACCACCACCGTGCTCGACATGGGCACCGTGCATCACCAGGGCGCGCTCTTCGAGGCCCTCGCGGAGAGCGGCATCCGGGCGATCTCCGGCAAGGCCATGATGGACCGCGGGGACGACGTGCCCTCGGGCCTGCGCGAGTCGACGGCGGAGAGCCTCGACGCGAGCCATCGCTTGCGGGAGCGCTGGGACGGCGCCGCGGAAGGGCGTCTCGGCTATGCCTACGCGCCGCGCTTCATCCTGAGCTGCAGCCCGGAGCTGCTGAGGGAGGTTGCGCGCACCTCCGAGGCCACGGGGGCGCTGATGCATTCGCACGCGGCGGAGCATGCCGAGGAGCGCCGCACGGTGAAGGCGATGCTGGGCGAGGACGACGTCGCGGCCCTCGAGCGTCATGGCCTCGCCGGACCGCGCTGCGTGCTCGCCCATGGCGTCCAGCTTCGGCGCGCGGAGATGCGCCGCGCGGGCCGGCTGGGCACCCGCTTCGTCCACTGTCCGTCGACCAATCTCAAGCTCGGCTCCGGCATCGCCGACGTGGTCTCGCTCCGCGCGGCGGGCGTGTGCGTCGGCCTCGGAGCCGACGGTGCCCCGTGCAACAACCGCATGGATGCGCTCACGGAGCTTCGCCTGGCGGCGCTCCTCGCGAAGGGTCGTCGCCAGGACGCCCGAGCGCTCCCGGCGATGGACGCCCTGGAGCTGCTCACCCGAGAGGGAGCCCGCGCCCTCGGCCTCGACGCGGAGATCGGGACCATCGAGGTCGGGAAGCGCGCCGATCTGGTCGCCCTCGACGTAGACGGAGTCGCGCACGGCCCCGGCGGGGACGTCGCGAGCCGGGTCGTCTACACGGCACAGACCGTCGACGTCCGCCATGTGTGGGTGGATGGTGCGCCGCTCCTGGAGGACGGCGCCCTCACCCGCATGGACTCCGCGGCCATCGCCCGCGACGCCCGCCGCCACGCCCGAGCCACCGCCCGCCGTGCGGGGCTATGACGCCGCACCCGAGCGCCGCACGGCGCAATCGCGCCTCGACGCGTACGTCGGCGCGGGGCCCCGGCGGCGGGGGCGCGGCCGCTAGCGAAGCTCGCGCTCGGCGATGGAGGCTTCGACGGCCTCGCGGTCGAGGGCCGTCGCAGGGGCGAGCTCGAGATAGCGGCGGTAGTGGGTGAGCGCCTCGTCGCGGCGGCCCGAGAGGCGAAGCGCGTCCGCGCGGATGCGGTGTGCGTCGAAGACCCAGGTGGGCGGCACGGCTTCGCCCTCCACCGGGACGCCTTCGCCGAGCTCCGTGGCGCGCGCCAGCGCCGTGATCGCGTCGGCAGTGCGCCCGGCGTCGAGGCGCGCGCGGCCCAGCCGGTACCACCAGCGGCCTTCGCTCGCGTCCAAGCCGACGGCCTGCTCGTAGGCCCCGATGGCCTCGTCGCGCTTCTGCAGCTCTTCGAGCGCCTGGCCGATGCCGACGTGGGCGCGACCCTGGCCCGGGCTCAGCTGCAGCGACTGGCGGAAGTCGCGGATGGCGTCGTTCCGCTGGCCGAGGCGAAGCCGGATCTCGCCGCGCGTCAGGAAGCCGAGCGCGAGCGAATCGTCGAGATCGAGCGCCTCGTCGACCTCGGCGCGGGCGCGGCCGATGTCGTTGCGCTCGAGCAGGCTGAGCGAGAGGTAGAGATGGTACTCGCCCACGCGTGGGTCGAGGGAGACGGCCCGCGAGAGCCGCGTCAGCGCCGTCTGGCTCTCGCCGCGGGCGAAGGCGACGCGGCCCATGAAATACTCCGCTTCCGCGCTCTCCGGTCGCTCGCGCTGCACGCGCTCGAGCGTCCCCTCGGCCGCTGCGAGGTCCCCCGCCGCGAGCTGTGCGCCGCCGAGGCGCAAGAGCAGGTCATAGTCGTTGGGAGCCTCTTCGGCAGCGCGCAGATAGGCGTCGACGGCGCGGGCGGCCTCACCCTGAGCCTCGAAGAGGCGACCGCGTTCGAGCGCCAGCCCGGGGTAGGAAGGATCGGCCTCGGCCAGCGCGTCGAAGAGCCGCCGGGCTTCCGCGAGAGCGCCCTTCCGCCGGAGCACCTGGCCGAGCGCGAAGCGCGCCACCGGGTCGTTGTCGTTCAGGCGCACGGCCTCGCGCAGCTCGGTCTCCGCCGCGTTCAGGTTGCCGCGGCGGAGCTCTAGCTCGCCGAGTTGCCGGCGCACCTTGGCGCTCATGCGCACCTTGGACCGCGCCTCCGCGAGCACGGCGCCGGCGGCGTCGAGGTCGCCGGCGCCGAAGTGCACCATCGCTTGCGCCAGGTACCCGTCGAAGGCACCGGGATCGAGGGTGACGCTTCGCTGGTACTCGGCCATGGCCTGCGTGCCGGCCTCGACCGCCTCGAAGGCGCGCCCGTTCCAAAGCGCCACGCTGGGCTCGTCGGGGAAGCGCTGCGCGAGCTCCGCGCTGAGCTGGCTCGCCCGCTGCCGTTGCTCGAGGTTCAGGAGCGCTTCCACCTGTCCGAGCCCCACGCGCACCTCGTTGGGCGCCTCGCCTTCCTGCGGCGCTGGCGCCTCCTCGAGGGCGCCGGACGCCGACTCGAAGCGGGCGAGCGCGTCCGTGAAACGCCGCTCCACCAGGAGCACCTGGCCGAGCCCGAGCAGCGCCCGGAACGCGAAGGGGTTGGCTTCCACGGCGCCCTCGAAGGCACGGCCCGCGTCGACGCGGCGGCCGCGCTCGAGGAGGATCTCGCCGACGAGCGTCAGCGCCTCCGCGCGCTCCGACGGAGCCGCCTGAAGCCTCCCCGTGCCCTCGACCTGGACGTGCCCGGCTGCCTCGCGGGCAAGACGTAGCGCCGTCTCCGGGTCGTCCTTCTCGCGCGCCGCGTGCGCCTTCGCCACGCGTGCCGACGCGTGGCCCGGACTCGCGTCCAGCGTCTCGGCGATGGCCGCCTCGGCTGCCGCGGCGTCGCCCGCGAGGAGCGCCGCTCGTGCGCGGCCCC
>CALCTH010000295.1 GCA_937893795.1 uncultured Myxococcales bacterium | reverse complement strand
CGCGGCTCGGGGCGCCCCCGCCTCGGCTGGGCGGGCGGTCGTCCGACGCCGCCACGCGCTGCACGGACGCCGGGGGCTGCGCCTGGAGCAGCGTGGTCACGAGCGGTAAGGTCCGCGACGGCCCCCGCGGCCCCGCGCGGCCAGCGCGGGGCCGCCGGGCGCGGCGGCGTCGAGCCGGGCCCTGCGCGGGTTTGGCGGGATCCTGCTGGCCGCCCTGGCGCTTGCCTGCGGCGGGGAGGCGCGAGAGCTCGAGGGCCACCTCGGCCCAGGCGACCCCCTGCTCACGCTCGAGGGGAGCTACTACGACGCCCACGAGGTCCCCCTCGGGCCGGGCTGGACCATCGACGCCACGATGCGGAGCACCGAGCTCGACGCGCTCCTGCTCCTCCTCGACCCCGAAGGCACGCTGATCGTGGAGGCCGACGGGGGCGCGGGAGGCCACGACGCACGGCTCCGGGCCACGGCGCCTCGCGGCGGGCGCTATCGACTCGTCGCGACCTCCTTCTACGGCCGCGAGGAAGGCACCTACCGGCTCCGCATCCTCACCCGGGCGGGTCGTGCGGAGCCGCACGCCTCCCCGCGCGCGAAGTGAAGCCTGGGGCACGCCGAGTCGACGCACTCGTAACGGGAAGGTCCGCGCTCCGGCGCGTAGCCCGGGGCGCCGCGTCGCGACGCCTCGATGGCGGGCGCGGCCCTCGGAAAGGACTCGACCATGCGTACGCTCTGGCTCACTTCCGCCCTCCTCCTCTCGGCCTTCGCCCTCGCCGCCCCCGCCTCGGCACAGAAGGCGCAGGGGCCCCAGCAGCAGGTCGCCGGCTCGCTCGTGCTGGGCTTCGGCGGCGAGGCGGAGATCTCGAGCGACGCAGGCTCGGCGTCCTTCGACCTCGACCCGACGGTCGGCGTGGGCCTTCGCTACCAGCTGCCGGTGAGCGACCTGCTCTCCGTGGGCGGGCTCTTCGAGTTCCGGAGCTTCGAAGAGGACCAAAGTACGGACCGGCAGTCGGTGCTCGACTTGGATCTCTTCCTGAAGGCGAGCTACGGCATCGTCCTCGGCTCGCGGGACCTCGAGCTCTACGGCCTCGTGCCCGTCGGGCTGAGCATCGGGCCCACGGACGACGACCTCGACGCCCTCGGCGCGAGCACGGGCTTCGGCTTCAACCTCGGGCTCCTCGCCGGCGCGCAGCTCCTCGTGACCGAGAACGTCGGCCTCTTCGTCGAGATGGGTTGGCGCCGGCACCAGGTCTTCTACGACAGCCGCTTCGGCGACTTCGACGTGACGGCGAACCAGTTCGCCATGAACCTGGGCGCCGCCTACGTGCTTTGATGCGCGCCGTGATGCGACCGCTCCTCGCGCTGGCCCTCGTGCTCCTCTTCTTCGCGCCGGCCGAGGCCCAGCGCCGGGCGCGCGCGCAGGCCGGCGGGAGCTTCGACGTCTACGGCGCGTTCGGCGCCGGCGGCTCCATCGATGGACCGGGCTTCGACGTCGACCTCGACACCACGCTCGGCTTCGGCGTCCGCTACATCGCGACCCAGGGCAACGGCCAGGCGCTCCTCGGGCCCATGCTCGAGGTGCTCGCCTGGCAAGCGGACGCGCCGGACGCCGACCGCCGCGTGATCCTCGACCCAGGGCTCTTCCTGGGCATCGGCCAGCGCTTCCAGCGCCGGCGCCTGGGCTGGGAGATCTACGGGGCCTTCCCGATCACGTTCGCCTACGCGAGTGACTTCCCGGGACGCGACGCCTCCGGCCTCGGCTTCAGCGTCGGGGCGCTGCTCGGAAACAAGCTCTGGATCGGCCGGCGCCTCGCGCTCCTCGTCGAGGTCGGCTGGCGCCTCCACCAGCTCTTCGACGACGGCGACGGGGCCACCTTCCAGCAGGCGGGGATCAACGCCGGTGTGGCGCTCGATCTCTGAGCACGCGCCCGTCCCCTCGGCGGCGCTCCTGCTCGCGTCGGCCCTCGTCGCCTGCGCGAGCCGCCGCCCGGAGCCGGTGCCCCGCGAGCCACCGATGCCGCTGCCGGACGCCGTGCACGGCACGGACGTCGGAGCGCTGCTCGCCAGCCACGACGCGGCGGCGGTCGAAGCGGCCCTGGAGGCGCTCGTGCGGGCCGACGTGACCGACTGGACGCCCGCGGCGCGCGTGCTGCTCCAGAACGACGCCTG
>CALCTH010000294.1 GCA_937893795.1 uncultured Myxococcales bacterium | reverse complement strand
GACGTGCCGGCCGTGCTCGACGCCGACGTGCTGACCACGCTGGCCGGGGAGGGCGGCCTCGAGGCGCTCCGCGGGGCCCCGGCGCGCGTTTTGACGCCGCACCCCGGGGAAGCCGCGCGCTTGCTCGACGCCTCGGTGGCCTCCGTTCAGGCGGATCGCTTCAGCGCCGCGCGAGAGCTGGCGGCGCGCTCGGGGCAGGTGGCGGTGCTCAAGGGCGCGGGGACGCTGGTCGCGGCACCGGATGGACGCTGCCGTGTCGTGATCCGGGGGACGCCCGCGCTGGCCGTCGCAGGCTCCGGGGACGTGCTGGCGGGGGCGTGTGCGGCGCTCCTCGCGCAAGGCCTGGGCGCCTTCGAGGCGGCGAGTGCCGGCGCGTGGGCCCACGCCGTGGCCGGTGAGCGAGCCGCCGGAGGACGAGACCGCGGCATGCTCGCCAGCGAGGTGGCGGGCGCCCTGGCCGGGGTGCTCGGTGAGCTCGCGGCGGCTTCGACTCACGCCGCCCGAAGGTAGCCCTCGGCTCGGGCGTACCCGTCCAGAACCTCCCGAAGGGCCCGCCGAGCGCGGTGGAGCCGGCTCATGATCGTACCCACGGGACACCCGACGACGCGCGCGGCCTCGTCGTAGGTGAGGCCACGAAGATCCACGAGCTCCACCGCCTCGCGGAAGGGGGGACGCAGCGTGGCGAGGGCCTCACGGACCTCGTCGGAGAGCCCGTCGCCTCGAAGGGCGGCGGCCCGCCGCTCGAGCTCACGGGCGGCCGCGAGGGGATCGGGCGCCTGCTCCCGGTGCACCTGCCCCAGCACCTCTCGCTCGCGCTTCCGGCGTCGGTACCGGTTCACGAAGGCGTGGTAGAGGATGCGGTGCATCCACGCGCGCGCGTTCGTGCCGGGCTCGAAGCGATGCCAGAAGGTCCAGGCCCGTGCGAGGGCGTCCTGAAGCACGTCCTCCGCGTCCGGGGCCGAGCGGGTCATGCGTAGCGCCGCGCCCCGCAGCTCGTCGCGATGCGGAGCCACGGCCTCCTCGAAGGCGCGTCGGTCCTCGGGGGCCCGGGCCGCGTCCCTCGCTTCGCGCCGCTCCGGCATGCTCTCTCGCCGCATCGCTCGTCTCCTTCCGCCCCGGTGGGGTCGACGGGGCGGTGCATCGCAATGCGGGTGCCAGACGGTTCACGCGCTGAATATCATTGGAGAAACGTCTCCCGAGAGCCCCAGGGTACGCCCCGGGTGCTGCCAGCCTGTCCCCGGCCTGCCACGGCGTCGTGTCAGCGTGTCGACGGAGGCCGGCGGCCGGCTAGCGGGCGCAGAAGCCCTGGTAGTCCACGTACTCCGTGATGGTCGGGGTCGAGCCACACACGGCGCAGCAGGGGTCCTTCGCGAGCTTGAAGCGCCGGAAGGTCATGCCGAGCGAGTCGTATTGGAGCAGGCGCCCTACGAGCGGGTCCCCCTGGCCCAGCAGGATCTTGATCGCCTCCGTGGCCTGGAGCGTCCCGATGACGCCCGGAAGGACCCCGAGCACACCCGCCTCGGCGCAGCTCGGCGCCAGGTGCGCGGGCGGAGGCTCCGGGTAGAGGCAGCGGTAGCAGGGCCCCTTGCCGGGCCAGAAGGTCGTGACCTGACCGTCGAAGCGAAAGATGCTCCCGTGCACGACGGGTACGCCCTTGAAGACGCTCGCGTCGTTGACGAGGTAGCGCGTGGGGAAGTTGTCGAGGCCGTCGACCACCACGTCCCAGCCCTTGCCGTCCGGGCCAGCGAAGATGCGGTCCACGTTCGAGCGGTCGAGGCGCTCCTCGTAGGGGACGACGGTCACGTCCGGGTTCAGCTCGGCGATGCGGCGTCGCCCGCTCTCGACCTTCGGCAGATCCACGCGATCCCGACCGTGGAGCACCTGGCGCTGGAGGTTCGACTCGTCGACCACGTCCCCGTCGACGATGCCGAGCGTGCCGACGCCGGCCGCGGCGAGGTAGAGCGCGGCCGGCGAGCCCAGGCCGCCGGCGCCGAGCAGCAGCACGCGTCCCTGGAGCAGCTTCGCCTGCCCCTTCTCTCCGACCTCGGGCAGCAGCAGGTGGCGCGAGTAGCGGTTGAGCTGCGCGTCGGTGAAGGCGAAGGGGCGCTCCGTCGGGAAGCCCTTGTCCTTCCAGTCGCCGAAGCCGGGATTCGCGGTCTCGACCCGCGTGTAGCCGAGCTCCTGGAGCACCTTGGCCGCGAAGGCGCTTCGAATGCCGCCGGCGCAGTAGGTGACGATGGTCGCGTGCTTGTCCGGGAGCTTGCCGGCCGCCTGCATCTCGAGGAACCCGCGGGGCAGATGAATCGCCCCGGGAATGTAGCCCTGACGCCATTCGTCCTTCTCGCGCACGTCCACGAGGGTGAGGTCCTCGCCCGCCTCGAGACGCGCGTGAAGGTCGTCCAAGGAAACCTGCCGGACCGCCTTCTTCACGTCCTGCAGGAGATCGGCGTAGCTCGTGCCCATGAGTATTCCCGACCTAAGCGGTCAAGACTGCCGGGTCAAGGCGACGCCCGCGGCGCGAAGGTTGACGGCATTTCGCGCCTATTCTCCTCTGAAGACGACCGTTTAAGTGCGTCAATGGTGGCGCGCCTTCGAGGTCCCGTTGGATGCGGGGAGACGCGGCTGCTAGGGTCCGCCGCCCGCGCGGGAGCGCGCGCCGAGGAGCGATGAGCGACGCGACGAGCCCCGACACCCCCGAGCCGAGCTTCGTCCCGCGAAGTCGCAAGGCCTTCGCGCTCTGCCTGCTGGCGACGGTGCTCCTGACCGCCGCGGATCTGGGCACCAAGGCCTGGGCCCTCGACGCCCTCTCCACCGATCCCCCGGGGGAGCCGCCGCCCGTGTGCGAGGCCGACGAGTACGGCCGCATCGCGTACCAGCGGGGCCGGGGCACGCCCATCGTGCTCATCGAGGGTCGCCTCGAGCTGCGCTACGCCGAGAACTGCGGCGCCGCCTTCGGGATCCTGCGGGAAGCGCCGGGCCTCGTGCGGCACCTATTCTTCGGCGCCGCGGCCATCGCCGCGAGCCTCGCACTCCTCTGGATGTTCGCGACGGGCCGCGGTGGACCCTACTTCGCGTGGTCCGTGCCCTTCATCGTCAGCGGTGCGCTCGGCAACCTCGCGGACCGTTTGCGCCTCGGCTACGTGGTCGACTTCATTCGCTACCACTGGAACGACCCGCTGCCCGGCCTCGGCACCGAATGGCCGACCTTCAACGTCGCCGACGCCACCATCACCGTCGGCGTCGTGTTGCTGCTCCTGGACGGGTGGCGCGAGGGCAAAGCCGAGAAGGCGGCAAAGGCCGCGGCCGAAGGCGAGGAGCCGGCCCCCGCCAGCTGAGCGCAGGTGACCACGCCACGCGCATGACCGCCGATCAGGCGCGTGCGACGAGCAGCCGAAGCGAGGCGCCATCGACCTCGCCCGCCGCGCCATCCTCGAGGCCCTCGGCACGCTCGAAGCTCGTCGCCAGCACGTCGTTCGCGATGCGCTCCGCGTGCTCGCTCACCGCGTCCGCGAGCGCGCCGTCGGCGTCCCAGCGAAGCGTGATCCGGTCGTCGAGGGCGAGCCCGAGCTCCTTCCGCGTCTTCTGGATGCGGCTCGTCACCTCCCGCGCCCAGCCCTTGCGGCGAAGCGCGTCGGTGAGCGTCGTGTCGAGCACGACCACGTGGCCCTGCTCGCTCGCGGCCGCGAAGCCCTCCTTCGCGGCGAGGCGCACCTGGACCTCGTCCCTCGTGAGCTCCACGTCGCCGTCCGGCAGCGTGAGCGTGATGGACCCTTGCTCGCTCATCTCCGCGTGCAGCGCCGATCCGTCGGCCTCCGCCAGCGCCTTCTTGCAGGCCGGCACCTGCTTGCCGAGCTTCGGGCCGAGGACCCGGAAGTTCGGCAGCAGCTGGAAGTTCACGAACTTCGCCGGCTCGTCGGTGAAGGCGAGCTCCTCGACGTTCAGCTCCTCGCGAACGTCGGCCGCGAAGCGCTCGATGCCCGCCCGCTCGTCCTCCCCGGCGACGACCACGATGGCCTCGCCGAGGGGCTGGCGAACCTTGAGCTGGTGCTCGTTGCGGACCCGGCTGCCGGCGGTCACCACGGCGCGGGTGAGCGCCACGGCCTCGCGGAGCGAGGCGTCGGCGCGGACGTCGTCGGCCTCCGGATAGGCGGCGAGGTGCACGCTCGCCGGCGCGTCCGGGTCCTGCCGGCGCACGAGGTTCTGGTACATCGCCTCGGCGACGAAGGGCACGAAGGGCGCGATGAGCTTCGAGAGGTCCACGAGGACCTCATGAAGCGTCGCGAAGGCCGCGGCCTTGTCTCCCGTCGCTTCCCCTCCGGCCCAGAAGCGTGCGCGGCTCCGGCGCACGTACCAGTTCGAGAGCGAGTCCACGAACGCGCTAAGATGCTTCACCGCCTGGTGGCTCTTGTAGGCGTCGAGCTCCGCGCGGATGCGCCGCGTGGTCTCGTCGAGCTCCGCCAGGATCCACCGGTCGAGGTCTGCGCGCTCGCCGAGCGGTGGCGTCGCCTGCGGCCCCCAGGCGTCGATGTTCGCGTAGCTCACGAAGAAGCTATAGACGTTCCAGATCTTCAGCAGGAACTCGCGCGCCGCATCGTTGGCGGCGCCCTCGAAGAAGCGCGTGTTCTGCCCCGGCACCGTGTTCGCGTAGAGCGCCCAGCGCACCGCGTCGGCGCCGGTGCGCTCCATGAGCTCGAGCGGGTCCGTGTAGTTCTTCAGGCGCTTGCCAAACTTGACCCCCTTCTGGTCCGTCAGGAGGCCGGTCACCACGCAGTTGCGGTAGGGATGCGGGAAACCACAGCCCCGCCCCTCCTCCCCGAAGAGAAGCGTCGAGATGGTGAGGAGCGAGTAGAACCACCCGCGCGTCTGGTCCACGCCTTCGATGATGAAGTCCGCGGGGAAGCACCCTTCGAAGGCCTCCGCGTTCTGGTGCGGATAGCCCCACTGCGCGAAGGGCATGCAGCCCGAGTCGAACCAGCAGTCGATGACCTCGGGGACGCGCCGGTAAACGCCGGGCTCGCCTTCCTTCGACCAGGTCACGTCGTCGATCCAGGGCTTGTGGACCATCAGGTCGTCCTGCAGCGACGGGTCCGCCGCCTTCGCCGCCTCGAAGTGGTCGAAGGCCCGCGGGTTCCGCTCGAGGATGTCCGCGACGGCTCCGACGGCGTCCATCGCGCCGGTCTCGTCGTTCACCCAGATGGGAAGCGGAGTGCCCCAGAAGCGCTCCCGGCTGAGCGCCCAGTCGACGTTCCCCTCGAGGAACTGACCGAAGCGCCCGTCCTTGATGTGCCCCGGCTCCCAGTGGACCTGCTGGTTGTTCGCCTTGGTCTTCTCGATCTCCCGCGTCGTGCGGATGAACCAGGACGTGCGCGCATACTGGATCAGCGGGTCGCTCATGCGCCGCCAGCTGAAGGGGTATTCGTGCGAGTAGACCTCTTCCTTGAAGAGGATGCCGCGCGCCCGGAGGTTTCGGATGATGTCGCGATCCGCTTCCTTGCAGAAGCGCCCGGCGAAGTCGGTCACCTCGGGCGGGAAGGTCCCGTCCGGCTGCACGAGCTGGAGGAAGCCCATGCCCTCGGCCTTGCAGACGCGAAAGTCGTCCTCGCCAAAGGCCGGCGCGAGGTGCACGAGCCCCGTGCCGGCACCGAGCTCCACGAAGTCGGCGACGATGACCTCGTGCGCGCGGCCGTTCTCTGGCGTCGCGTACCCGAAGGGCGGCTCGTAGCGGCTCCCGGCGAGCGCCGCGCCCGGCACGGTCTCCAACACGCTCCAGCCCTTTTCCTCCGCGTCCCCCAGGATCTTGCTGGCGAGGGTCTCGGCCACGACCACCTCGGAGCCGTCCTCGAGCTTCGCGACGACGTAGGGGGCGTCGGCCTTCACGGCGAGAGCCACGTTGGAGGGCAGCGTCCAGGGAGTCGTCGTCCAGGCGAGGAAGCTTCGCCCGTCGTGTCCCACCACCGGGAAGCGGACCATCACGGAGGGATCGTCGACCTCCTTGTAGCCCTGGCCGACCTCGCCGGCGGAGAGCGCCGTGCCGCCCTGCGCCCACCACCAAACGACCTTGTAGTCCTGGTAGAGAAGGCCGTCGTCGAAGAAGCGCTTCAGGGCCCACCAGACGCTCTCGACGTAGGCCTTGTGAAAGGTGACGTAGGCGTCGTCGAGATCGACCCAGAAGCCGATGCGCTGCGTCATCTTCCGCCACTCGTCGATGTAGACGAAGACGCTGTCGATGCACTTCCGCGAGAAGGCCTCGACGCCGTAGTCGGCGATGGCTTGACGACCGTTGATGCCCAGGGCCTTCTCGACCTCGACCTCGACGGGGAGGCCGTGCGTGTCCCAGCCCGCGCGCCGGGGCACGCGGTAGCCGCACATGCTCCGGTAGCGGAGGAAGACGTCCTTCATCACGCGCGTGAGCACGTGGCCGGCGTGCGGCATGCCGTTCGCAGTGGGCGGGCCTTCATAAAAGATGAAGGGCTTCTTGTCCGCGGCGGCCTCGACGCTGCGCTCGAAAATTCGCTCGTGCTCCCAGAAACGCAGCTGGCGCTGGTCCAGCTCCGGAAGGGAGACCTGCGGCGTGACGGGCTCGAAGGGCGCAGCCATGGGCCGGCACATAGCACCGGGGACGCGGGGACCCCAGCCTGGGCGTGGAGGCAGCCGGCTAGGGGAGCTCGAGGACGATGGGCCGCTCGGGCGGCGCCGCGAGAAAGACGGTGGTCGTCAGGCTCTGCCCATCGAGGCTCGACATGAAGCGCACCGAGGTCGAGCGGTTACCCGCCAGACGGCCGCGAAGCGCCTCGTAGTCGAAGCGGAGCCGGCCCTGCGCGTCGCGGACGCGGGGTAGGTCGACGCTCCCTCCGCCCCGGGTCTTCACCGAGTGGCCACCGAGGCGGACGAAGAGCTGACGCGCGGCGCCGCTCTCTCCGTGTTGGCCGCGCACGGGGACCGCGCGGAGGGTCGCCGAAGCGTCCGCCCCGACGAAGAAGCGCGGCGTGCGCTCCGCGGCCTCCGCCGAAAGCCAGGCGCGCGTGACGAGGTGCGCCTCCGCCTCCTTCGCGATGCCCAGGCCGACGAGGGCGTCCCGTGGCACCCGCTCGGCGAGGGCCTCCCGGAGACCGGAGACCGGCCCCGGGAAGGGCCGGAGCCTACGCGGCCAGGGCACGTCGATGGTGTCCGGGAGCATCGGCGTGCCGGCCGCGATGAGCGTGGGTCGCCCGTCGTCGTCGAAGCGGACGTGGGGCACGAAGCCGAAGCGGACGGCGTCGCCGCCGACGCCGACCACGACGTCGACCGCGAGGGGGGCCGCGGCGACGCGCGCCGCGGCCAGCTGGAGCCCTTCGCCGAGCGCGGGGGGGGGGCGGAGCTCGAGCCCGGCGAGGGCCTCGAGGTCCCGGTCGACGTCGAGGAGCAC
>CALCTH010000293.1 GCA_937893795.1 uncultured Myxococcales bacterium | reverse complement strand
GTCGTCGCAGGCGAGCGCCACCACGGTCGCTTCGGGTGCGCTCCGCGCCAGCAAAGGGCCGAGCGGCACCGGGCCGTCGTCGAGGATCACGAGCTCGGTGCGGCCGGGGCGTCGTTCGACGGTCTCCCATGCCGCGGGGCCGCACGCGGCCAGGCCGGCCATGAGCCCGGCGAGCGCGGCGAGCCTCACGGCGCCGCTCCCACGAGCCGCCGGGCGATGGAGATCAGCGCGTAGGGATCGATGGGCTTCACCAGAAAGCCGTCGGCCCCGAGCACCTGCAGCAAGCGCCAGTCGGGCGCACCGCCCGTGGCCGTCACCACGACGACGGGCAGGTCAGCGAGGGCCTCGCGTCCCCGGATGGCCGCCGTGAGCTCGACGCCGTTCATGCCGGGCATGTCGAGGTCCACCACCGCGAGCGCCGAGCGCGCCGCGTCCAGCGCCTCGAGGGCCCCGTCCCCATCGGGCACGCCCACGACCTCGGCTTCGGGAAAGGCGAAGCGGAGCGTCTCCTCCGCGAGCGCTCGGAAGTCCCCGTCGTCGTCCGCGACGACGATGCGCCGCGTCTCCGTGGCAGGGGCGCCGATCTCCTCGCGGGCGGCCAGGAGCGCCTTCCGAAGGGCGTCCATGGTCGCGTAGCGGTCGCTGGGATCGCGCGCCAGCGCCTTGGCGAGAACGCCGTCGAAGGCAAGCGGGAGGTCGCCCCGGAGCTTGGAGGCGGCCGGCGCGTCCCGGCCGCGGAGGTGCACCTCGAAGAGATCGCCGACGCTCTCGATGGGGAAGGGGAGGTCGCCCGTGAGCATCTCGTACGCCATGACGCCAACGGCGTAGACGTCCGCCGCCGGGCCGAAGGTCGGCGCGCGGCTCGTGACCACCTCCGGCGGGAGGTAGGCCGGTGTGCCCACGAC
This sequence comes from uncultured Myxococcales bacterium, assembly GCA_937893795.1. Lineage (GTDB taxonomy): Bacteria > Myxococcota_A > Polyangia > Polyangiales > Houyiibacteriaceae > CALCTH01. Next base: position 3,765 of record CALCTH010000293.1, on the reverse strand, counting down.
CATCTCGCTGGCGTCACGCTGGCCGAGCGGGCGATGCAACCCGAAGTCGGCGACGGCGGCGCGAAAGGCGGGGCCGAGGAGCACGTTGCCGGGCTTCACGTCGGCGTGGACGATGCCCGCGTCGTGAATGGCGCCGAGGCCGCGGCAGAGCTGGTCGACGATACCGAGGGCCTCGTCCACGGCTGGCGGGTCGCCGCCCTGGTCCCAATGCCGCTCGAGCCAGTCCACGACGGTCTCGCCGGGGACGTATTCCATCGCGAAGAAAGGCGCGTCCTCGAAGGTCCCCAGGCGGTAGATCTGGACGACGTTCTCGTGGCGGACACCGGCCATCGCGCGCGCCTCGGTGACGAAGCGATCCTCCGCCCCGTCCGAGCGGAGCATCGTGGCGTTCATCAGCTTCACGGCGACCGGCCGGTCGAGCGCGACGTCCTCCGCGAGGAGCACCACGCCCATGCCTCCGCGCCCGAGCAGCCCGCGTACGCGGTAGGCGCCGTCGAGCAGGTCTCCCTCCAGCGGCAGGCCGGGCTCGGCGGCAGCCATGAGCGCGGCGCTGGCCTGCTCCTCGACGACCTCGAGCTCTTCCGAGAGGACCATCAGCAGCGGGTCTTCGTCGGCCGTGACGCGAAGGGGATCGTCGGGGTTCATGCTGGGCGTCATGGTGCCATGCTGTGGGGGCGACGGCCGACGGGGATGGCGGCCGTGAAGCCAAATGACCAGGACCGATGGGTGACGACGACCACGGGGGTGCCGCGCGCCTCGCTGCCTTCGAAGAACGGCTGAAAACGCTGCAATCGAAGGCCCAGGCGGGATTCGGGGCGCGGGCTGCCGCGCTGGAAGCGGCTGCGGCGGCGCTGCCCGGTGACCGGGCGGCGCTCGCGCGGGTGGCGCACCAGCTGCGTGGCGTGGCCCGTGGTCCCCTCGGCGAGGCCGCGGCGCGGCTGGAGGCGGCGGCGAAGGGAGACGCGGACGACGCATCCGTGGCCACCTTGGCGCGGGCGCTGGCTGGGGCGCTGCGCGCGTCGCCGGGGCAAGAACCCGAGAGCCTGGAGGGACCGGCCACGGCGCCGGCGTCGGCGGGCGCGGTGCTGCTCGTCGACGACGATCCGGCGCTCGCGCGCCTCACCTCCCTCGCGCTCTCGCGCCTCGGCGGCTTCGAGGTCCTCTCGGCCGCGCGCCCGGAAGACGCCCTCGCCGCGAGGGGGCGGCGCACGCCGATGCGCTTCGCATTACTGGACGAGATGATGCCCGGGGAGAGCGGCATGGCTCTGGCCGCGCGCCTGAAGGCGGCGGGCTTCGCGGCGCCCATCGTGATCCTCTCGGCCGCCACCACGGAGGAGCTCGGCTGGCCCGCGCCGGGCAGCTCCGAGGCGCCCTACGACGCCTGGTGGCGGAAGCCCCTGAGCGCGGCCGAGATGCTGGAGGCCACGCGAGCGCTCATCGGTGAGTGAGGGGCGCGCCGCGGGCCTCGACCGCTTCGTCGATTGTGCGTGGGGAGCGGCGGGGCCATTCTCCCAGGGTGCGCTCGCTCGTGGTGAACACGCCACATGTCGCGCTTTTCGAGGATGCGTCGCGCGGCATCGTCTGGCTGATCCGCCGGCCCACGGAAGGTGCCGTGAGCGCCGAGATCGTGGACTGCTATCGGCGGTGCCTCGAGGCGGCCGACGCGCGCCACGCCCGCATGGGCCTGGTCGTGGATGTCAGGAACACCGTCCTGCGTGAGGACCGCGTCTTCGAGCAGGGCATGAAGCTCGTGCGGGCCCGCGCGACGCGTTCCTTTGCCCGCGTCGCCGTGCTCGTCGCCACGCCCCGCGGCGCCCGGAAGGCTCACCAGGTTCGGCAGGAAGACGAGAGCGCAGACTTCGTCACCTACGACCCGGTCGAGGCCGAGCGTTGGGCCGCCGGCGAGTACGTCCGCACGCCACGTGACGAGGGCGCGCTCGCGCCGGACGAACGCGAGTGACGCGGCGCCGCCGAGACGTTCTTAGCCGGACGCGAGCCGGCTTCCCACCTCAGCATGCCGCGGGTCGAAGATCGGAGAAGCGCAGCACCGCCCCCGGCGGCTCCGTCGCGGGGGGCTCGCCCTGCAGGCGTCGCAAGCCTCGCTCCGGGAGCGCCTGCGCGGCGTCCGCCGCGGCCTGACGCACGAGGGCCAGCTTGCCGCGCGTGTCGACGAAGGCCCGCCCCAGGCGCACGTCGTGACCCTGGGCGGCGATGCGCTCGCCGATGGCCGCGTAGACGAGGCGCGCCGTGTGCACCGCCAGGGCGTTCCGCCAGCTCAGCGCCATGAGGCCGCCGTCCGCCGAGCGGTAGTAGCCCTCGGCGTCGCGCAGAAGATCCGCCACCACGCGCGCGACCGCGTCGGCCGCGTCGTCCGGGAAGGGCCCCCCGAGCCGCGCCCGGAGCCCCGGCGCGCCGGCGGCGTCGAGGCGCGTATCCGGGAGGTAGAGGCGCCCGCGCCCCCAATCCTCGAGCACGTCGCGGCAGATGTTCGTGATCTGCATCGCCCATCCGAGATGCGCCGCCCGTTCGAGCGCCACCGGGTCGCGAAGCCCCATCACGTGGCACATCAGGAGCCCCACGACGCCCGCCACCCGATGGCAGTAGAGCAACAGCGTGTCGTCGTCCGGGTAGGAGACGTCGTCGACGTCCATGCGCATGCCTGCCAGGAGCTCAGCTGCGTACTCGCGGGGAATCGCGCGGCGCCAGACGATCTCCTGGAAGGCCTCGAGCACCAGCGGCTCCGGGCTCCCTTCGAAGCGCGCCGAGCCCCGGGGCGGCGCGTAGACCGTATCGAGCTCGCGCTCGAGCCGTGCGAGCGCCTCCGGGACCTCGCCCTTCGGCGCCTCGTCGATGGCGTCGTCCACGTAGCGGCACCAGGCGTAGACCACCGCCGCCTCGTCCCGGCAGCGCGGGGGCAGCAGCTTCGCCGCCAGCGCGAAGCTCTTCGAGTTCGCCTCGAGGCTCGCCCGGCAGCGACGGACCGCGTCGTCGCCGAGGAGGGTCACGCCGGCGCGGCGCGGGGTGAGCAGGCGAGGTCGCACGGCGGAGACCCTGTGACCTGCCTCCGCCCATCGCAAGGCTTACTGCGCCCGCTCCTTGGCGTCGGCGCGGCGCCGGGGTATTGCACCCAGCCATGCCCGCGATGCCCCGTCTCGACGCCTTCGCTCTCGGCCCCCTCCTCGCTCTGGGGCTGCTCGCCGCGGCCGGCTGCAACCAGAACGGAAGCGTCTCGCGCCTCTCGGGCGAGGGCTGTCAGCCCGCGTGCGTCCGCATCAATACGCTGGCGGACGGCGACGACGACAACAGCATCGAGTGCCTCGACGAGAACCTCAGCTCCGCCGCCTGCTCCGGCGGCCTCGCCGGCACGCCCAGCTGTGTTCAGGGCACCCTGACGTGCATGGGCGGTCCGGTATGCGTGAACGACGCCGGCGAGATGATCGGCCTTCCGGTCTGCGGACTCTAAGGGGGTCGAGCGAGCGTCTCAGCGATCCGCGCAGCGCAGCCCACGCCAGGCGCGTTCGAGCGCCTCGTCGTTCTCGCCCGGGGCGGATCGTCCCGAAAGCTGCCGTGACCCGCAGGGCCGGCACCGCGCCGCGTTCGCGCACTCGGCGCCCAGCGTGAGCCGCACGCCGTCGCCAGCGAGGTGCAAGCGAACGAGGCGCCATCCCTCACCGCCCAGGAGCAGGCCCAGGAAGGAGAGCGCGGCCCCTTCGTCGGCGTCGAGCCCGCCGCTCGGCCCCTCCACGTGGAGCGTGGCCACGCGCC
>CALCTH010000292.1 GCA_937893795.1 uncultured Myxococcales bacterium | reverse complement strand
CCCGATCGGTCGATTCAACAGCATCGCCAAGTGCCGCGCCGAGCTCGACGCCCGGCGAACGCCGCGCGAGCGCGTCGCGGCAGCGCCCCGAGCGCTTCGGCCCTGGCCCGCGCGAGGTGGCCCTGGAGGGAGACGGCGCGCCGCTCTCGGCGGCCCTGGCGGAGGCGATGGAGGCAGGCACGGGACGCCCCTTCGCGCCGACATCGCCGCAGTTGCGTGAACCCGCACGCTTCCCACGGGCGCTTCCGGCGAGGGTGCTAAGGTCGCGCCGTGGCGGACGGCTACGTGGGGCGGGAGGTCGCCGGACAGTTCCGGATCGTGCAGCGCATCGGCAGCGGCGGGATGGGCGCCGTGTACAAGGCCGAACAGCCGGACATGAACCGGCACGTCGCCATCAAGATTCTCCACCCGCGCTATCTCTCGCGCTCGGATCTGGTCAGCCGCTTCCGCCGCGAGGCGCGGGCGATGAGTCACCTCTCGCACCCGAACACGGCGCGCGTCTTCCTCTACGGGCAGCTCGAGGACGGGGCCTGCTACTTCGTCATGGAGTACCTCGAGGGCCGGAATCTCGCGCAGACCGTCCGCGCCGAGGGGCCGATGGAGCCCTCGCGAGCGATCCACGTGATGAAGCAGGTCTGCGGCGCGCTCGATGAGGCGCACCGAGCCGGCATCGTTCACCGCGACCTCAAGCCCGAGAACATCTTCCTCACCAAGCAGGGCGGCATCGAGGACTTCCCCAAGGTCCTCGACTTCGGCCTCGCCAAGGTGACCGAGAAGCAGATGAAGCCCGGCTCGGTCATCCTCACGCGGGAGGGCATGGTCTTCGGGACCCCGGAGTTCATGTCGCCGGAGCAGGCGCGCGGAAAGACCCTCGACGCGCGCTCGGACATCTATTCACTCGGCGTGATCATGTACGAGCTGCTGAGCGGCAAGCTGCCCTTCGACGCCAAGCAGCCGGTCGAGCACATTCAGCTGCACGTGAACACGCCGCCGATCCCGCTCGGCGAGCGCGCCCCGGACGTAACCTTCCCCCGCGGCCTCGAGACCGTCGTGATGCGCGCCCTCGAGAAGGCGCCGGACGAGCGCTTTGCGTCCGCCCAGGAGTTCGGGGAAGCCCTCGACGCGGTGCTACGCGGCGAGGGTGCACCCGCGCCTCGGCCGGCACCCCCGCCGCCCTCCGCTCCCGCCGTGGCCGCTTCGCCGAGCACGCTGCCCTGGGTGGTGCTGGGGGCCGGCGTGGTCCTGGCGCTGGGCGGGGCCATCGCGCTCATCGTGGCGTTGACGCGCTGACCCCTCGAAACGGTGCCCAGGCGTCCCTAGAGGGGGAGTGAGCCGCCCGGTTGACGCTTCGGTGGCCCCGGTGCCATATCGCCCCGCCAGGACACGGCGGACGCATCGTGCATGAAGGGCGGGGGCGCGCGGCGGAGCGCGCTCCCTCTCGACCCTCCGCCTCGAACGACTCTGCCTCGCATGGGAACCGCCAAGCTCACCAACGCCGCCGAGCTCCCGCTCGCCGACCCCCCGCGCCGCGCCCCGAGCGACGTCGTCCGCGACGTGGTCTCGCTGCTCAAGCCGCGGATCACGCTCATGGTGGTCATCACGGCCGCCGGCGGCATGTGGCTGGCACCGGAGCGCATTCCGGCGCTCCGCGCGGTGGTGATGCTCCTGACCACCTCGGCGGTCGTCGCGGCCGCCAACGCGCTGAACTGCTGGCTGGAGCGCGACACGGACCGCCTCATGCGGCGCACGCGGCTCCGGCCGCTTCCCGACGGCCGGCTGGCGCCGCGCTGGGCCCTCGCCATCGGGGTGACCCTCGGCGTGCTCGCCGTCCCGCTGCTCACGCTCCTCGTCAACCCGATCACCGGGCTTCTGGGTGCCATCGCCCTCGTCTCCTACGTGGCGGTCTACACCCCCATGAAGCGGCGCTCGTCGACGGCGCTCCTCGTGGGCTCCGTCCCGGGCGCGTTGCCTCCGCTCATGGGGTGGACGGCGGCCACGGGGCGCCTCGACGCGCCGGGCCTCGCGCTCTTCGCCGTCCTCTTCTTCTGGCAGGTACCGCACTTCCTCGCGATCGCCTCGTTCCGTCGCGAGGACTACGCGAAGGCGGGCCTGAAGACGCTCCTCGAGGAGCGTGGCGTCGGGGTCGCGCGGGCCCAGGCCATCGTGTACGCGGCGCTGACCTTCGTCTCTTCGCTCCTGCCCTTCGTCTACCGCGTCGCCGGGCCCTTCTACCTGGCGACGGCCATTCTCCTCGGCGTCGCCTACACGGGCGCGGCGATCCGCCCCACGGCCCCCGCGGGCCTCGAAGGAGAGGCCCGCCGCACGGCCGAAGACGCCTGGGCGCGGAAGCTCTTCTTCGTGTCCCTCATCTACCTCACGGTGCTCTTCGCCGTGCTCATGCTCGACGCGCAGCCGTGAGCGGCCTTCCGCGGGCGACGCGAGCTCCCGCGAGCCGCGCCCTGGCCCGGCTCGTGCTGATGGGGCTGGCGCTCGCGGGCTGCACGGACGCGGCGCCGCCGCCGGTGCTCCAGTCCGTTTCGGACTTCCGCCTCGTCGACCAGACCGGCGCGCCCTTCGGGTCCGAGGAGCTGGCGGGGCGGGTGTGGGTCGCCAACTTCGTCTTCACGACCTGCCCGTCCGTGTGCCCGATGCTCACGCAGCAGATGGCCAACCTCGACCGCCGCTTGCAGGCGCGAGACCTCGACGTGCGCCTCGTGTCCTTCAGCGTCGACCCGGAGAACGACACGCCCGAGGTGCTCCGGGCCTACGCCGCGCGCCACGGCGCCGACGCGACCCGCTGGCGCTTTCTGACGGGTCCGCGGGAGGCGGTGAAGGCTGCCGTCGAGGGGGGCCTCCGCATGCGCATGGGCGAGCGGGAGGCGCCCGGCGGAGACATTGCCCACGGGATGCACTTCGTGCTCGTCGACGGGCAGGGGCGCCTTCGCGGCTTCTATCGCAGCGACGGCGACGGCATGGCCGACCTCGAGCGCGACGTGGCGACGCTCGTGGGCGGCTGAGGGCGCACCCTTCAGGAGCGGCAGTGGCCGCGCGGCGCTCGGCGAAGGGCCCGGAGCTTCTGGCGGGTCTCGCTCGCGTGGCGGGAGCGGGGGTGGTTCGAGCGCAGGAGCTCCCAGGCGCCGCGGGCGTCCGTGCAGGAGTGGAGCGCGTAGAAGGCATCGCCCATGCGGAAGAGGGCCTGGTCCGCGACGTCGCTCCGCGGGAACTCGCTGAGCAGCCGGCGGAGGTCCGCCAGGGCCGACGCGGGGCGATCCTGGTCGAGATAGGCCCGGGCGATGAGCAGGAGCGCGTCGTCGGCCTTCTCGTCGTCGCCGTAGCGGGTCACGTACACGCGCAAGAGCGCGCGCGCCCGGGCCTGGTCGCCGGCGCGGTAGGCCGCCTCTCCCGCCGTGAAGTGGGCCTCCCGTTCTGCGGGGATCTCACTCTCCTCGAGGGGCATGTCGACGCCCGCGCGCCGGGCGAGGGCCTCGATGCGCCGGTCGAGCTCCTGCAGCTGCGCGCCGGCCTCGGTTCGGGTCCTCGCCGCCTCGTTTCGGAGCTCCGCCACCGCCCCCTGGAGGGCCTGGATGAGCTCCCGCATGCCGGCGACCTCGGTGCCGAGGTCCGCGCTGTTGCGGGTGACCACGTCCGTGGCGCGCTGGAGCACCTCCTCGAGGCGCGCGACCTGCTCCCGAGCCTCCGCGAGCGCGCTCTCCATCTCGGCGCGCTGTGCGTCCATCGTCTGGAGCGCCGTCTCCAGCTCCGCGATGCGTGCGTCACGCGCCTCGGCCTCGCGAACGAGCCGATCCCCCTCGGCCTTCGGAAGGCAGCCGAGACAGAGCGTGAGGGCCGCGCCCGCCGCCGCGGAAGCACGCACGCGCATCAGCGCTCCGTGAACTCGACGCGCCGATCGCGGCCCCAGGAGGCCTCGTCGGTGCCCCGGGACATCTCCTCGCCCGCGGAGGACGAGGTCACGCTGGACTCGACGCCGAGCTGCTCGAGGTAGCGGCGGGCCGCCCGGGCTCGGCGATCGCCGAGCGCCAGGTTGTATTCCTCGGTGCCGCGCGGGTCCGTGTGGCCCGTGAGATGCACGCGGGCCGTCCCCCGCTCGCGGAGGCAGCGCGCGTTGGCCTGAAGGGCGCTCCGCGTCGAGCTCGACAGATCGGCGCTGTCGAACTCGAAGTAGACCGTGTCGACGGTGCACGCCTGCGGTGCCCGGCACCGGTTGCCGATGCACTCCTCGCCCTCGGGGCAGGGGGTGTTCTCGTCGCAATAGCCGGGGATCGGGGCACACGCACCGTTCTGACAGGCCTCGCCGACGCCGCAGGTGACGTCGCGGCACGGGTCCACGGTGCGGCAGCGGTCGTCGACGCACTCCTCGCCGTCCGGGCACGGCGCGTTCTCGTCGCAGTAGCCGGGGATGGGGTCGCAGCGGCCGCCGTTGCAGCGCTCACCGGCGGCGCAGTTCGAGTCGTCCCGGCACTGCTGGCAGGTGCCATCCACGCAGAGCTCGCCCTCGCGGCAGTCGCCGTCGTCGTCGCAGCTCGGGTACTCGGGCCGGCAGCCGCTCAGGGAGGCCAGCCCGAAGGTCAGGCCGACCAGGAGGAAGCTTCGCGTCGCCGCGTTCATGAATCGTCCCCTTCACGTGCTGTGGGCGGTACCCCGGACCGGGTCCCGTGACCCCGCGCGCTGCTACCGCCGGGGGCGCATGGTGTCAAACGCCCCGGGTTGGGATCCGCTTCCACGCTGGCGCGTGTGGCGAAGCCGGCCCCGCCGACCCGCCACGAACGAGCGGACGTTGCCGGGATACCTGATCACGGGATATCTTGCGCACCTGCGCGCGACCTGCGGATTCCGCCAATGATGACTTATCTCACTTCTTCCTCGCGAGCCTACTTCGGGCTTCTCCTGCTCCTCACGGCCGTCGCCTGCGGCGACGACGACCGCGTGGGTACGACCGGCACCATGCCCGACGCCTCCGTCGACCTCGGTGGCACGGGCCTCTGCGCCGGCGGCGACGCC
>CALCTH010000291.1 GCA_937893795.1 uncultured Myxococcales bacterium | reverse complement strand
GGGCCTCGACCACAAGCATCGCGCGAGCGGCCTTCGCGTGGTCACCGTGAAGCCCGGCTTCGTGAAGACGGGCATGACGGCGGGACTGGCGCCGCCGCCCTTCGCCGGCGAGCCGGAGGGCGTGGCCGCAGACGTGCTGCAGGCGCTCGATCGCGGCGACCCCGTCGTCTATACGCCGGCACCCTGGCGCCTCGTCATGGCCGTCATTCGCCGCCTCCCCCGCGCCATCATGCGCCGCGTCGAGTTCTAGCGGGATCTGTCGGGGACGGACGGAACCAAAGAAACCAACGCCCCCAATATCCTCAACGATTACGGGCGAACCCAGGGAGCAGGCCTTCCACGTCCGTGGCCCTAGGTGACGCGGATGCCGCTACGGAAGGACTTCGAAAGGCTCGAGCGCGTCGAAGTGAGCTCGGCGGACGCGCTCTGGGACTGGCTCGAGGCGCATCACGGCCAGGACGAGAGCGTCGCCCTCGTGACCTTCAAGAAGTCCGTCCCGGCCAAGTACGTGTCGCGGGACGAGGTGCTCGACGCGCTGCTCGCGTACGGCTGGATCGACGGCGCGCGCCACGCGCTCGACGCCGAGCGCACCATGCAGCTCATCGCGCCGCGGCGAACCCAGCACTGGAGCAAGAGCTACAAGGACCGCGTGGCGCGGCTCCGGCGCGAGGGGCGCATGAAGGCGCCCGGTGAGCGGGCCGTGGAGGCGGGCAAGAAGAGCGGCCTCTGGACCTTCATGGACGACGTGGACGCGCTCATCGTCCCGGGCGATCTCCGGGCTGCGCTCGACGCCCGCGCGGGCGCCGCCGCGTTCTTCGACGGCGCCGCCCCGTCCTACCGCCGCAACGTGCTGCGCTGGGTGAAGCTCGCGAAGACGGCGCCCACCCGGGACAAGCGGATCGCGAAGGCCGCGCTCCTCTCGGCCGAGGGCCGAAAGGTGCCGCAGCGCTGAACGGTCGCGGCACGCCCGGCGCGCGACCGCCGGGACTCAGCCGAGGGCGGCGGCGAGCTCTTCGGCGCGGTCGGTCTTCTCCCAGGGGAAGCTCTTGCGACCGAAGTGCCCGTAGGCCGCCGTCGGGCGGTAGATGGGCCGCAGCAGGTCGAGCGTCTCGATAAGGGCCGCGGGGCGGAAGTCGAAGAGCTTGCTGACGACCTTGGCGATCTTCTCGTCGGGGGTCGTGCCGGTGCCGAAGGTCGTCACGTAGACGCCCACGGGCTTGGCCACGCCGATGGCGTAGGCGACCTGCACCTCGCAGCGCGTGGCGACCTTGGCCGCGACGATGTTCTTCGCGACGTAGCGCGCGAAGTAGGCCGCCGAGCGGTCGACCTTGGAGGGGTCCTTGCCGCTGAAGGCGCCGCCGCCGTGCCGGCCCATGCCGCCGTAGGTGTCGACGATGATCTTGCGGCCGGTGAGGCCCGCGTCGCCCATGGGACCACCGATGACGAAGCGACCGGTGGGGTTCACGTGGAATTTCGTCTTCCGGTCGATCATGCGGGCCGGGACGACCTTCTTGATGACCTCTTCGACGATGGCGGCCTTGAGCTTCCGGTGCGACTTCATCTCCTCCGCGTGCTGCGTGGAGACGACGACGGCGTCGACGCGGACCGGCTTGTCGCCCTCGTACTGGACGGTGACCTGGGACTTCCCGTCCGGTCGCAGCCAAGGGAGCGTGCCCTTCTTCCGCGCCTTCGTGAGCTGCGCCGTGAGCTTGTGCGCCAGGTCGATGGGCATGGGCATGAGGCTGCGCGTCTCACCGCAGGCGTAGCCGAACATGAGGCCCTGGTCGCCGGCGCCCTGGTCCTTGTCGATCCCCTTGCCGACGTCGACGCCCGCGGCGATGTCCGGCGACTGCTGCTCGACGGCGCAGAGCACGGCACAGGTGTGGGCGTCGAAGCCCATGTCCGAGCTCGTGTAGCCGATGTCGGCGATCGTCTCGCGAACGATGGACGGGTAGTCGAGCGTCGCCGTCGTCGTGATCTCGCCGGCGAGGATCGCGTAGCCCGTCTTGACCATCGTCTCGCAGGCGACGCGCGCGTGCGGGTCCTGCGCCAGGCAGGCGTCGAGGACGGCGTCGCTGACGTTGTCGCAGATCTTGTCGGGGTGGCCTTCGGTGACGGACTCGGAGGTGAAGAGATGCTGGGCCATGGGGCTGCTTTCAGGTGACGGCCGCGCCGGAAGCGGCGCGACACGTAGGGGACCTGGCGGCGGCCGCGGCTCCCCGGAATCGGCTGGCGACGGCTACTCTGGCGCTACCCCTCTGTCAAACGCCGCGAGCGGGGAGCGAGCCCCCGTGCTAGCTCCGCGCCCATGCGAGACGCGGCGCCTGCGAAAGGCCGGAAGGTGATGGGGGCGCTCGACCTGGTCGTCGGGGCGCTGCTCCTGTGGGCGATCTGGGTCGCCCTCCCGATGCGCTGGATGCCCGTGGACGCCGGCGGGACCCTGCTCGCGGTCGCGTTCCTGGCGGCGGGAGCGGGCCTGCTGGCCCGCGCGCCCTGGGCCGAGCGCGTGGCGCGGGCCGTGGCGGCGATCGCCCTCGTCGTCGGCGGGACCTTCACGCTGGCCCTCGCGTTCACGGCCGGCCACCTCCGCGGCGTCTACGGCGCCATCGGCAACGGCGGCGCGATCATCCTGGCGATCGTCGTGCTGGCCCTGGTGCCCTACCTGGTGGTGTTCCCGGCGTGGAAGCTGTGGGCGCTGCTGGGGACGGGGACGGGGACGGGGACGGAAACGGAGCCGGAGACGAGAACGGAGACGGGTACGGAGACGGGGACGGGCACGGAGACGGAGTCCCGGCCGTGACCCGCCGCGGCCTCCTCGGCGGGCTCCTCGCCTGGGCCGTGCTCGCCGTCGCCACCTTCGTCGGCGCGGGGGTTCGGGCCGACATCGCTGGCGAGGCGCCGCCGGCGGACGCGGCCGCGTGGGGCGAGGCGACGCTTCGCGGCGCTGACGCCGGTTCCGCGCCGAG
>CALCTH010000290.1 GCA_937893795.1 uncultured Myxococcales bacterium | reverse complement strand
GGCGCCGGGGACCTGAGCACGCGGCCCCGCGTGCCCCGGAACATCGAAGATCTTCTGGCGCGCTACTACCCCCGGGAGGCGCGTAGCCAGGGGGTCTCCGGGACCGCGCGCATGCTCATCACCCTCGGACCCAACGGCCGCGTGCGCTCGGCCCGGGTCCGAAGCGAGTCCCCGGCGGGCGCCGGCTTCGGACGGGCCTGTCGGCAGCTGCTGATGAACGCCCCGAGCTTCGGCGAGATGCGCGATCGGCGCGGCCGCCCGGTCAGCGTGCGCGAGACCTTCAAATGCGACTTCGACGTCAATAACTGACCGTCCCCCGGCCCCGCGCCGGCCAGAAGCGCCAAGCGAAACGCATTTCGCCCTTTCGCGCCCGCCGAGATTTGGTGCGCAAAGCGCCGCGCTGCGATACTCCGCGCCGGTGAGGAGCCTTCAGGAACCTCGCTGGCGGCCGATCGGCCTCGGGAGAACCATGCGAACGACGCTGCGCCCCCTCGCGCTCACGCTCCTCGCGGCCACGCAGGTCGCGATCGCTCTCGGCGCACCGCTGGCCGCCGAGGCCCAGCCCCTCGACTTCTTCGACGTTCAGCGGTTCACGCCGGCGCCGGGCCCCGGGAACTACCTGCAGACCGAGGGCCTGAGTCGGCTCCGGGGTCACATGCTGCCGGGCGCGGGTCTGACCCTCGACTACGCGCACCAGCCCTTCGCGCTCTTCGACGTCGACTGCACGGGTCCGAACCAGACCGACTGCGAGGTCGGGGACGTGAGCTCGGAGCTCGTCTCCTTCATCGCGAGCGCCCACCTCTACGGCTCGCTGGTGCTCGCCGAGCGCTTCCAGCTCGCCCTCAACCTGCCGCTGCTCTTCAGCGACGGCGACGGCTTCCAGCGCACCTTCGACGGCGGGCGCCTCGACATCCCCGGCGGCTCGCGCTTCGTGCTCGGCGACCCGACCGTGAGCTTCAAGGCCCGGCTCTACGAGCGCCGCGGCTTCTACCTCGGCGCGTCGGTCTTCGCTCAGATCCCCGTGGGCCAGCAGATCGCCGACGACGCCTTCCTCGGCGACGGCAGCGTGCGCGCCGGCGGCCAGGTCATCGTCGAGCTGATCAAGAGCGGCTTCCGCTTCGCCCTCAACGCCGGCGGCCACTACCGCGATACGCAGACCTTCCTCTCGACGCAGGTGGGTCCCGCCATCACCTACCGCGCGGCCATCGGCTACGACGTGACGCCGCTCGTGACGGTCTTCGTCGAGGCCGACGGCGCGTCGGGCCTGAGCGGCGAGCTCGACGAGAACCCGCTCGAAGCGCGCCTCGCCGGGCGGCTCCGGCAGGGCGACTTCGAGATCACCGCCGCCATCGGCGCCGGCGTGCTCAGCGGCGCCGGCGTGCCCGTGGTGCGCGGACTCATCGGCGGCGGCTGGCTCCCGAGCTTCGGCGACGAGGACTCCGACGGCGTCCTCGACGAGAACGACGCCTGCCCGACGGAGCTCGAGGACCAGGACAACTGGGAAGACGACGACGGTTGCCCGGACCCGGACAACGACGAGGACGGCCTCCCCGACGTGGACGACCCCTGCCCGGATGCCCCCGAGGACCGCGACGGCTTCGAGGACGAGGACGGCTGCCCGGAGTACGACAACGACCAGGACGGGGTCCGCGACGGCTTCGACAGCTGCCCCGAAGCCGCCGAGGACATGGACGGCGACCGGGACAACGACGGCTGCCCCGACGACGATACGGACCGGGACGGCGTCGAGGACGCCGACGACCTCTGCCCCGAGGTGCCCGAGGACATCGACGGCCTGGCCGACTCGGACGGCTGCCCCGAGCGGGACGCCGACGACGACGGCATCGACGACTTCGACGACGAATGCCCGGAGGAGCCGGAGCTGATCAACGGCTTCCGGGACCGCGACGGCTGCCCCGAGCCGGACCAGGACGGTGACGGCATCGCCGACGCGCGGGACCGCTGCGCCGCCCGGGCGGAGACCATCAACGGCCGCTCCGACGAGGACGGCTGCCCCGACGGCCGCGCCATCTACTCCCTCGGCGAGAGCGAGGTGCTCCAGGGCGAGCCCCTGCTCTTCCGCCGCGGTCAGGCCACGCCCCGGACCCGCACGACCGCGCTCCTCCGCATGCTGGCGACACTCCTCAAGCTGAACCCCACGACGCACGTGCGCGTCGTCGCCGCCGCCGAGACGACGGAGCTCGCCGGGGCCCGCGCCGAGTTCATCAAGGCCGAGCTCGTGCGCCGCGGCATCGCCGCCCATCGCCTCAGCGAAGAGCTCCAGCAGGGCCAGGAAGGCTTCACGCTGGCGCTCGTGGAGCCTGCGCAGGACCGTTCGGCCATCCCCGAGCCCCCGCCGGATTACGACCCGACGCCCCCCGGCGCCGAGGAGCCCATCGAGGGCGAGGAGACCGGGGACGGCATCGAGTTCACCTTCGACGACGAAGAGGGTGAAGGCGACGGCGAGGCCCCGGCGCCCGAAGGCGACGGCGACGGCGGCTACGAGTTCACCTTCGACGAGGACGAGTAGCGACGCGGGGGCGTCCCCGCCCGCCGTTTTGTTGACCCCAACGGCGCGGCGCGGCCTTGTCGGGGCATGCGCCACGCTGGAAGAGCCGCCCTCGTCGCCTTCGTGATCCTCGCGCCGGCGCTCGCCGCCTGCCTGGAGACCGACCTCGGCGCCTCCCACGGCCGCTACATGGTCGAGGCGGCGCTCGTCGAGAACGCCTGCGGGCAGGGCTACACGACGCCGGATACCCTCGACCTCTCGGTGGAGCTCTTCTCCGACGAGCTCGACGTGATCTGGCGCGTGGGCGACGCGCTCCCGCTCCGGGGCGAGGAGCGAGACGACGGGACGTGGGAGTTCGTCCAGGAGGCGACGCTGCCGGTGAGCACGCCGACGGGCCAGGCCACGGACTGCGTGCTCGTCCAGCGGGAGACGCTGGTGCTGGAGGGAGTGCACGAAGAGCTCGAGGAGGGCGGACAGGCGCCCTTCGCGCCCGGCGACGTGGTCTTCGAAGGCACCAACGTCATCGACATCGAGCCCGCCGTGGGCAGCGACTGCCGCGTGGTGCTCGCGGCCTTCGGTGGCGGCTTCAGCGCCCTCCCCTGCGCCGTGGACTACACGCTCGAAGGCGCTGCGCGCTGAGCGGCGACCGCGCGCTCAGAGCGCGGCGTCGGGCGGCTCGCTCTCGTCCGGCGAGAGCGCCGGCAGCCCATCCGACGAGGGCGAGGCCTCGCTGCGACGCTCCGCGAGGATGGTCATGCGCGGCGAATCCGCGCCGAAGAAGACGCCCGGCGTGGCCATGCGGCCGCTGACCGACGTGGTGCGGAAGCCCCGGGCCGAGAGCAGCATACCGATCTCGTGCGGCGCGAAGAGCCGGAGGCCGTAGTGGCTCTCGCGCTGCCGGCCGTCGTCGAGGATGACGGTGCGCTTCACGTGCAGCCGGGACTGGAAGTAGTTGAAGCGCGACTCCTCCATGCACACGCAGCCGTCGCCCTCGAACCAGACGAGGTTCGGCTGCTCGCGGATGACGTGGTCCCGGTTGACGATGTCCAGGAGGAGCTTGCCGCCGGGCTTCACGGCGGCGTGAATCTGGTCGAGAGCTTGGCGATTGCCCGCTTCGTCGAAGTAGCCGAAGGACGTCCCCCAGCAGAGCACGGCGTCGAAGGCCCCCCCGAAGGTCATGTCGCGCATGTCCCCGTGGAGGAAGTTGATGAGGAGCCCCTCGTCCTGCGCCTCGTCGGCCGCGCGGCTGAGCATGGGCAGGGAGAGGTCGAGCCCCACGACGAGGTAGCCGCGTCGGGTCATCTCGATGGCGTGCAGGCCCAGGCCGCAGCCGACGTCGAGGATGGTCGCGCCGCGCGGCGCCTCGAAGAGCGCCTCGATGAAGTCGCACTCGCGACCGACCTCGCGCGGCGTCGGCGGACGCACCGTGCGGAGGTAGTCGTCGTTGAAGAAGGTCTCGAACCAGGGGCGCTGACGGTCGCCTTCCAAAGCCGGCGGCTCGCTGGGCGGCGCCGGCGGCGGCGCGTGGGGCGCGCTCGAACGCGCGCCGCGCGCGTCCGGAGGCGGCGGCGGAAACGATGTGTCGAGCTCGAGCGCCTCGTCGTCGAGGGCTTCCGGCTCCTCGAGCGCATCCGCGTCGAGGGCTTCGGTCTCGTCGTCGTCCTCCTCGTCCTCGGCGGACGCCTCCGCAGGCGGCTCCGACGGCGCGGCCGGCGCGCTCGCCTCGTCTTCCGCGCGCTCCGCGACGGGCTCGACCGGT
>CALCTH010000289.1 GCA_937893795.1 uncultured Myxococcales bacterium | reverse complement strand
CCAGGTCTCCACGTCGTTCGGCCAGCAGCCCGACGGCGAGCTGCACGTCCGCGCGCTCGGGCCCGAGCGCGCGGGCTTCGGCGAGCGCGGCGTCCGCCTCCGCAACGCGCCCCAGGGCGTCGTAGCTGCGCGCGAGCCGTGCGAGGAGCAGCACGTCGTCCCCGGAGCCCGTCCGGGCACGGCGGTAGGCTTCCACGGCGCCCGCGTGGTCGCCGCGCGCCCGGGCGAGCTCGCCTCGCAGAAAGTGCTCGTAGGCATAGGGCGAGACGAAGCGGCCTGCGACGACCTCCCCGCTCGCCTCGCGCCGCATCACGACGGGCGGAGGACGGGCGCACGAGACCGAGAACGCCGCGAGCGCGAGGGCCGCGACGCCGAGCCGGCTCAGGGGCCGCGCGTACACTGGGCGCGGAGGCCCTCGGCGCAGGCGATCTGCAGGACGCGCGAGTTCGTGCCCGAGCCCGCGAGGAGGATCGGATAGGGGAGCTGAGTCGTGGCGGACTCGCCCAGCACGAGGAGATCGCCCATGGGGTCGTTCTGAAAGGCGCGGACGGTCAGGTCGACGCTGCTGACACCATCCATGTCCGTCTGCCCGTCCGGGAAGAGGAAGACCGCCACGGCGATGCGCTCCTGGAGCACGACCGCGTTCCGAGTGACGTAGTCGTTGTTCATGCTGATCTCGAGGCTCTGACGGCCGGGCCCCGTCTGAAGCGTGAGACCGGGCTCGACCTCCATGCGCGCGATCTCGGGCCAGCGCGCCGTCGTGACGGTCGGCGGGAGCTCGAGGAAGACGGTCAGCTGGTCGATGGCCGAGGGGAGCAGGAGGTTGTCCCCGGAGCGCTGGAACTGCACCCGCACCTCGAGGGCCTCGGTGGCCGGGTTCACGGTGCGGCCGTCGTCGCAGCCCGCGAGGGCGACGAGGGCAGCGGCGAGGGCGAGGCGTCGCATGACGAGAGAATGGCGCATGGTCATGGCTATTGCACGGGCGGCACGGCCACCGTCTGTTCGGGGAGCGTGAGGCCTCCGCCACCGCTCGCAGCCACGGCGACCCCCACGATGACGGCCGCGGCGACGACGCCGCCGGCGATGGTCCAGGTCTGCCAGCGCTTGTACCAGGGCTTGCGGCCGCCAGTGCTGGCGTAGCGCGCGGCCTCCTCCTCGGCGGCGATCTCCGCGAGGAGCTCCTCGTTGGGCTCGAGCGTCGCGTTGATGCGCGTGCCCTCGAGACCCACCTCGACGCTCTGGTTGAAGGGCTGATAGCCGCGCCGCGTGATGGCGAGCGTATGGCGGCCGGCGGGAACCTCGACGGGGGGAAGCGGCGTCGCGCCCACACGCGTCCCGTCGAGGCTGACGGCGGCGTCGTCGACGCTCACGGCGACCAGCAGCGTCGGACGCGGCGGCGGCCCCGGCAGGCGCGGCCGGAGCGCGTCGAGGACGGGCTGAAGGATGCCGTTGAGCGCCTCGGCGTCCTGCTGCGCGGCGAAGGGCACGCTCACGACGGCGTCCTCGCCGACGCTCTCGCCGCTGACCGGGCGCATGAGCGTGAGCCGAATCTCGGCGGGCTGACGGCGACGCGCCGGCGGGGGCAGGCCGACCACGACGGCGGCGACGGCGTTCGCGCCCGCGACGAGCTGCCCGGCGCAGCCGAGGTCCTCGCAGGCGAGCATGGGCTGCACGAGGTCCGGCGCGGCGCGCACGGGCCGTGCGCTGGTGCGGGCCTGGAGCCCGGCGACGATCTTGTCGAGGGCCGCCACGGCGAACTCGCCCTCGAGCTCACCGCGAGGCTGCGGCACCACCACGATGGGCAGCGGGTCCGGGAAGGGCATGGTCGGGAGCCCGTTGGGCCCGATCGGAAGCGCCACGCCGCCTTCCACGGTCTGGGTCGCGGCCCGGGCCGCGGCCTCCGGCGACAGGCCGCCGGGGTCCTCGACGGTCTGCGGCGGCGCGCCGGCTTCCGCAGGGTCCGGGGGCTGCGCGAGGGCGGGAGACGCCGCCATGACGAAGGCGAGCGCGCAAAGCGAAAGGCGCTTGTGCATGGCGGCGGACACTACCGAAGCGTCTCGCGCCGCGAAAGACCGGGGCGGAGGACGCGCACGGGCGGGGGACGGGTCAGCCGCGGCCGTGCGGGGCGCGGAAGTCGATCTCGGGGCCGACGGGCACGACGCGGGTCGGGTTCACGGACTCGTGGGAGCCGAAATAGTGCATCGTGATGTGGTCGAAGCTCACGGTATCGGCCACGCCCGGCAGCTGAAAGATCTCGCGCGTGAAGCCCCAAAGGTTCGGGTAGTCCTGGATGCGCCGCCGGTTGCACTTGAAGTGGTAGTGGTAGACGAGGTCGAAGCGAACCAGCGTGGTGAAGAGGAAGATGTCCGCCTCGGTGAGCTGGTCCCCGGCGAGGTAGCGCTGCCGGCCGAGCACGCCTTCCCAATGGTCGAGGGCCTCGAAGACGTCGTTCACCGCGGCCTCGTAGGCCTGCTGGGTGCGCGCGAAGCCGGAGCGGTAGACGCCGTTGTTGATGGGCTCGTAGATGGCGTCGATGGCGTGCTCGATGGCGTCGTGGAGCGCCGCCGGGTGGAGGTCGCGCTCGCCGTGTCCGAGGCTGCGGAAGACGTCGCTCATCATGCGGACGATCTCGCGGCTCTCGTTGTTGACGATGCCCTCCTCGCGCGTGTCCCAGAGAATCGGCACGGTGACCCGCCCGGTGAAACGTGGGTCCGCGCGCAGATACACGTCGCGGAGCAGCGTGGTGCCCTCGGCGTCGGGCACCACGCCCGCGCCGGGCGCGAAGGTCCAGCCATCCTCGCCCATGAAGTGGTGCACCACGGCCACGTCGAAGACGTGCTCGAGGCCGAGCAGCGCCCGCGCGATCAGCGTTCGGTGCGCCCAGGGGCAGGCGTAGGACACGTAGAGGCGGTAGCGGCCCGCCTCGGGCGTCTCGACCCGCTCGCGGAAGGTCGTCGCCTTCCGCCGAAAGGTCCCGTCGCCGTCCGCGAAGCTCCGCGTCGTCGTCCACTCGCCGTCGATGAAGTGCCCCATGGCCGTCCTCCGTGTCCCGCTGACGCGCGACCCGAATACTCGTTACAACAAATATTGGCGCCCGGCCACCTGCGGGGGGCTCGCTGCACGGCCCTTCCGCTCCGCGCGTAAAGTGTATAGTGACGCTTGACACTTTACGTCGAGCCACGGACGATGAGTCCATGTTCGCGTCGCCCGAGCGCGCGCTACGCCGCCGCCTCGACCAGGCCCGCCGGGACCTCCGCATGGTCGCAGGGACCCTCCGCGGAGTCCGTCCGCCGGTTACCGTGCCGCGACGTCCGAAGCGGCCGGGGCGAAGCGCGCTCGGTACGCGCTCGCTCCGTGTGGACGCGGTGATCCAGGAGACCCGGGACGCGGTGACGCTGCGGCTGAGCGACGTCTCGGGCGCGCCGCTCCGCTTCCACCCCGGCCAGTTCCTCTCGCTGGACGTCGTGGTGGGAGGACGCAGGCACCGCCGCGCCTACTCGCTCTCCGGTGCGCTCGGCGCCCCGGCGCAGGTGACGGTAAAGCGTGTGCCCGGGGGAGTCGTGTCGAGCCACCTCGTCGAGACGGCGCAGGCCGGCGACGTGCTGGCGGCCTTCGGCCCCGCCGGACGCTTCGGCTTCGCGCCGGACCCGCGGGCGGAGCGGCGGCTCCTGCTCGTGGCGGGGGGCAGCGGGATCACGCCTCTGGTGAGCCTCGCCGAGAGCGTCCTCGCCGCGGAGCCGCGCTCGCGGGTGACGCTCCTCTACGGCAACCGGCGCGCGGAGGACGTCATCTTCCGCGAGCGCCTCGGCGCGCTGGCGACGCGCTACGGGGCGCGCTTCCGGATCTGCCACGTCCTCGAAGCGCCGGCCGCCGACCTCGCCTCGACGGCCGGCCGCCTCGGGCGGGAGCGGATGGACGAGCGACTGCGCGCGCTCGGCATCGAGCACGACGTCGAGGCCTACGTCTGCGGGCCGACGGACATGATGGAGGCCGTCCGAGCGGCGCTCGAGGGCCACGGGATCGACCGCATCCACGAAGAGCGCTTTCAGCGGCCCGAAGAGCGCCGGGGCGCCGGGGCCGCGCTCCCGACGGAGCCCGTGCCGGTGAGCTTCGGCGAAGGCGACGTCCGCCACACGGCGCTCGTCGCGCCCGGGGACACGCTGCTCGAGGCCGGTCGAAAGGCAGGCCTCGCCCTCCCCTTCAGCTGCGCCATGGGCGGCTGTGGCGCATGCCGCGTGCGCCTTCGAAAGGGAGCGGTCGCGATGGAAGAGCCCAACTGCTTGAGCGCAGACGAGCGAAGCGCGGGCGACGTGCTCGCCTGCGTCGCACGGCCGACGGAGGCCTGCGAGGTGGAGCTGCCATGAAGGCCGAGACCGAGACCCTCCGCGCGCACCCCTACCGCATGCGCGACCTCTGCGCGGCGACGGGCCTCGATCGCCAGACCATCCACTTCTACATCCAGCAGGGGCTGCTGCCGCCCGGTCACAAGACGGGCCGGAACATGGCCTGGTACGGCGAGGCCCACCTCGAGCGGCTTCGCCTGATCCAGAAGCTCCAGCAGGAGCGCTTCCTCCCGCTCAAGGCCATCAAGGCCATCTTCGAGGGCCGGGAAAAGGGCTTCGCGCCGGAGCAGGCGCTCTTCCTCGAACGGGTGAAGGCGCGGCTCGGGAGCGAGCTGGCGCCCCCCGAGCGCGAGGCCACGGAAGAGGCCGAGGCGCTCATCCGGCGCCTGGCGCTCCCCGCCGAAGACCTGGCGGAGGCCGTGGCCCTCGGCATGATCGGCACGCAGGAGCGCGACGGCACGACCTACGTCGTCGCCAGCGACGTCTGGATGCTGGAGCTCGTCGCGCAGCTCCGCGCCGCGGGCTTCACGCGGGCCCGAGGCTTCCGCATCGCCGACGTAGCGTTCTACGAGGAGGCGGTCCGACGCCTCTTCGGCGAGGAGATGGGCCTCATCTTCGACCGGCTCACGGACGTGCCGCCGGACGAGGTCGCCGGGATGATCGAGAAGGCCCTTCCCGTGCTCCACACCTTCCTCGCGCGCTTCCACGCCGAGCGCTTCCGCGAGTTCTTCGGAGCCCTCTGAACCCGCCGGAGCCTGGACCCGCAGAGCTCCTCTCGAGCCAAGCGAGAGACCGTCATGAAGACCGACGCCTTTCTGAAGATCCTTCCCCCCTTGGTGCGCGGCCGCGTCGCGCCCTACCTCGATGCGCTGGGCATCCTGAGCGAGATCCGCGACCCCCGCGTGGCGCGCTCGCTCGGCCCGGCGGCCGTTCGCGGGCTCTTCCTGCAGCGAGGCAAGCAAGGCGTCCCGACGCTCATGCCGGCGCGGCACGAGGCGTACTTCGA
Source organism: uncultured Myxococcales bacterium (assembly GCA_937893795.1). Classification (GTDB taxonomy): domain Bacteria; phylum Myxococcota_A; class Polyangia; order Polyangiales; family Houyiibacteriaceae; genus CALCTH01. The sequence goes on along the minus strand of CALCTH010000289.1, from coordinate 16,412 downwards.
CTGGCGCTACCCCGCGGGCGAACGGAAGGAGATGGAGACGCTCTATCGGCGCGCGAAGGCGAGCCAATGGGACGGAGACCTCGCCCTCGACTGGACGACCTCGGTGGACCCCCTGAACCCGGAACGGGCGGGCCTCCCGGCGGGCTTTCTGAACATGGAGCGGCTCCGGGAGCACGGCATCCGGCTCTCGGAGGCCGAGCAGCGACGGCTCCGCGCCGACGTACTGAGCTGGATGCTCAGCCAGTTCCTCCACGGGGAGCAGGGCGCCCTCTTCGCGGCGGCGCAGGTCACGGAGGCCGTGCAGTTCTTCGACGGCAAGCTCTACGGCGCGACGCAGGTGATGGACGAGGCGCGGCACGTGGAGGTCTTCCACCGCTACCTCGAAACCAAGCTCGAGAAGGTCTACCAGATCAACGACAACCTCTTCGTCATTATCGACGCGCTCATGAGCGACGGCCGCTGGGACATGAAGTTCCTGGGGATGCAGATCATGGTGGAGGGGTTGGCCCTCGGAGCCTTCGGCACGCTCTACAAGATGACGGGTGAGCCGCTGCTCCGAGAGCTCCTGCGGAACGTGATCCAGGACGAAGCGCGCCACGTGCACTACGGGGTGCTGGCGCTCCGGGAGCACTTCACGAAGCACCTCTCGGATTCGGAGCGACGCGAGCGAGAGGAGTGGGCCCTCGAGGTGGCGCTGCTCATGCGCAACCGCTTCTTGGCCTTCGAGGTGTACGAGGAGTGGTTCGAGGGCCGGCTCTCCCGCGAGGCGTGGCGCGGCTTCGTCGAGAGCTCGCTCGGCTTCGAGACCTTTCGAAAGGTGATGTTCGAGCGCCTCGTGCCGAACCTCCGGGAGATCGGACTGCTGAGCGATCGCATCCGGCCGCGCTACGCGAAGGTGGGCCTGCTTCGCTACATGGACGGGGCCAGCGCCGACCAGCTCAGCGGCGACGCCATGCTCGCCGCCCTGGACGCGCGGGCCTCCTGGACCGAGGCCGCGTAGCGAGCCTCGACGGGCTCAGTTGACGCTGGCGAGGACGAAGCCGGCGGCGATGCTCACCACGAAGACGACGAGCAGGAGCAGCAGCAGGCGGGACTGAGCCGGAGCCTCGACCGGCGGCGCGCTCGACGACGAAGGCCTCGGCGCCCGGACCTCGGGCTCCGGCTCGCGCGCGGGCTCCGAGCGGCGCGGCGCCGGCGGCGCGTCACTGCCCGCGCTGGGGACGAGCGGCGAGGGCAGCTCGAGGGGACCGGTCTGGAAGGGCGTGGCGGCCGGCTTCAGCGAGGCCAGGGGCACCGTATCGTCGAGATCCGGGGTCGACGGCGACGCGAGCGGCGCCTGCGAGGGCTCCGCGCCGAGCGTCGCCCGAAGCGCCTGGGCGAACTGGCCGGCATCCGCGAAACGGTCTTCGGGCGCGATGGCGAGGGAGCGCGCGCTGACCTCGATGAGGGCCTCCGGGAGCTCGGGCGCCACCTCGCGGAGCGGCCGCGGGCCCTGCGGGAGGCGCGCGTACATCTCGCGGTCGTCCATGTCGTGGAAGGGCAGCTTGCCCGTGAGGCAACAGCCGAGGAGCAGGCCGACGGCGTAGAGGTCCGAGGCGGGCTCCGCGGGAAGCCCCTGGATCTGCTCCGGCGCCATGAAGCGCGGCGTCCCGATGCGCTCGCCCGTGAGCGTGAGGCGCTGGCCCCCGTCGTCGCCGGTGACGCGCGCAACGCCGAAGTCGAGCACCTTGACCGTCTCGGCCCCGGTGGTCGGGTTCCGGTGGAGGAAGACGTTCCCCGGCTTGAGATCGCGATGCACGATGCCCTCGCGGTGCACCAGACCGAGCACGTCGAGGAGCTCGGCGATGACGCGCACGGCCTTGTCCCGGGGAAGCGCGCCTTCCCGCGGTAGACGCTCGGCAAGGGACTCGCCGTTGAGCCGCTCCATGACGATGAAGGGCCCGAGCGCCTCGTCGACGTCGAGGTCGAAGATCTCGGCGGTCCCCTCCGTATCGAGCTTCGCGACGGCGCGCGCCTCGCGGAAGAAGCGCTCGATGAGCGAGGGGTCGCTCGTGAGCACCGGATGCAGCAGCTTCACGGCCACCTCACGGGCGAGGCCGAGGTGCGTGGCCGCGAAGACGGCGCCCATGCCGCCCTTTCCGAGCAGCACGTCGAGACGCACCTTGCCGCCGAGCACGGCGCCGATGGCCTCGTCGGTCCAGTCCTCCACGCGCGGGAGCCTACCTCGTGGGGCGCGGGCGAGGGCGCCGCGTTTCAGAGGTCGTAGGAGGCCGAGAGGCTGACGAAGTAGCTCACGGCGTCGTAGGTGCCCGAGCAGCCCGCAGCCGGCGTGAGCGTGCGGCCGCTGAAGTCCCCCGGCGTGCAGAGCGCGCCGTCCTCGGCGTTGGTGGCGTCGTTACCCGTGCTGAAGGAGAAGCCGAGGTCGAGGGTGTAGGTGTCGGCGCGGTACCCGAGGCCCGTGTAGTAGGCGGCCTGCACACCGAAGGGCGGTGAGAAAGCCGTCATGGTCGCGGGGTTCGAGGCCGAGCTCGCGAGCGAGAAGCCGAGGCGCACGGGCAGGTAGTCCCGGGCGAGGACCTCGAAGCCGAGGTTTCCCAGATAGACGTTTCGCCAGTCGAAGCGCGCCACCGTGTCCGGGACGATGGCGTCGAGGGTGCGGTCCTCGGAGGTGAGCGTGAAGGCCTGCTCGCGGTTGGCCTCCCGGTGGAACTGCACGCGGAACTCGCCAGCCAGCGTGATCCGGTCGTCCCAGAGCTCCTGGGCGAAGCCGACGCGGAGCATGTGGGGCACGTACCAGCGCGTCTTGGTCGCGAGCGTGGCCTGCGGCCCGAAGCCGAGGTTCTCGGGGAGCTCCGTCGTCGTCTCCCCGTCCATGTCGATCCAGACCTTCGAGCGATAGGCGACGGCGAGGGTGAGGTCGTCGGTGGGGCGGTAGCTGAGGCCCGCCAGGATGCCCGGAATACCGACGCCCGAGACGTTCTGGTCGGCCCGGCTCAGCTCGCCTTCCGTGAAGGGGCTCTGGGTGTCGGTGGCCACGGATTGATTGCCGTAGGGGAGCCGGAAAGTGACGCCCAGGCTGAGGCGGTCGGGGATGACCGAGATCTGCACGGGCATCGCGAACTCGGCGACGAAGAGACGCACGGTCTGCGAGCGCGGCGGGTCGAGGCGGAGGGCCGGGATGTCGTCGCAGGACTGCGTGAGGCCAGCCGTGACGCAGCCGACGTTCTCGAAGCCGCCTCCGAAGCCCGTGTAGATGTACGCGCCGCCGCCGATGACTACGCGCTCGTGCACGCGGCCGACCCCGCCGGCGAAGATCAGCGGCGCGAAGATGAGGGGGCTCTCCTGCTCGCTACCGGTGCCCGCGAAGGCGCCCGTGAGCCGGACCGCGAGACCGGTGAAGACGCCGGTGATGCTGAAGCGGTTCACCCGGTCGAGCTGCGCCGGGTTGTGGAAGAGGGCGGACGCGTTGTCGAGGGTGCCGAGGGCGGTGCCGCCCATGCCCATCACGCGGGCGTCGTAAATGGCCGGGGGCTCCGGATTCGCGCGGGCCGTGGAGGGCGCCGCGACGGCGCCCACGAGCACGCACAGCGCGAGGGAAAAGAGAAGCGATCGCATGTTTCCGTGACTTTTCAGGAAGGTCGCGACCTTAGCGGCAGCCCGGGGAGCCACGAGGCAGCCCCGCGGCTTTTTGGTGAGCCGTCTTCACAGGTCAGCGAGCCGTCGCACGATCGCTGCGAACCGTCGTGAGCGCGGGCCCACACGCAGCGGGCGCGAGGCCGTGGTACCCCCCCCGAGATGGACGAACGCGCCGCGCGCATCGTGGAGACGGCCATCTCCCTGGCCGAAAAGGACGGCTACGACGCCGTCCGGCTTCGGGAAGTCGCCGCTCAGGCCAGGGTGGCGCTCGGCACCGTCTACAAGCGCTTCGCGAGCAAGGAGGAGATCCTCATCGCCGCGGTGGAACGCGAAGGCGAGAAGCTCCTCGCGCGCTTTCAGCGCGTCCCCGAGGGCGAGACGGCCACGGAGCGCGTGGAGACCTTCTTCCGCGATGCGACGCGCCGGCTCCTCGAGCGGCCGAAGCTGGCCCGGGCGTTCCTCCGGGCCGTGGCGGTAGGCGACGGCATGCCCGGGCGCCTCGCGAGCCTGCACGCCGTGATCACCGGGCTGGTCGTGAGCGCGATCCGCGGGGAGGCCATCGGCTCCGTGCGGGAGTGGGGCACGAGCGCCGACGAAGAGGCGCGCATCGTCGCGGCAGCGCTGCAGCAGATCTGGTTCGCATCGCTCGTGGGCTGGGCCTCGGGTCACCACGACCTCGAGGGCGTCGTGCTTCAGGTCCGCCGCGCCGCCGAGCGCATGCTCTGAGCGGCACCTTCAGGGCGCGGAGGCGAGCCACGCGCGCACGTGGGCCTCGAGGGCGTCGCGCGCGAAGGCACCGAAGGCTCGCTTCACGCCCGGGTGGCAGGCGAGCGCGCGGGAGAAGCGTTGGCGCCCGCGCGGCGGGCGAAGCGTCTTGCCGAGGCGCCTCTTCACCGTGGGGTTCGCGACGCGCTCGGCGACGAAATCCGCGCGGATGCGCCAGGCCGCGAGGCCGTCGAGACGCGGGACGCGGCGAAGCCCCTCTGCTTTGGCGCGCGCGCTCCGTGCTTCCCGCTCCGCGTCGTCGAGATGGGCTTCGACGATGAGCGCGCGACGGCCGTCGGGAGCGAGGTAGGCGGCGTCGCCACGCGCGAGGGCCGCGGCGGCAGCCTGAATCGGCGAGGGGCCGCCCGTCTCGGTCCGCCGCTCTTCCACGTGGTGCTACTCGTCGGGACAGTCGCGAAGGCGGGCGCGGGCGTCCTGGCGCGCGTCGCCGCGCGGCGCCGCGGTGAGATAGCGACGGGCAAAGACGCAGGCTTCGGGGCGGTCGCCCAGGCGACGCATCAGGAGGCCCTGCGCGAGCGGCTGCGCGTAGGGCCCCTCGGCGGCCGCGCGAAGGTGCGCGTCAGGGTTCCGGCGGCGGCGCTGATCCACCAGCGCCAGGAGCAGGTGCGCTTCCGACGCGACGGGCCCTTCGCCCGCGAGGCGCAGCGCCTCCTCGGCCTGCCCCTCCGCCGCCGGCGCCCGACCGAGGTTGTACGCCACCCAAGCGCGGGCGAGCGCGTAGCGGGGCTGCGTGTCGAGGTCGAGCGGCGGCTCCGGCTGGCTCACGTCGGCCTCGGCCGTGGCGGCCTCTTCGGCCTCCTCCAGCGCCGGACCCACCCGGTTCGTCTTGCGGTCGCGGGCGTGCGCGATGGCCACGCCGAGGAGCGCCGCGACCCGCTCGGCCCGCGTGGCGCGCCGCATGCGCGCAGCGGCCCGGAAGAGGCCGAGGGCGCGGGTGTAGAGCTCCGCCTGAAGGAAGAGCTCCGCGAGCAGCAGCCGCGGCTCGGCGTCACGGCGAAACTGACGCAGGCTGCGGTTCAGGTCCCGGACGCCCGCGTAACCGGAACCCCGCGCGACGTGGTAGCGGCCGAGCCAACGCTGAAACTCCGCGCCGCGCTCTCGGAGCCCCTTCAGCGTGCGCACCATCTCCTCGGCGTCGGCGAGCCTTCGCTCCCTCACGTCGAGCGCGAGGCGGCTGACGAGCGCCGGCCGGTGCTCCCCGTCGAGGGCGAGCGCGGCGTCGAGCGCCTCGCGCGCCTCGCCGAGGACCTCCGCCCGCCGGGCGGCCTCACCCCGCCGTGCCTGCAGGACGACGTCTTCGGGAACGGTCTCGGTCGCCTCGCGAAGAACCACGAGCGCATCCTCCCAGCGCTCGAGGGCGAAGAGCGCGTCGGCCTTGGCGCTCAAGAGCCGGACGTCCCCGGGATGCACCTCGAGGGCGGCGTCGGCGAGGCCGAGCGCCCCGGCGGGCGCGTCGCCCGCGAGCTGCGTGTCGACGGCCACGGGCACCCATGCGGGATGATGCGGCGCTGCGTCCAGCGCGCTTCGGGCCGCTTCCGCCGCCGCGGCGACGTTGCCCTCCGCGAGCTCGAGGCGCGCCTTGAGCGCGAGGGCCTCGGCCCGGAAGGCCGGAGCCTCGGCGGCCTGGTCGAAGAAGCTCCGCGCCTCGTCCGGCTGGTCGAGCACCTGCCGGGCCTGCGCCACGAGCAGCCAGGACGCCGCCTCCGCGGGCACCGTGCTGAGGATGGTGAGCGCACGTGCGGCGTCCCCCTGGTCGAGGGCGAGCGCGGCCCGGACGCGCCCGCGGAGCGCCGCGTCGGTGACCGGGCCCTCGGTGGGCAGACCCTGGACCGTCGCGCGTGCCGTCGCGGGATCCTCGGCGTAGAGCAGCACCTCGGCGGCGTGCCACGAGAAGTGCGCTTCGCCCGGCGGTGCCTGGGCGAGCGCCGCCTGAACCGCGGCACGAGCCGCGGTGCGATCCCCCGCGAAGGCGTCTCCCTCGGCTTCGACGAGAGCGGCCCACGCGCGCTCCCGGGGTGTGGCCGCCTCGTCTTCGCGGACGGAGCGTGCGAGGCCGGCGGCGCCTTCCCGTCGGCCAAGGGCCAGAGCGCGTGCTTCCGCGAGCTCGAGGGCGGGGTGCGAGACGCGCGCGGCGCCCAACGTCTCGAGGGCCTCGTCGATGGCGCCGGCGATGGCGAGCGCAGTGGCCAGCTGCGCGCGGTAGCGCGGAGCATCCGGCCGGGCGGCGAGCGCGTCCTTCGCCTCATCGCGCGCCACCTCCTGGTCGCCGTGGGCGAGCGCCGCGAGGGACTTCACGTGCGCCGTCTCCGCGCCATAGGTGCCGACGCTGAAGAGACGCGCCGCGGCCTCGTAGGCCTCGAGGGCGTCCCCCTGTGCGAGCGCCGCGTAGGCCTCCGCCTGGTAGCGACCGATGAGCAGGTCCTCGTCGTCCGAGTCGGGCAGCGACGCGAGGGCCGCCTGGGCGTCCTCGAGAGAGCCGAGGCCTGCATGCGCGCGCTGCGCCGCGAGGCGGGCGCGCAGGCCGGGCGCTTCGCCGGGATCGAGCACGGCGAAGACCTGGTCGAAATCCTCGACGCGACCGCTATCTCCGGCCGCGAGAGCCGCCGCCTTCACGCTGGCGGCGTGCACCCAGAGCGTCACCGCCCAGGCGATGAGACCGAGCGCGACGAGGCCCGCCAGGGCCGCCGCTCCCCGGCGCCGGCGGACGCGGCGGATCTCCTCCGGGGGCAGCAGCACCTGCTCCACGGGCGGGATGCTCACGCTGAGGTGCTCGCCGGACGCGAAGAAGTCGTCCCCTCCCTCGGGCGGGCGCTGGTCCGGGTCGCTCATCGCGGCGTGTCACCATGCCTCGCTGGGCTCGGGGCGGGCAAGAAGTCGGCCACCGGGCCGCCACGGTCGGATGGGGGTGCATCCGTCCAGGCTCCGAGGGACCTCTTCGGGGGGGTGGGGGCGCGTTGACGCGGGCACGGCACCCGCGAAGCATGGGTCCAATGGTGACGGACGACGGCCCCGGAGGTCGGCGCCGCCGGCGCCGCGTTCGGCCCCTCGAGCGCGGTCGCCTGGAACGCGCCGCCCTGTACTACGTCGAGCGACATGCCCCGAGCCGGGCGCAGCTCGAGCGCTACCTGACCCGCAAGATCGCCCGCGAGCGCCGCGCCCTCGAGGAGGCGCCGCCGAAGGAGACGACGGACGCTTGGGTGGCGGAGATCGTCGCGCGCTGCGAGCGCTACGGGTACGTCGACGACGCTCGCTACGCCGCGTCCAAGGCACGGACGATGCGGTCCCGGGGCGATTCGGCCCGGAAGATCCGCGCGCGCCTCGCGGAGAAGGGCGTTCGGGGCGAGGTGGTGGACGCCGGCCTGGCGGAGAGTGGCCTGGACGACCGGGCCGCCGCGGCTCGGCTGGCCCGCCGACGGCGGCTCGGCCCCTTCCGGCGGACGCCGCTCCCCGAGGAGTGGGAGGCGCGGCAGAAAGAGCGAAAGCGCGAGCTCGGCATCCTCGGCCGTGCGGGGTTCGCCTACGGGCTCGCCCGGGAGGTCCTCGAGGCGGCGCTCGAGGACGCCGAGGCCTGGGCGGGCTAGCCCCCCACGGTCGATCCCCGACAGCGACGTCGCCCGCCACGCAGATGACGCCACGCGCCACGGCCCCGACGGATCGCGCCCCTGATCCCGCGCGGCCCCGCGAAAGCCGACGGAAGCGGCCATGGCACGGGGGTTGAAACGGGAGGCCCTCGGAGTCCCCCGACGTGTCCGAGGACAAGAGCCAGAAGACCGAGCAAGCCACACCCCGGCGTCAGCAGCAGCTGCGCAAGGAAGGCAAGCTCGCGCAGTCGAAGGACGTCGCGGGCGCCGCGGTCCTCGGCGTGGTCGCGCTCGTGCTCGCCGCGAAGGCCGAGACCCTCGCCGCCGGCTTCTTCGTCTTCGCCCGCCGGACGCTCTCGCTCCGGGACCATGACGCGCCGATCCTCGCGCTGGCGGGCCTGGAAGGCGCCTTCTTCCAGGTCGCCGCGCCCCCCATCGCCGTCGCCTTCCTCGGCGCCCTCGTCGCCGGGCTCTCGCAGACGCGGGGCTACTTCGGGCTGAAGAACCTCGCGCCGAAGCCCGATCGCTTCAACCCCCTGCCGCAGCTCAAGAAGATCCTCCCCGGCAAGGAGTCGGGGGTCGAGCTCGCGAAGGCGACGCTCAAGCTCGTCTTCGTCGCGGCGGTCGTGGGGCGCGTCACGTGGGACCAGCTCCCGGCCTTCCTCGCGCTCGGCCGGACACCCATCGAGGCGGGCATCGTCGTCGTCGCCAAGGCCGCGCTCACGGTGCTCCGCGACGGATTCATCGCGCTCTCGCTCCTGGCCGCCCTCGACTACGTGCTCGTGAAGCGGAAGTTCAGCGAAGACAACAAGATGTCGAAGCGCGACATCAAGGACGAGATGAAGCAGAGCGAGGGCGATCCCCACGTGAAGGGGAAGCGCCGCGCGAAGCAGCGGGAGGTCGCGGCCCGCGTGGCCCAGGCCGGCCGCGTGCAGGACGCGACGGTTCTCGTCACGAACCCCACCCACATCTCCATCGCGCTCCGCTACGACCCGGCGCGCGACGCCGTCCCGATGATGATCGCCAAGGGCACGGAGCGCCTCGCGCTCCGCATGCGCGAGACGGCGCGGCGCCACGGCATCCCCATCGTCGAGAACCGGCCCTTCGCCCGGACGATGTTCAAGACGGCGAAGCTCGGCGAGCCGCTCCCCGAGGAGCTCTTCGGGCCCGCCGCCGAGGTGATCGCCCACGTCCTTCGCCTTCGCGGTGCGCTCCCGGGTCGCGCGCCGGCCTCCGCCGCAGGAGGTAGGCCGTGAGCGCCGTGCTCCCGAAGACCGGCGGCGCCGGCGACCGCGTCGTCGGTGCCATTCCCCTCGTGCTCGTGGGGATCGTCTTCCTGCTCATGGTGCCGCTCCCGGCGGCGCTCCTCGACCTGCTCCTCGCGTCGAGCCTGGCGCTGAGCGTCGCGCTGCTCCTCGCGGCCATCCACATGGAGCGGCCCCTCGATCTCTCGGCCTTCCCGACCATCCTCCTCTTCGCCACGCTCCTCCGGCTGGCGCTGAACGTCGCCTCGACGCGGCTCATCCTCCTCCGCGGGCCCGAGGGCACGACGGCGGCCGGCGACGTCATCCGCGCCTTCGGCGAGTTCATCGTCGGCGGCAACTTCGTCGTCGGCTCGGCAATTTTCATCCTCCTCGTCATCATCAACTTCGTCGTCATCACCAAGGGCGCGGGGCGCGTCGCCGAAGTCAGCGCGCGTTTCACCTTGGACGCGATGCCCGGCAAGCAGATGGCCATCGACGCCGACCTCGCGGCGGGCACGATGACCCACGAGCAGGCCAAGGCGCGGCGCAAGGAGATCGAGCGCGAAGCCGACTTCTTCGGCGCCATGGACGGTGCGTCCAAGTTCGTCCGCGGCGACGCCATCGCGGGGCTCTTGATGACCGCCGTGAACCTCCTCGTCGGCATCGTGGTCGGCGTGGTGCAGAACGGCATGAGCGCCGGCGATGCGGCCAGCACCTACACCATCCTGACCGTGGGCGACGGCCTCGCCTCGCAGGTGCCGGCGCTCCTCGTCAGCACGGCGGCCGGCGTCGTGGTCACGCGCGCGGCGTCGTCGCAGCCCCTCGGCAACACGCTCGTGCGCCAGCTCGGCGCGAGCCGCGAGGCGCTCTTCACCACGGCCGGCGTGATCGGCGGCGTCGGGCTCCTACCCGGCATGCCGACGGTCCCCTTCCTCGCCCTCGCCAGCGTCATCGGCCTGGCCGGTCGCGCCGCGGCGCGCCCCGAAGCGAGCGAGGACGACGCGACGCCGACGGACGGCGAGGCGCCGGACGAGGCCACCGCGGACCGCGAGCAGATCAAGGAGATGCTGCCCCTCGACCGCCTGGAGCTCGAGGTGGGCTTCGACCTCGTCACCCTCGTCGACGCCGGCCGCGGGGGCGACCTCGTCGAGCGCATCGGGGCCATCCGCAAGAACCTGGCCCAGGAGCTCGGGTTGATCCTCCCGAGCATCCACATCCGGGACAACCTGCAGCTCCCGTCCACGACCTACCGGCTCCTGCTCGCCGGCAACGAGGTCGGCCGCGGCGAGCTCCGGGTGGGGAAGCTCCTCGCCATGGACCCCACGGGCAGCCTGCCCGGCTTGGAAGGCGAGCGCGTGACGGAGCCGGCCTTCGGGCTGCCGGCCATCTGGATCGCCGAGCGCCTCCAGACGCGCGCCGAAGCCCTCGGCTACACGGTGGTGGACCCCGCGACGGTCGCGGCCACGCACCTGACGGAGCTGCTGCGCCTCATCACGCCGGAGCTCCTGGGCCGGAGCGAGACGCAGGAGCTCATCGACCTGGTGGCTCGGGACGAGCCGCGCCTCGTCGACGAGCTCATCCCGAACCTCCTCCCCCTCGGCGAGGTCATCAAGGTCCTCCGGAACCTGCTCGGCGAGGGCGTCTCCATCCGCGATCTCCGGTCGATCCTGGAGGGCCTCGCGGACCACGCCCGGGACCTCAAGGACCCGGACGCCTTGACCGAGCTCGTGCGCCAGCGCCTCGCACGCACGATCACCGCCCGCTTCCGGGCCGACGACGGCACCGTCGCGGCCATCGTGCTCGCGCCCATCGCCGAGCAGCACTTCCGCGCCCTGCCGCTCCCCGCTCCGGTGCAGCAGGCGCTCCTCACCTCCCTCAACCAGGCGGCGTCGTCCTTCGCGACCGTGAGCACGCCGCCGCTGGTCCTCTGCGCCGCCGACGTGCGGCGCGCCGTTGCCGCCTTCTTCGGGAGCCGCGTCCCGGGGCTGAGCGTCGCCTCGTACGCCGAGATCGACGCGAAGACGACGGTGCGGACCCTGGCCCACGTGACGGGCTGAACGACGAGCCATGCCTGACCCCACACCGCCGCAATCGCCGAAGACCTTCCGCGCCTCCCGCATCGAGCTCGCCATGCGCGCCGTGAAGCGTGAGCTCGGGGACTCCGCGCTCATCCTGAACACCCGGCACACGCGCGACGCCACGGGCACGCGCATGGTCGAGGTGACCGCCGGCCCCCCGGGCACCGTGGCGCCCCTCCGTGGTCCGCACCAGGGCGAGCAGGTCCTCGAGCGGCGCCTCACGCGCATGGGCGTCCCCGCCGCGGAGGCGGCGCGCTTGGTCGGACGGATGCGAACGACGCTCGGCCGCGTCCCGAGCGCCCTCGGTCACGCACGACCGGCGCTCGAGACCGTGCTCGGCGAGCAGCTCGTCTTCGCCGGGCCCGCCCGCGGCGAGCCCGACGGGCCGCGCGTGGTCGCCCTCGTGGGCCCCACGGGCGTGGGCAAGACCACCACCGTCGCCAAGATCGCCGCCAACGCCGCCCTGGTGGAAGCGCGGGAGGTCGGCCTCGTGAGCATCGACGGCTACCGCGTGGGCGGCGCCGAGCAGCTGCAGCGTTACGCGGACCTCATGGGCGTCCGCATGGAGGTCGCCGACGACGCGCGCTCGCTTCGCCGCGCCCTCGCGCGCCTCGGCGGCAAGGACCTCGTTCTCGTGGATACGGCGGGCCGCTCGCCCCGCGACCACGGCGCCCTCGAGGCCACGGCGGAGCTGCTCCGCGGCGGCGAAGCGACGGAGGTGCACCTCTGCGTGAGCGCCGGGGTCTCGGACGTCGAGCTCCGCGCGATCGTGGAGCGGCATCGCTGCCTCGACCCGGCGCGCCTCCTGGTGACGAAGCTCGACGAGGCCGTCTACCACGGCAGCATCGTGGCGGCGCAAACGCTCTCGGAGCTGCCGCTCTCCTATTTCACGACGGGCCAGCGCGTCCCGGAGGACATCGAGGTCGCCCACCCGGGGCGCCTCGCGGGGCTGCTCTGCGGTGAAGAGGTGGAAGCATGAGCGGCGACCACCAGGCCGAGGGACTCCGCGTGGCGCGACGCATGGCCAAGGTCGTGCCCCTTCGCCCGCGGGAGGAGCGGCGAAGCACGAAGGGACCGGTGCGCACCTTCGCCGTCACGAGCGGCAAGGGCGGCGTCGGCAAGACGCAGGTGAGCGCCAACCTCGCCGTGGCGCTCGCCAAGCGTGGCCTTCGCGTGCTGCTCCTCGACGCGGATCTCGGCCTCGCGAGCCTGGACCTCGCCCTCGGCCTGCGTCCGGAGGACGACCTGCGAAGCGTCGTACGCGGTGAGCGTAGCGTCGACGAGATCCTCTGCGAGGGCCCGCTCGGGGTGCAGCTCGTACCGGCCTGTCCCGGCCGCTTCGACATGGCCAACATGAGCCCGAGCGAGCGGCAGCGCTTGAACCGTGCCGTGCAGGACCTCGCCCAGGACTACGACGTGCTCATCGTCGACACGGGCGCAGGTATCGGAAGCAACGCCGTCGGCTTCGCCGCGAGCGCGGACGAGGTGCTCCTCGTCGTGACGCCGGACCCGACCAGCATGCGCGACGCCTACGCGATGGCGAAGGTGCTCCACCGCCGCAGCGGCGTGGACCGGATCCACATCATCTCCAATCAGGTCTCGAGCGACCGCGAGGGCGCCGAGATGCACCAGCGCATCGAGGGCATCGTGAAGCGCTTCCTCGCGCTCGACCTCGTCTACCTCGGCGCGATCCCCTTCGACGACGAGGTGCGCGCCGGCGTCGCGGCGGGCGCGCCCTGCGTGCTCGCGGAGCCCCTCGGCGCCGCCGGCCGGGCCGTGGAGGGCCTGGCGCGCCGCCTTTTTCCCGACTCTTCGCCTTCGCCGATGCGCGAAGCCCTCTGACCTCGGAGCGAGACCATGCCGGAAGAACTCCCCCCCATGATGACGCCCGCCGCGGGAAGCGGGACGCCCTTCGCCCGCGGCTACGCGGCGGCGCAACCGCCCCGCTCCCGCGCCGAGCGGGACGCGCTCGTGCGCCGCGGCCTGCCCCTCGTTCGGCGCCTGGCCTTTCGCATGGCCCGGCGGCTCCCGGCGAGCGTGGAGGTCGGCGACCTCATCGGCGCCGGCAGCGAGGGCCTGATGAAGGCCGCTGCGAGCTACGACGCCAGCAAGCACCCGCGCTTCGAGCCCTACGCCGAGGCGCGCATCCGCGGCGCGCTGCTCGACGAGCTGCGGAGCGCCGACCCGGTGACGCGCCACGGCCGGCAGAAAATGGCCGAGGTGTCGAAGGCCATCGCGCGGCTGACGCAGCAGCTCGGACGCCCGCCGGAGGAAGCGGAGATCGCCGAGGCCCTCGGCGTGACGCTCGAGCGCTACCGCAAGCTCGCCGAGGACCTCGCGAAGGCGCCGGCGCTCGGTCACGTGGGCGACGTGCTGCCCGACGATCTGCAGGGCGCGAGCACCGACCCCTCGCAGGCCTACCTCGAGCGCGAGCAGCAACGCCTCGTGGCCGAGGCCATCACGCGGCTTCCGGAGCGCACCCAGATGGTGCTCGCGCTCTACTACCAGGAGGAGTGCACGCAGGCGGAGATCGGCCGCATCCTCGAGGTGAGCGAGGGCCGCGTCTGCCAGATCCTCGGCGAGGCCGCCGCGCGCATCCGCGCCGAGCTCGGCCTCGAAAGGAAAAGGCCGAAGCGGCGGCGCAGGGCCCCGAAGGCGGAGCACGCGAAGAACGCGCCCGAGCGCGCCGACGCCAACGCCCGGAGGCGGTCATGAGCCACGGCATCTGGTCGGCCACGAGCGGCGCGGTGGCGCAGGAGCGCACCCTCGACGTGGTCGCGAACAACGTCGCGAACGCCACGACCACGGGCTACCGGGCCGACCGGGTCGCCTTCCGCGAGTTCCTCTCGCGCGCGCAGGCCGATGGCCCGGCGCCGGAGGACATTCGCTACACGGCCGTCGACGAGGTGACCTTCGACGAGACCACCGGGATCATGAAGGCGACGGGGAACCCCTTCGACCTCGCCCTCGAGGGTGACGGGTGGTTCGTCGTCGAGGGACCCGAGGGCTTCCGCTACCAGCGCGCCGGGAGCTTCGTCGTGGGTGAGAACGGCACGCTCACCACGCCCGACGGGCTGCCGGTCATGGGCCGGCCACAGGATCCGCAATCGCCGACGGCGGTGCGGATCACGATCCCGAACCCCTCGGGCCCGATCACCATCGACGGCGACGGAACGCTCCGCGCGACCGTCGTGGACGCGAATGGCGTCGCCACGGGCGGGAGCCAGACCCTCGGCCAGCTGCGCCTGGTGCGCTTCGCCGAGGGCGATGGCCTACGCAAGGAGGGGCACACGCGCTTCCTCGCCGACGGCGTGCCCGCGGAGGCCTACGACACGGTGAGCGTGCGCCAGGGCTTCCTCGAGGGAGCGAACGTGAATGCCATCGCGGGCATGCACGAGCTGATCACGGTGAGCCGGAGCTTCGAGGCCTTCCAAAAGGTCATCGACAGCTTCCAGGAGCTCGACCAGCGCACGGCGCGCGAGGTCGGAAGCCGCGGCTGACGCGAAACGAAGGAGAGAGACGATGTTCAGAGCGCTCAGTACGGCGGCGACGGGAATGGAAGCGCAGCAGACGCGCATCGACACCACCGCCCACAACATGGCCAACGTCAACACGACGGGCTTCAAGCGGGCCCGGGCGGAGTTCCAGGACCTGCTCTACGACACGCAGCGGAACCCCGGCGGCCAGAACGGCCAGGGAGCGACGCTGCCCACGGGCATCCAGATCGGCCAGGGCACGCGCCTCGTGGGCACGATGCAGATGCATCAGCAGGGTACGCTCGCGCAGACGGGGAACCCGATGGACGTGGCCATCGAGGGCCGCGGCTTCTTCCAGGTCACGCAGCCGAACGGCGAGCAGACCTTCACGCGCGCCGGCAACCTCAAGGTCGACGACCAGGGTCAGCTGGTGACGGTGGATGGGCTGCCCCTCGAGCCGCTCATCACCATCCCGCCCGACGCAGCCTCCGTCACCATCACCGCCGACGGCGTGGTGAGCGTGACCGTGGCCGGCGACACGCAGAGCCAGGAGGTCGGGCAGCTCCTGCTCGCGACCTTCCCGAACCCCGCGGGCCTCGAGGCCGTGGGCCGAAGCCAGTTCCGGCCAACGACGGCGAGCGGGCTCGCGCTCGTCGGTCCGCCCGGCCAGGACGGCACGGGGACGCTCAGCCAAGGCTTCCTCGAGGGCTCGAACGTCGAGGTCGTGAACGAGATGATCGACCTCATCTCGAGCCAGCGCGCCTACGAGGTGAATCAGAAGGTCATCGAGGCCGCCGACGAGATGATGCAGCGCACGACGCGCTGAACGTGACCGACGAGCGGTAGGCTCGGCCCATGCGCATCGGAATCGTGGGCATGGGCTGGGTCGGCGCCAGCGTGGCGATCTCGACCCTGCACGCGGGGATCGCCACCGAGCTGCTTCTTCACGATCTTCGTCCGGGCCTCGCCGAGGGCGAGGCCATGGACCTGGCCCACGGCGCGAGCTTCTACGAGGACGCGCGCGTGCGGGCCCACGACGACCTCGCGCCGCTCCGGGACGCCGCCGCCGTGGTCGTGGCGGCGGGCCGCGGGGGCCGACCGGACGAGAGTCGCCTCGCGCTGCTCGCGGACACGGCGCGCATCGCGCGGAGCATCGGCGAAGAGGTCGCCGGTGCCCGAGGGCTCCTCGTGGTGGTCTCGAACCCCGTCGACGTGCTGGTGCGCGTCATGCAGCAGGCGAGCGGCCTGCCGCCGGAGCGCGTCATCGGCACCGGCACCATGCTCGACACGGCGCGGCTTCGGCGCCTCGTGGGGGCGCGCCTCGACCTAGCGGCGCGCTCCATCCACGCGAACGTCATCGGCGAGCACGGAGACTCGTCGGTGCCGCTCTACTCGGACGCGCGCATCGGGGGCGTGCCGCTCCGGCGCTGGCCCGGCTGGGACCCGGGCCTGGAGCCAGCGCTCACGGACCAGCTTCGAAACGCGGCCTACGAGATCATCGCGCGCAAGGGCGCCACGACCCACGCCATCGGCCTCGGCCCGGCGAACCTGCTCCGCTGGATGCAGCGCGGGGAGCGGCGGGAGTAGCCCGTGTCGCGGGAGCAGGACGGC
>CALCTH010000288.1 GCA_937893795.1 uncultured Myxococcales bacterium | reverse complement strand
CCGAGGTCGTAGACCAGGTCGCTGAAGCCGTCCGCGTCGGCATCGACGGCGAGGCGCACGGCCCCCGTCGCGAGCTCCACGGAGGTCGTGCCTCCCACCGACGCATCGTCGAGGACCGGGACCGGATCCGCCGGCGCGGCCACGTCGAGGAGATCGAGGGTCCCGGTCGCGGCGCCGTTCAGCTGGGACGCCCGTACCCGCACGGCGTCCGCCGTCGTCGGCGAGAGGTCCGTCGTGTAGCCCACCACCGTGAGGTTCGGAGTCGCGCCACCGGCGCCGCCGATGAGCACGGTGGACAGGCTCCCTGCCGTCGCGTCGACCGTGTACCGACCGAAGGCGTCGAAGGAGCTCGTGTCCGGCGGCGCGACGGCCACCTCGTAAGTCCCCAGCTCGAAGGGCAAGAAGCCCGTCGAGTCCTCGAACTCATAATCCTCGCGGAAGGGATCGATGGCGTCGTCGAGGTAGATGTCGACGGGTCCGCCGTCCGGGGAGAGGTGCACGAATCGGACGAAGGCGCGCGGGCCCCGCGGGTCGATGCGGACGTTGCGCCCGTCGCTGATCTGAGCGAGCAGGAAGGGCAGGTCGCCGCCGTCTTCCAGCACGTAGAGGTTGACGTTTTGGTTGTCGAAGAGCGGCGGGAACTCGTAGACCGCCTCGCTCATCCCGTCGTCGTTCGCGTCGATGCCGAGGATGCGGCTGCCGGCGAAGAAGCCGCCGTAGTCGGTGACGCCGTCGTCCGGGTCCTCGAGCCCCGGCGCGTATTCGATGTCGCCGAAGGGGAGCACGCGCTCGTCGAAGGGGTTCGACGCTTCGAGGAGCTCGACCGTGCCGAAGCTCGGCGCGCCGTGAATCACGCGCATGCGGAAGGCGTTCCCGCTCACGCCCCGGAAGTCGTCCTCGCGCTCGATGAGCGTGAGCGTCGAGGGGCTTGCCGTGGACTCGCCGATCACGGCCAGGGTCCCGTAGGTGGTGTCGCCCATGCCGGTGCCGTACTCCGTGGGCCCCGCCATGAGCACCGCGGCGCCGACGCCCGCGCCGGTCGGCGCGATGGCGAAGGTCCGGTCCCCGAACTCCGCCGGCAGGAACGCGGAGACGCTCCCGTACGCCAGGCCCTCGACGAGCGGCTCCGCGCGGTTGTCGACGAAGAGATCCACGGGCCCCGTGTCGGGCGAGCCGTGGACCAGGCGCACGTAGCCCGACTGCGGGCGCTCATCGATGCGCGTGGCGTCGCCCTCGAGCTCGGCGCGCACCAGGAAGCTCGGCGTCCGCGCGAACATGCCTTCGCCGATCGTGTCGTCCGAGGCGATGAAGAAGGTGAGGTTGTCGCCCTCGGCGAGCGGCGGGATGTCGAAGATGCCCGTGCCGAAGCCGCCGGTGCGCGGGTTGAAGGAGAGGGTCGAGATGCCCACGGGCACCTCGATGACGTCCCCGATGCCCGTCCGCTCGAGGATCTCCGCGTTCAGGTAGCGGATGTTCTCCACGAGATTCGTCTGGTCGAAGGGCCCGCGCCAATCGCGGATGTCGAGGATCCCGTCCATGCCGCCGCCGAGGAAGGTCCCCGTGCGCGAGCCGCCATGAATGAAGCGAATGCGCGCCGTCCCGGGCGAGGGCACGCCCTCGTCGTCGCGCACCTCGAAGGCGGCCGGCTCGCGAAGCCCGTCCTGCTCGAGCTCGCCCACCAGGGCCACGCTGTTCCGGGTGTCCGCGTCGAGATCGACGTCGAGGATGCGCAGGACCTCGGCGGTCGTTCCGGCCTCGACGGCCACGAAGCTCCGGTCGCCCGCGAGCACCGTCAGGTAGGCGGGGGCCTCACCGTTGTCGAGGCCCTCCAAGATCGGCGCCTCGCCGATCATGCCCGCGTCGTCGAGCGGGTAGATGTCGAGCTCCTCGGCGTTGCGGATGAGGTGCACGAAGCGAACCTGGGCCATCTCCATGGGACCCATGTCGACGGGCATGTCCGTGGGCATGTCCTCGCCGCCCCCGTCGCCGGGCATGTCCAGGGGCATCTCCATGTCCATGGGCCCGATGTCGACCTGCGCGTCGCCCCCGCTCATGTCGGCGGGGGCCGCCGCGTCGTCGCCGCAGGCGGCCAGGAGGAACGCCAGCGCCGCGAGGGTCCCAAGAGTCTTCGTTGCCATGTCCAAGCTCCCCGGGCCCGAAGCCCGCTGCATGCATCCTCGGCCAAGGGTCGCGCGCCCGCAACGGGGACGTGACGCAGGGCGTCGCGCAGCGTGCGTTATCCGAGGCTCAGAGCCCGCGGCGGTCGCAGCCCGAAGGCGACGCCGCCGGGGCGTCCAGGAGATCGGGCGCGCAGTCGAGCTCGAAGAAGTCGAGAAGGCCGGAGCTCGTGGCGTCGCGATCCGTGAGCGCGGGCAACCCATCGAGCAGCTGCACGAAGCGGAGCACCAACGTGTGGGAGTGCGGCGCGTGGCTCACGTAGCCGGGCTTCACCCACGGCGAGACCACGAAGAGGGGCACGCGGAAGCCGAGCACGTCGAGGTACACGCTCCAGTCGATGCCCGCGGCGGAGAGCTGCTCGAAGAGCGTCGGCGCGAAGTCGATGATCGCGTCGAAGGTGCTCTGCACGCCGTGGGCGGCGCCCGTATACTGGAAGTTGCGGTTCGACCAGGTCCCGCCGAGGGAGCTCGAGAAGTAGCGGTCGCCGACGGCGGAGGTCTCGGCGAGCCAGGCGAAGAAAGGCACCTGCTCCCGCCGCAGGTACGATCACCACGTGCGTGAAGGGGAGCCGTCGCCGGTCGCGCTCGGAGAGGCCGAGGGTGGTCTCGGCGCCCTGGCCGGCGAAAAAGCCACAGGCGGCACGCATGGCCGCCGTCGTGTCGCGTCAGCGAAGGGGCTCGCAAGTCGCGAGGTCGAAGGACGGCGGCTCCGGCGACGCCTTCTCCCCGCAGGCGAAGGAAGCCACCACGAAAGCCAGGACCGTGCGACGCGGCACGAGGGCACGCTGCCGCGGCGGGTCGTGGCGACGGTGCGCGCCCGGTGCCGACTCGGTAGCGCCCGAGGCCGCCGGTGGACGGGGCGTAGCGAGAACGTGACGTCCCCGCGCGCCAAGGTGACGAGCGAGCGTGTAGCGTGGTGCGCGTGTCTACCGGGACCCAGGAGAGCTCGCCCCCCTCACGTCGACGGGCACGCTGGGGGGTGTTCGCGGCGGCCCTCGCACTCGGTGCCCTCGCGACCTTCTGCGCGCGGGAGCCCGAACGTGCCGCGCCGGAGGCGAGCGCCGGAGGCGAGCGCGACGCGCGCGGCCGGCCCCCGCTTCGCCCGGCGAGCCTCGGGACCAACTTGAACGGTGTCGCCGACTGGACGACGCAGGATCCCTTCCTCGACCTCTACAAGCAGGCCCGGGTGCTGGTCTCGGGCACCGGCGACGAGTGGGCCGACGGGCGCGAGCTGCCCTTCGACGAGCGCGGCGAGCTTCTCCGGCTCGAGCCCGGTCAGATCGCCCGCACGGTGCTGCTCACGGACCACGGGCAGTACCCGGGCGGTCGCTACGTGCTCACCTACGAGGGCGAGGCGGAGTTCTGGTTTCATCGCGACGTCGTGTCCCAGGAGCCCGGGCGCATCGTGCTCGACGTGCCGCCGGGGACGGCGCCGGGCGACAAGTCCGCCGTCGCCATGGACGTCACCTCCACGAACGCCGACGACCCGCTCCGGAACGTGCACGTCTACGGCCCGGGAGGCGTCTGCGCCGAGGACCGGGCCCGCGAATGCACCACGGACGAGGACTGCCCCGGCGGCCCCTGCCAGAGCGCGGAGGACGCCGTGCGCGCGGGCGAGCTCTTCCGGCCCTCCTTCCTCGCGAGCCTCCGCCCCTACCGCATGCTGCGCTTCATGGACTGGGGCCTCACGAACGGCTCCGAGGTCGTGCGCTGGGACGACCGGGCGCAGCTCACGGACGCGACCTACACGGCCCGCGGCGTTCCCCTCGAGCGCATGATCGAGCTCGCCAACCGCACGGGTGCCCAGCCCTGGTTCTGCATCCCGCATCAGGCGGATGACGACTACGTGCGCCAGTTCGCGGCGCTCCTGGCCGCGGAGCTCGATCCGGCGCTGCCCGTGTGGATCGAATACTCGAACGAGATCTGGAACGGCATCTTCCAGCAAGGCGGCTACGCCGAGGCGCAGGGCGAGGCCCGCGGCTACGGCGAGGAGCTCGAGGCCCGCAATCGCTTCCAAGGCGTACGCAGTACGGAGATCTTCGACCTCGTCGACGCGGCGCTCGGTCCCGAGCGCGTGGTGCGCGTGCTGTCCGTGCAGGCGAACTGGTCGTGGGTCGCGGAGCAGGTCATCGCCGGCGCGGAGGGCCGCGCCGACGCCCTGGCCGTCGCTCCCTACGTGGGCCTCTTGCCCGGCCCGGACGACGCCCCCGCCATCGCCCGCGCGGGCCTCGACGCGCTGCTGGAGCGAAGCCGGGACGAGGTGTTGCCGGAGGCCCTCGGCTGGGTTCGCGAGCACGCGGAGATCGCCCGGCGCCACGGGCTCGAGCTCGTCGCCTACGAGGCGGGCCAGCACTACGTGGGCGTGGATGGGGCGCAGGACGACGAGTCCCTCAACGCGCTCTTCGACCGCTTCAACCGAAGCCCGGCCATCGGCGAGGTCTACACCGCCATGCTCGAGGGCTGGGTCGCCGCCGGCGGCGGCTGGCTGAACCACTTCGTCGACGTCTCGGGCTATTCGAAGTGGGGGCGCTGGGGCGCGCTCGAATACGCCTCGCAACCCCGGGCGGAGGCGCCGAAATACGACGCGCTCCTGCGCTTCGTCGAGTCGCACCCCGAGGGCTGGTGACCGGCGCCCCGGCCGGGCATACTGACTTAGATGTCAGCAGCCCGTCGAATGCTAGCGGTGGCGGTGCTCCTCAGCGCGGGGTGTGGGCAGGCGGCGGGCGTCCCGTCCGACGCGGGCTCGGCACCCAGGCTCGAGCTCGGGCGTGACAGCGATGCCCTCGTCCGCCGCGACGGGGCGATGGACGCCCTCCTCGACGCGCCCGCCGATACGTCCGACGGGGGGAGCGGCACCCCGCGCGGGGACTTCGTGGTCCGGGATCGCCTCGTGGACGTGGCCACGGCGGTCCCCGGCTTCGAGGGCGAGACCTTCCGGCTTTGGACGCGCGAGGTCGTCCGCGCCGACCTCGACGCCGCTGGCCACGTCTTCACGGAGGCGGAGGTCGTCCTGACCGTGCACGGCGCGACTGTGGGCGGCGACGGCCTCTTCGACGCCGCGGGCGGCTCCGTGCTCGAGGCCTTCGCGGCCCGGGGATTCTCGGCCTGGACCTTCGACCTGACGGGCTATGGCCGGAGCACGAAGCCCGGGCCCATGGACGACCCCTGCAACCTCGCGGCCGCGGAGCAGCGCGCCTACGGCTTCGACTGCGCGCCGAGCTACGGCTTCGTGCTCACCAGCTCCGACTCGGAGCGCGCCGATCTCGGGGCCGTGGTCGACTTCGTTCGGCGCACGAGAGGCGTCGCCCGCGTCGGGCTCCTCAGCGAATCCCTCGGCGGGAGCCGGGTGGTGCACTTCGCGTCCACGCACCCCGAAGACGTCGGACGCGTCGTCTTCTTCGGGACGGGAGGCAGCGGCGTCTTGTCCTCCGAGGGACCCACGGGCGCCGTGCCTCGGGAAGGCGCGTCCGTCAGCGGGACGACGGAGGCCGAGCTCCGCCGGGCCCTCGCCGGGCCCGACTGCCGCGAGGGCGCCGTGGAGCCGGCGGTCGTGGACGCTGCCGTCGCGCAGATGCTCACCCCGGAGACCGTGGGCCTCGCCTGGGGCCCCGGCGTCTTGCGGGCCCCCACCGTCGACCTCTGGGGCGCCGCGCGCGGCAACCTCGAGCGCATGCGCGCGCCCGCGCTCGTCGTCGGCGGCGAGTGCGACCCGCTGGCCTTCCCGGCCACCGTGGACGCGCTCTACCGTGCCCTGGGCGCCGCGGAGAAGGTGCGCGTGCGCCTCGAGGGCGCCGGACACGTCGTCATGCTCGAGACGGGGCTCCCGGCCTTCGTCGACGTGGCCTCCGAGTGGCTCCGCGAAGGAAGCCTCGAGGGACGCACGGAGGGAGACGTCCGCGTCGACCCCGCGGGCGGGCGGCGCTGGCGCTGACGAGGCGTCAGCGGAGGATGCGAAGGCGCTTGGCGTTCTCCGCCTTGGGTGCGGCTTCCTTGCCGGACTTGGCGAAGTGGAGCCGGGCCACGGCCTCGCTGAGCCCGTCGGCGATGGCCGCGAAGACCTCGCCCGCCGGGCTCTCCGGCGCCGCCTGAACGATGGGCGTGCCCTTGTCCCCCCAGGCGCGTACCGCCGCATCCATGGGCACTTGCCCGAGGAGCGGTGCGCCCGAGAACTCGGCCACCTTCGCGCCCCCGCCGCTCCCGAAGATCTCGTGCTTCACACCGGCCGAATCCACGAAGAAGCTCATGTTCTCGACCACGCCGAGGATGGGTAGGTTGACCTTCTTGGCCATGGAGACGCCCTTGTAGACGTCCTGCAGCGCCACCTCCTGCGGCGTCGTCACCATGACCACGCCGGTCACGCGCATGCGCTGGGCGATGGTGAGCGCGATGTCGCCGGTGCCCGGGGGCATGTCGAGCACGAGGTAGTCGAGGCTGCCCCAGCTCACGTCCTGTACGAACTGCTGGAGGGCGCCGTGGAGCATGGGGCCGCGCCAGATCACCGCCTGCTTCGGGTCCTCGAGGAGGAAGCCGATGCTCATCAGCTTCAGCCCGAAGCGCTGGTGCGGCTCGATGGTCTTGCCGTCCTTCGAGTAGGGCGTGCCCTCGATGCCGAGCATGGTCGGGATCGAGGGACCGTAGAGGTCCGCGTCGAGCAGACCGACGCGCGTTCCCATGCGCCGGAGCGCGAGGGCCAGGTTCGCGGCGACGGTGCTCTTCCCCACGCCGCCCTTCCCGCTCATCACGAGGATGACGTTCCGCACCTCGGGGAGCGGATCACCGCTGATGGTCTCGCGCGTGGGGACCCGGATCTTCCAGTCGACCTCGATGATCTCGACGCCGAGCGGCGTGACCGCCGCGTCGATGGACTTCGCGATCCGCTCCTGGATGGCTTGCGAGGGCGACGAGAGCGCGATGGTGCAGCGCGCGCGTGTGCCCTCCACCGCGAGGTCCGAGAGGGTTTCGAGCTGCCCGAGGGTGCGCTCGAAGGTGGGGTCCACCACCGCCTCGAGCGCTGCCTGGACGGCGGCAAGCGTCGGAGCCGACATGGGCCGGGACTTGGCTCCCCGCCCCTGCGACGTCAAGAAGGCGCGCGGCTACTCCGCGGGAACGAAGCGCGTCAGCGACGAGCGCCCGGCGATGATCTCGGCCTGCGTATGGGGCACGGGCTGCACCAGGTTTCGGCGCCAGAGCTCCATCTCGTTGGCGAAGAAGTCCGACGCGGCGTCCTCGGCGTTGCCTCCCGGGAGCGCGTTGACGGCGCGGGGGCCGTCGTCCGCGAGCTCGACGACCAGCCGCTGCTGCGGCCCGGATCCGTAGGTGAAGTCATCGAGGGCGAAGGCGCTGAAGCTCGCCGCGTCGACCACGCCCCGGTCCCCCTGGCGCGGGAAGCCGTCCGGGAACTCCGGATCCAGCCCCGAAGGAATGGAGATGCGGGCCATGCCCGTGGGGTCGGCGAAGAGGGGCTCGAGGGTCAGCCGATGCAGGCGCCCCCACTGCCAGCCGCTCGGGTCGGCCCCGAGGTTCTCGTCGAGCCAGCCGAGGGCGTCGGCCACGCCGCGCAGGATGCGGTCGGCGCGGCTCTCGACGGGCTCGGTGCAGATGTCGTCCCAGAGCCGCTCGCCGCTGACCAGCACGCTCGGGTCCGTGACCAGGTGGTGCATGGTCACCATGGCCCGGGAGGTTCGGTCGACGTTCCCGTCGCACTCGCCGTCGGCGTGCACGTCGAACTCGTCGTCGAAGGCGAGGCGCATCACGCGGCCGAAGGACACGTTGAAGATCGACGCCGCGATGCTGTCGGCGACCTCATCGGCGCTCTTGTCACCCACCAGCCCGTCGTCCGCGTCCCAGCCGCGGGCGCCCCAGGCCTCGAGGCGACTCACGACATCGGCCATGCGGCCCATGGTCGCGTCGCCCACGTCGGCGACGGCGGCGGCGAGGTCCGGGTGCGTGCCCGGCGTCGTGCTCTCTTCCACGGCGCGCGTGAGCTCGGCGGCCCATACGGGCCCGGCGAAACGCCCGAGCGGCGACTGCGCGTCGTTCTGCAGCACGCTCATCATCTCGACCGTGATGCCGCCGGCCTCGGCGAGGCGCGCGAGCTCGTCCTGGATGCGTCCGAGGCGGTACCCGTCGGCAAAGCCACAGCTGAGGTAGTAGGGGTCGTTCAGCGGGTTGCCGTCGTTCGTGGCGCCGGTCGCGTCGGCGTTGGCCGTCGCGATCCAGCCCCGCGCGTCGTTCACCGCGTGCGGAATGAAGGCCGGGTCGAGCCCGTCGATGGTCCCGTCATCGTTCCGAGACCACTCGTGGACGCCCGTCCCGTCGAGGAGGAAGCAGGGCGCGACGCCGGTGTTGGTCGCCGGGTCGTAGCTCCGCGCCATGGGCGGCCGCTGCGGAATCGTCGCGAAGGACGTGTAGAAGGTCTCGCCGCCGCGGAGACCCACCATGAGGGTTTGGTTGCCGACGCGGAAGCGACGGTAGGCCCGACGCACCTCGTCGATGGTGGACGCGGTGTAGAGCTCGAAGAAGGCCCCGGCCTCGTTCGAAGGCTCGTCGCCGACCCAGCGAATCGAGACGGCTTCGGTGTCCGTACGACTGCCCGGGAGGATTGGGCCGTGGTGCGGAACGACCTCGACCACGTAGGTCTCGACCACCTCACCGGAGGCGTTCCGGAGGGGCTCCTCGATGACCTCGATGGGGACCTGCGCGCCGTTGAAGAGCACCGTGTCGGGCGCGCCGCCCTCTCCCGGCGTGATGGTCTCGAGGTAGAGGTCCGTGACGTCGTAGGAGCTCGTCGTGAGGCCCCAGGCGATGTCGTCGTTCCAGCCGAGGATGTTCACCGGGGTGCCGACGATCTGCTGGCCCGACGCATTGATGTCCCCGCCGGCGGCCTTCGTGTTCACGTGCACCTGCCAGAAGAGCGGCGGGGCCGAAAGGGAGAGGTGCGGATCGTTGGCCATGATCGCGTTGCCGCTCGCCGTGAGGCTCCCGCCGATGGCCCAGCTGTTCGAGCCGCGAAAGCCGTTGCCCAGGAGCTCGTGATGACGCTCGAGGCGCTCGAGCTCGGCCAGCCCGCCGCGCATCACCGCGGGCGTAGGGAAGCGCATCAGGGGCTGGGGCCCGCCCGGTCGGATGAAGGCCTCGGTGCCCTCGTCGGACGGCGTGTTGGGGAAGCCGTCGAGGTTCGAGACGAAGCGCGCCGGTCGAAAGCTGGAGAGGTCGTGAAACGCGCCGGAGAGCGCCGCGATGCGGGGATCCTCGGCGTCGGCCGGGAAGTTCTCGAGCCAGCGCTGAAGGTCGTCGGTGGCCCCGAGGTCGCCGGTACTCCGAGAGAGCGACGCGACCTGGAAGCGGCCGATGGCCAGAGAATCGATGGGCGTCCAGTCCGCGAGGAGCGCCGGGTCGAGGAGCAGGTTGAAGACGGGACCGGGGATGCTGGCGTTTCCTGCACGAAGCTCGGCGAGGTAGGCGTTGATGCCGGCGCTGAAGGCCTCGACCTCGGCGACCTCCTCGGGCGTCAACGTCGCGAGGATACGCTCCGCGTTGCGCACGTGGCCGGCGAGGCGCGCCGAGCGGTCGGAGCCGATCCAGAGGCTCGAGGGCAGGAAGGAGGGGAGGATCTCGCCGAGCGTCCCGTTCACGCTCCCGCGTACCAGGGCCATCTGCGTGATGCGGTCCCGCGCCTGCAGGTAGCCCTCGGCGCGCAGCACGTCGAGGAAGCTCTCACCGTAGATGTGCCACATGCCCCGGTCGTCCTGGACGGCGCTCACGGGCGCCGTCAGCTCCGGCAGCGTGAGCTCCTCGTCGGCCTCGAGGGCCGCGATGCCGCCTCCAGCGCCCCCGTCGGGGTTCATGCCCCCGTCGCCGGGATCGGCGTCATCGTCACCGCAAGCGAGCACGAGGCAGAGAGCGAGGCCGAGGCCCCGAAGGAAGAAGTCGACGTTCCGCATGAGATCCCCAGCGACGCTCGCCCTCCCCCGGGCCGCGCCTGATCGCTTTGTTGCCATGAAGTTTCGGCGCCGGCCAGGGGTGCAACGCGTGGGGGGCTCCGGCATAGGCTGAGCCGTGGGCGTCCCACACGAGAGGTCGCGCGCGGAGGCGGAGTCGAGCGATGGCGGGGGCCGGAGCTTCATCGCCGTCTGCGTGGGGGTGCTCTTCTGCACGAGCGTATGGTTCAGCGGCACGGCCGTGCAGCCGGCGCTGAGCGCGGCCTGGAACCTCGGTGCGAGCGCCGAGGCGGCCCTCACCACAGCGGTGCAGCTCGGCTTCATCAGCGGGACGCTTCTCTTCGCGCTGACGAACCTCGCCGATCGCTTCGACGCACGGGACGTGCTCCTGGTCTCGGCGCTCGTCGCCGCCGCGAGCAACGGTGCCTTCGCCCTCGCGAGCGGGCTGCCGGCGGCCCTCGCCTCCCGAGCGGTCACCGGCGTGGCCATGGCCGGCGTCTACCCCGTGGGCATGAAGATCCTCGCCGGCTGGTCCCGCGCGGGTCTCGGCTGGCGCCTGGGCGTCATGGTCGGCGCGCTCACGCTCGGCACGGCGCTGCCCTTCCTGCTTCGCGCGATGGGCGCCCGCTTCGCGTGGCGCGTGCCGGTGCTGACGAGCGGTGCGCTCTGCCTACTGGGCGGGCTGCTGGTGCGCTTCGGCGCGACGATCGGCCCCCACGGTGGCGGTCGTGTGCACTTCGACCCGCGCATGCTGGTGAGGTGCTTCGCGCACCGGCCCTTCCGGCTCGCGGCGCTCGGCTACTTCGGCCACATGTGGGAGCTCTACGCCTTCTGGGCCTCCGTGGCGGGCTTCCTCGCGGCCGCCTTCGCGGACGACGCCACCTGGGCACGCCGGGTGCCCCTCTTGGCCTTCTTCGCCATCGCGGCGGGCACCGCGGGCTGCGTGGTCGGCGGCCGGTGGAGCCGTCGCGTCGGCGAACGCCGTGTCGCGCTGACGTCCCTGGGGGCGAGCGGGATCCTGGCTGCGCTCTCGGGGCTGGGCTTCGTGCTGCCACCGCCCCTGCTGGTGCTCTACGTGCTCGCGTGGGGCTTCTTCGTGGTGATGGACTCCGCTCAGTTCTCGGCGCTCGCCGCGACACACGCCCCGCCCGGCTACGTCGGCACCGCGCTCACGGTGCAGAACGGCCTCGGCTTCGCCCTGACCATCGCGTCGATCCAGCTCGTGGCGTGGCTCTCGGCCGCCGTGGGCTGGCGCTTCGCCTTCGTCGTGCTCGCGCTCGGTCCGGCGCTCGGGGCGTGGGCCACGGCCAAGCTGCCGGTCGCCGCGGCCTGACGCGGGGTCGCGCTTCGGTGCGCGTGTACTAGGCTCCGCCGCCGTGCCCAACGCCGCCGAGGCCACGAGCGTGGAGACGCCGCGACGCACGCTCCGCATCGCGGCGCTCGTGTACGTGATGAGCGCGCTCGTCTACGTCGCGGTACTCGGGGATCGGCGCTTCGAGACGAGCCCGAACGACCACTTCTCCCATCTGGCCGCCGCGTGGCTCGAGGGGCGCCTGGATCTCGGGGGCCCTCCGCCCGGGCGCAACGATTGGGCCTGCTTCGACAGGGAGACCGCGAGCGCCTGCCCTCCGGGCTTCGCTCACGGCGGTGAGCGCTATCGCTGGTACGTCTCCTTTCCGCCCTTCCCGGCGCTCGTGGTGCTGCCCGCCGTGGCGCTGGCCGGAGGACCGGACGGGCTCCCGGACCGCTTCTTCTGGGCGCTCCTCGCGGGCCTCGGCCCGGCGCTGCTCTACCGGCTGCTCGCGCGGCTCCGGCGGGAGGGCACGAGCGGCCGCTCCCGGCGCGACGACCTCGCCCTGACGGCGCTCTTCGCCGTGGGGAGCGTCTACTTCTTCGTCGCGGTGCAGGGCGCGGTGTGGTTCGCGGCGCAGGTCGTGGCCACCTCGCTGCTGGTCCTCTATCTCGACTTCGCGAGCGATGCGCGGCGCCCCTGGGCCGCGGGCCTGATGCTCGGGTTGCTCTTTCTGACCCGCCCGACGACGGCGCTCCTGAGCGCGTTCTTCGGCTACGAGCTCATGCGCACCCATCGGCGCCCCGAGGCGCCGGCGCTTCCGGCCGAGGGCTGGTTGGGTCGGCTGGTCGCGTGGGTTCGGGGCGTCGACTGGCGCGCCGCCGTGCCGCGCGGGCTCCGTTTCAGCGTGCCCATGCTGGCGGCGGGCACCCTGGCCATGCTCCACAACGCGGCGCGCTTCGAGGACCCGCTCGAGTTCGGCCACACCTTCCTGCAGATTCGCTGGCGCGAGCGCATCGAGACCTGGGGTCTCTTCAACTACCACTACCTCGCGAAGAACCTCGCCGTCTTCACGAGCTCGCTGCCCTGGCTGAGCGCGGAGGCGCCCTACGTGAAGGTGAGCGGCCACGGTCTGGCGCTCTGGTACACGACGCCGCCGCTGCTCATGGTGTTCTTCCCGCGGCGCTGGACGGCGCGGATGATCGGTCTCGCGGCGGCCGTGGTCCCGGTGCTCCTGCTCGACCTCGCCTACCAGAACAGCGGCTGGCTCCAGTTCGGCTACCGCTTCGCGCTCGACTACCTGCCGGCGCTCTTCGTGCTCCTGGCCCTCGGCCGCCGCCGCTTTGGCCCGGTGTTCGGAATCGCCATGGTCTTCGCCATCGCCGTGAACCTCTTCGGCGCCATCACCTTCGACCGGGCGATGCAGTACTACGACGTCCAGGGCAGCCAAACGCGCATCTTCCAGCCGGACTGATCAGCGCCGCCGCCGGGGACGCGCGGGCCTCAACGGCGGCCGACGTCGACGGCCAGCGTCGCCCCGGGCCCGCTGACTTCTTGGCTCGCGTCGAGTGCCGCCAAGGCATCGGCGTGGGCCGCCCACCAACGATCGGCGTCGACGTGTGTCCAGGCGGGCACGTCGAGCGCCGCGAGGGACTCTCTGAGAGCGACGGCCGAGGGCGGTCGCGCCGAGGGCTCCTTCGCCAGGCAGGCCATGAGCAGCGCCTCGAGCTCGGCGGGCACGGGGCGACCGAGGCGTCCGGAGGGCGTCTCTGGCGTGGAGTGGAGGTGGTGGCTGCAGACCTCCACCACGGTATTCGCCTCGAAGACGTGCGTCCCCGTGAGGAGGAAGTAGCCCACGGCGCCGAGGGCATAGAGGTCGGAGCGCGCGTCCACGGACGCTCCCGTGATCGCCTCCGGAGCCATGTACTGCGGCGTCCCGGTGATCTCGCCGGCCTGGGAGAGGTCGGAAGGCGCATCCGAGCGCACTTCCTTCACGAGACCGAAGTCGAGGACCTTGGGGATGTCCGGCGTGTCCGGGAGCCGCGCGAGCATCACGTTCGAGGGCTTTACGTCGCGATGGATCAGCCCGACACGATGCGCCTCCGCCAGCGCCGAGGCGACGTGCCGAAGGATGAACGCCACGCGCGAGGGCGGCTGCGGCCCGTCGACGTGCACGACGCTCTCGAGCGTCGCGCCCTCCACGTACTCCATCGCGTAGTAGAAGAGGTCGTCGGGCGTGCGGCCGTAATCGAAGACCGTGATCACGTTGGGGTGAGTGAGGCTCGCGGTGCGCTGAACCTCCCGCTCGAAGCGGCTGAGGCTACGTGCCCCGAGCTTCTCCGGGGGGAGCATCTTCACTGCGGCGGGGCGCTTCAGCATGGCGTGCGACGCGAGATAGACGACGCCCATGCCGCCTTCGCCCAGCTTCTTCTCGAGCTGGTACTGGCCGAGCTTCACGACGCGCCGGGCCGCGCGTCGCAGGCCGTAGAATACGTGGCTGGCGAGCGTGGCCAGAACGACGCTGAAGAACCACCAGCAGAGGCCCTGGATGGCCATGGCCGTGGCGTAGACCTGCACCGCGTGTTCGTCGGCAGTCGTGACGCTCGCGACCGCGTGCCCTGCGCGAAGGGAGACGCTCACGAGGTCGAGGGTCGTCGGCGCATGGCGAAACATGAGGTAGACGCCGGGGACGTAGACGGCCCCGACGGCGACGCCGAGGAGCGCAGTCCGCCGCGCGGGGCTCGGCACGAAGACGGAGCGCCCGAAGAAGCTCCAGGTGATCACCATCCCGACGATGAGCATCGGGTTCGCGAGGGCAGGGATGGCGAGGCCCATGCCCACGTAGCCGACGGCGCCGAGCACCGTGCCGACGATCTCGGTCACGAGCACGAAGCGGAGAGAGCGCGGCCGGCGACAGAGCAGCCAGACGACGAGGTAGACGGTGGCGGCGAGGAAGTGCGTGACGATGCTCGGCTTCAGCAGGTCCCGGAGCCCCGCGCCCTCGAAGGCCCAGCCGAGGACCACGCGAAGCAGAAGGACCGCGAAGCCGAGGAGCGCGTTGACCAGGCCAAACTGGCCGACGCGGCGCCTGAGGAAGTCCAGCGTCTCCTGGTCGCCGAAGGACTGCGAGCCGCTGCGGGCCAGCACGCCAAGCGCCGTCGGGGTCACGGCCGACACGTGGGAGAACGTATCATCGTGCCTCGGCGCTGCGGGCGTTCCGCTCCGCGAGCACGCAAGCTGCGGCGGCCCGAGGAGGCGCGCGCCCGGCGCCCGCCATGGCCTCAGAAGGTGGCGTGGGTGTCGAACCAGCCCGTGCCACCGGGAAACAAGCGCGCGAGCGCCGCGACCAAATAGCGGTTGGTGACGAAGCGCAGGACGCCGTTGTGACGCCCCACCATGCGCACCCTCGCGTAGAGGGTCCGGTACCGTCGCTTCGCCATCTCGAGCGTCATCCACGTACCGGGGAGCTCCTCACCGAAGAGCCCGCTGGCCCCGGGCGGGAAGTCGTGGCGCACGTAGCGCCCCTCTTTGGCGGGGCGCGGGCAGACCTGCCGGTCGATGGTGTGCTGCGCGATGACCTTGAACTTCCGGTACCCCGCCGCGCCCAGGATTTCGAGGTCCTCGAGGGTCTCCTCGTAGTCCCAGGCGTGCGACTCGACCGAAACGTACCGAGGCGCGTCCGCGCGGCGGGCCAGCTCCCGAAGGCAGAGCCGGTCCGCGCCCTCGATGTCGATCTTCATGTATCGGGGTACGCCGAACGAATCGAGCAGCTCGCCCAGGGAGACCGTCGGGACCCGCACGACGTCGCTGGGTGCGCCGACCTTGGCGTTGCGGGACATCCAGTCGTGGTCGGTAGTCCCCCACTCCGAGACGTAGCGGTTGACGTAGAAGTCGACGACGCCTCGCGACGCACCGATGGCCTTGTCGACGAGGGTCAGCCTACGGTCGTCGATGTCCCCGGCGAAGCGCTCCTTGAGGGCGACGACGAGACCAGGGTTCGCCTCGACGCCGACGACGCGAAAGCCCTTGCGCAAGTAGTAGTCGGTGTCTTCGCCCGTATGGACACCGACGTCGTAGATTAGGTCGTCGTCCATGGCCGCGGACCCCCGTCGGTCGTGGCGCCACCTCGTCGGCAGCGTGGTTCGCGGTCCAGCGTAGCTCACTCTCGCCCCCGCCTCCGCGCCGGCCCGCGCGCTCCCCACGCCGCGACGCGGGGGTCGAGCCAGGCCGCGCGTTGGCGGGTGCGTCAGCGCGCCGTCGCGAGGACGGCGAATGGATGCGACCCAACGGAGCTCCCGATGGTCGAGAGCTCAGCCACTCGTCTCGGCGCTCAGGCCGGCCTTCTCGCCGGCGAGCTGGGCGCCGCTCTCCAGCGCGAGGAGCCGCACCCGACCGGTCGCGATGAGGCGCCCCGCCTCAGCGGTGATCCGCGCCTCCCACACCTGCGAGCGCCGGCCACGCGTCAGCGGAGTCGCCGTGACGGTGAGCACCCCGTCGCGCACCGCCTTGAGGAACGACGTGCTGTTCTCCAGCCCCACCATGGACTGACCGCGCGGCATCGCGCTCAGCGCCGCGCCGGTCGAGCAAACCGTCTCGATGACGCTGCAATGCACGCCTCCATGCACGATGCCGTAGGGCTGCTTCAGCCCGTCCGTGACGGGGAGCCGCGCCACGACTTCGGCGTCGCTGCAGCGGACGAACTCGAGGCCGAGCTGCTCGTTGAAGCCGCCACGGAGTTGGTTCATCCGCGCGGCGACCTCGGTGGGATCGGCCGTCGCGTCGAAGGGAGAGGCGTCCGCCATGCGCTGGGTATGGGGCCGACGAGGGCGCCGCGTCAGCCGTCCCGTGAGCCCTGACCGCCGCATCCCGCGACGCCGGCTGCGTGAGACCCCTCGCACGAACCGCCCCTACCTAAGGACCCCAGAGTGCGCTAGCACGACCCTTACCGTGATTCGCGCCAAGATCCTGGGCCTGGGCTCCTACGTTCCCGACCGCGTCGTGACGAACGACGAGCTCCGCTTCCTCAACCCCAAGCACGAGCGGCAGACGGAGCCGCAGATGGACACCTCGGACGAGTGGATCCGGAAGCGCACGGGCATCCAGGAGCGACGCTACGTCCCGGCGGGCGAGACCTGGCGCACGAGCGATCTCGGCAAGCTCGCCGCCGAGCGGGCCCTCGAGGACGCCGGTCTCGAGGCCAAGGACATCGACTGCATCATCTTCGGGACGCTGAGCCCGGACATTCACTTCCCCGGCTCCGCGGTCTTCATGCAGGAGAAGCTCGGCATCAACAGCCACTACTGCGCTTGCTACGACATTCGCCAGCAGTGCAGCGGCTTCGTGTACGGCCTCGAGATGGCCGACGCCTTCATCAAGGCCGGCAAGTACAAGCGCGTGCTCCTCGTGGGCGCCGAGATCCACAGCCACTCGCTCGACTACACGACGCGCGGCCGGGACGTGACCGTGCTCTTCGGCGACGGCGCCGGGGCCGTGGTGATGGGCCCGGTGGAGACGACGGATCCACGCGAAGGCGTGCTCTACACGAGGGGCCACGCGGACGGCTCGGGCGCCTGGGGTCTCTACCTGAAGATCTTCGACATCGGCGTCCACGGGATGGTCGACTACGATCCGAAGGACCGCGAGGTGAACTCGACGCTCTACCCGCAGATGAAGGGCAAGGCCGTCTTCATGAACGCGGTGAAGCAGATGGTCGCGGCGTCGAAGGAAGCCCTCGCCGCGACGGGGCTCAGCTGGGATGACATCGACTGGTTCGTCCCGCACCAGGCGAACCTGCGCATCAACGAGACCGTCGTGCAGTACGGCAAGATCCCGCCGGAGAAGGCCCTCAACACCATCATGTTCTACGGGAACACGACGGCGGCGACGGTGCCCCTGACCATCGACCACTACCGTCAGGAGGGGAAGGTCAAGAAGGGCGACCTCGTCCTCTCCACGGTCTTCGGCGCCGGCTTCACCTGGGGCTCGGCGGTCTTCCGGGTCTGAGCGCCGACGCGGCAACACATCGGGGCCTGCCGACGCGCCGCGGAGGCCCTACAAGGGGGAGGATGGCCGCTCGGGACCTCGCCCAGAACGCAATCATGCTTCTCCGGCAGGAGGGGCGTGAGCGGCAAGCGCTCGCGCTCATCCGAGCGCAGGACGAGGGATTCCGCGCGCAGGTCATCGCCGAGCTTCTCCGCGCCGACTACCGCGCGGCCCCGCTGGCCCTCCTCGTATGCGCGGGCGACGCGGCGACGGCGCATCCCCACGCCATACGCCTCGGACGCTGGGCCCTCGAAGAGCGCCTGCGCCTCGACCCGCTCATCCCCGAAGCTCCGCGGACGACGGCCGAGCACACGCTCCGGCTCCTCATCGGTCCCGACGACGTCATGACGGCGGGGCCCGACGCGCTCCGGGCGGCGTCCGTGGAGCTTGCCCGCACGGCCCGCGGCAAGGTCGCGGCGCGCGCCTTTCGGCTGGCCGCGAAGGCCGAAGAGGCCGCGCCCGACGACTTCGGCGCGTGGGCGCCCCGGCTCCGGCGTCTCCTCGACGTGGCGGTCTTCGACGAGCTCGGCGCCAGCCGCGGCCGCGCGCTCGGCCAGCTCGAGCGCCTTTGCCTCGACGTGCTCGACCCAGCGTGAGGACCCTTCCGTGAGGATCAGTCGGCCAGGCCCGCCGCCTCGCTGACCAGACCGAGGACCTCCATCGCGTCGCCAATGGCCTCGCCGTAGCCCTCGGGGAGCACGTCGAGCGCGGCGCCCTCGAGCTCGCCGCGAACCCACTCGGCGACCTCCTCCTCGACGCTGTCCACGCCCGGCGGGGGCTCCACGCCCGGCCCGGCCTCGCCCAGGTAGCCGATCCACAGGGTCGCCCAGGATACGACGCGCGCCTTCTCGAGCTCGAGGCTCAGCCACACGCCGCCGGATACGCCCGCCGCGTCGGCGGCCTCCTCGAGCATGTCGAAGAAGCGCAGGTTCGCTTCGACGCGGGCCCGCACCTCCTCGTAGCCACCACCGCTCCCGTCGGCGAGCACGCCGAGCGTCGACCCGGTGTCCTGGTGCACGGCCCAGAAGGCGACGGGGTCGCCGTCGCGCGGCATGAGCACCGCGTACTCACCGAAGCCGAGGTAGGGCTGCATCACCGCGTTCCAGCGAGCCTCGTTGGGGGTGTCCCGTACCGCGTTCCGCACGTCGCGTGCCGGCAGGGCGTCCAGCGCCTCGCCCTCGAGCTGGCTGCCCGTGGACTTCGGGTAGAGCGCCACCTCGACGGCCGCCGCGTGCAGGCTCTGGGCGACGGTCACGCCCCACGCGGCCTCCGGCTCCGGGCCGAGCGTGGCCCAGGGCGAGAGCGGCAGGAGATCGAGGCGCCTGTCATGGCCGACGCCGAAGCGAGGCGTGCGGGACACGAGGACCGGCCGGGCCCTGGCCACGAAGGTGTGGGCCCCTGCGGGCTCCTGGGAGAGCGCCGCCGTCGCGAGTAGCTCGGGCACGGGACGGCGAACGCCCGCTTCCATCGCCGCGACCCATGCCGTGAAATCCCGGCGCGAACGCACCACTTCTCGGTAGGTCAGCATGTCGCCGAGCCACTCGTCGAGGAGAACGGAGAGCGGCGGCGGCGCCCCTTCGAAGCCCAGCACGTAGCTGCCCATGAGGGCCGCCTTCACGGCGTCGACGTCCTGCTGCGTGGCGGGGCGCTCGCGCGCCTCGAGGGGCGTGCCCGCCAGACGCCGGGTGACCGTGTCGCCGTCCATCTCGATGGTCAGGTAGAGGCCCGTCAGCCCGTAGACCCCCGCTCGGGTTTCGGGCACGGCGTAGGTGACGCGCGTCTCAGTGTCTGTGCGATCCAGAGCCACCCGCACGGAGCGGGTGGCGGGTCCCTCGACCGGCGCCGGATAGAGCAGCTCGTAGGCCGGCGGCTCGAGCGCGGCGAGGAAGGTCGCGAGGGCTGTCGCCGCCGAGGGCCGGTCCGTGACGGGCACGACCGCGCCGCCCGTGAGCGCCGCGAGATCGCCCGAGATGTCGCGATCCGGTGGGCCCACGGCGGGGCTCTTGAGGACGAGGATGGGGGCGCGGCCTCGGGCCAGCGCCCCGCGTGCCTCCTCCGTTTCGTCGTCGTCCGGCCAGCCGTCGCTCACCACTACGATGAGGTCGGGGTCCCGGGCCTCGGCTTCACCGAGGTGCCTCCAGAGTGCGGACGAGCTCCCGTTGATGGACCGCAGCTGTGCCTCGAGCGCGCCCAGATCGGTCGTCCAGGGCTGGAACGCGGAACCCACCACCGCAGCCGTGACCTCGGCGTTGTCTCGGGCGAAGACGTCCCGGCCGATGTCGAGGCCGAGCTGGATGGCGTTTTCGCCGATGAGCTCCGGCGGCATCGAGAGCGAAAAGTCGAAGACGAGCTGGACCCGCAGCCGCGACGTGTTCCGCCGCAAGCGATGGAACATGCGCTCGCCCTCTTCCTCCACGACGAAGGGCCGACCGCTCAGTCCCTCGACCACTTCGCCTTCGGCGTCGCGGACATCGATGCTGAGGCGGACCTCGTGGAAGGTGGCGGGGTCCACCGCCGCCTCGACGCTCGCGACCCGTGCCAGCGTGGCCGACTCGTCCTGCGCGACGGAAAAGGGCACGCCCTCGATGCGCAGCTCCCCGCCGGGCTCGATGACGACCTGCTCACCGCGCACGTTGAGCGCAGCACCGACGGCGTTCAGTGCGGCCTGCTCCGCATCACCGACGCCATCGCCGGTGACCTCGATGACCGGGAGCCGTGCGCCCACGTCTTCGGGGCGGACCAGGAGGAGCTCCCGGAACGCGAGGATGGGCGGCGCCCGCACGACGACGCGGCGCCCGGCAACCTCATCCATGGTGAAGGTCTTCTCCACCAGCGTGACGCCCTCATCCCCCGTGTCGGTGTGGTTCCGCCGCGCCCAGAGGCGCACGCGCACGTCGTCGTAGGGGCCGAAGTCGCGGGGACCGAAGCGCTCCAGGTCCCCGAGGGTCGCGTCGGTGTAGAGCGCGTTCGCCGACGTCTCCTCGCCTGCGATCTCGACGACCGCGAGGGGCGTGAAGCCATCGAGCTCGGGACGCGGCGCGAAGGGCGTGTCCGGGGTGAGCGCGTCGGTGACGGCCCTCGCCCAGGGCGCGACCACGCCGCCGTCTACGTCGACGACCGCGAGGCTGCCGGTCGGGAGCGCGTCGACGCCGAGCATGCCCTCCCAGCGCGCGACGTCGGCCGGCGTGATGGGCGGCGCGAAGACTCGTGCCGGCCGAGGACGGAATGCCCGGGAGCTGTCACGTTCTTCGAAGGGGAGAATCGCCGACTGCACGCTCGCCGTGAGCCCGGCCCGCTGGAAGAGCTCGACGAGGAGTGCTGCCTTGTCGTGTACGGTGCCGACGCCGCTTCTGAGCGTGGCTCTGGGGCCCCAGCCCGGGCCGCTGAAGTCGCTCGCTGCGTTCTTCGGGAAGACGGCGATCTCGTCGCGGACGAAGGAGAAGATGGCCGAGGCGTCGCCCGTCGCGACGATGTCGGCGGCCCGCGCCGGCAGATGGTCCGGGCTCGCGCGCACGCGCTCCCGTAGCTCGGCCCAGACGTCGAAGACGTCCGCGACGGGGGGGCTTCCGCTGTCGCTTCCGGCGTCGTCGTCGACGGTCGCGTCCGGCGGACGAGCGTCCCGGCGCCCCTCATTGCCGTCGCTCGCGCTGCACGCCGACGCCCCAAAGCCCAGTGCGAACACGAGCACGAGACGACGCATGGTCCTGGCAGCTTAGCGCAGGACGCGTGCATCACGGGACGGACGCGGCATCAGGGCAGGTTGGGGCGCCAGCGAGGCACCTCGCTCAGCTCCCTTCGTACGTGGAGTCAGTCGCTGGACGCGTCCCCATCGACCTCGTCACGCAGACGCGCGAGGCGCGCCCCGATGCGGGCCTCGAGACCGTTCTCGGTAGGCACGTAGTAGCGACGCCCCTCGAGGCGCTCGGGCAGGTAGACCACGCCCGGCGCGTAGCCCCCCTCGTCGTGGGGGTAGCGATAGCCTTCGCCGGCGCCCATGGCCTTCATGAGCTTCGTGGGCGCATTGCGCAGGTGGAGCGGGACCGGCAGCGAGCCGGCCTCCCGTGCGTCCTGCTGCGCGGCCTTCCAGGCGACGTAGCTCGCGTTCGATTTGGGCGCGCAGGCGAGGTAGGTGCAGCACTGGCCGAGGGCGTGGAATCCCTCCGGGAGGCCGAGGCGCTGGTAGGCCGCGTCCGCCGCTACGGCCACTTGGAGCGCGCGCGGGTCCGCGTTTCCGATGTCCTCGCTCGCGAAGATGACCAGCCGTCGCAGCACGAAGCGCGGATCGTCACCCGCCTCGAGCAAGCGGAACATCCAGTAGAGGGCCGCGTCGGGGTCCGAGCCGCGGAGGCTCTTGATGAGCGCGCTGACCACGTCGTAGTGGGCGTCGCCGCTCTTGTCGTGGCGGAGCGTCTTCGATGCGAAGGCCTCTCGGACCGCGGCGTCGTCGATGGCCCGGCCGTCGCTCGCCAGGACCTCGAGCACCGTCAGCGCGCGCCGGGCGTCGCCGTCGGCCGCCTCCGCGAGGAGCGCCCGCGCCTCGGGCGTCGCGCGCACGGCGCCGGCGAGCCCCCGCTCCGCCTCGCGCGCCTCCTCGAGAAGCCCGCCCCGCGCCAAGG
>CALCTH010000287.1 GCA_937893795.1 uncultured Myxococcales bacterium | reverse complement strand
GCCACGTGGCCTGCGCTTGTCGTTTAGGCGATAAAGCGGCATAAACGACAAGTATGGACGTTCGGGACGAGGCGATCTTGGAGAAAATCGCCAAGATCGGCGTAATCGCCAACCGCGACGTTGTCGCTTTGCTTGGCGTTTCGCGACAGGCGGCGACGGCGCGGTTGTCGAAACTGGTCGCCGCCGGGCGGCTCGCTCGGGTGGGAGCGGGCCGCAGCACGCGGTATCGGCTTGCGGAGCGGGCAGCCGATCCGAGAGGAACTGCCGCACCGGCCCCGGCCGTCGAGCGGGAGTACGACCCGACGGGTCTCGAGGAGGAGCGGGTGTGGGAGGAGCTGCAGGCCGCCTCCTCGCTGCTCGCCACGCTCGAGGGCGAAGCGCTCGGGCTCTTTCACTACGCGCTGACGGAGATGGTGAACAACGCCATCGACCACGCGGACGCGACGCGGATTCGGGTGCGCGTCAGCTCCCGGCCCGAGGGGCGCATCGGGTTCGAGGTGGAAGACGATGGCGTCGGGGCCTTCCGCCGTCTGCAGACCTCACTCGGTCTGGAGAGCGAGCTCCACGCACTGCAGACGGTCTCGAAGGGACGCCACACGACGCAGCCGGACCGCCATTCGGGCGAAGGGCTCTTCTTCCCGACCAAGGCCGCGGCCCTCTTCGAGCACGAGCGCGGCGCCATCCGTTGGGTGGTCGCCAACCTGCGCGGCGAGCACGCCATCGGGCGGGTCGAGCCGCCGCGCAAGGGGACCCTCGTACGCTTCGCGGCCTCGCCCAGCGAGGCGCGCCCGCTCGGGGAGCTCTTCGCGGAGTACACGCAGGACTTCGAGTTCGTGCGCACCGAGACGGTGGTGCGGCTCTTCGAGTACGGAACGCGCTTCGTGTCGCGCTCCGAGGCGAAGCGCCTGCTCGAGGGCCTCGAACGCTTCGACGAGATCGTGGTGGATTTCAACGGCGTGAGCACCGTGGGCCAGGGCTTCGCCGACGAGGTCTTTCGCGTGTGGCCCCGAGCCTATCCGGAGAAGCTGGTGGTGCCGGTCAACATGAACGAAGCCGTCGCCTTCTTCGTCGAGCGGGCACGTCGCGCGAGAGATCGTTAGCCCCAAGCCCGTCGCTCAGCGAACGGCGAAGGCCACCGCCGCGAGCACGACCGTCGCGACGGCTACGGCCACCGGTAGCCAGCGCCCCGCGCCGGCGCTGGAACCGCGCGTCGTCAGCGAGGCCAGCGGGACCTCGGCGACCTCTTCGTCGACGGTGAAGCCGTGCTGCGTCAGCGTCGTGCGGAGGTGGTCGGCAAAGGCCGCGTACTCGTCCGGCTGGAAGGGCGCCGTAGCCTGGAAGCGCGCGGCGTAGAGGCAGCGTGCGTTCTCGAAGGGCCGGAGCGCGGCCTGGCGCGTCGCCACGTCCATCCAGCCGACCATCACCCCGTCCTGGCGGTCGGCGCGCACCAGCGTGAGCGCCTGCCGGGCCGTCTTGCCGCCCTCGGTGCTCACGCCTCCCGGGCCCTTGATGCCGAGGCGCATCTCGGGGTCCTTGCCCAGCACCCGGCCGCCGAGGGCAAGGAGGACCATGTCTGCCGTGTCCACGGCGTTCTGCGCCAGGAGGGTGCGCTTGGGGTTCGCCATGGCCCACGCGAACGACGAACCCGTGCGAACACTTGACCCCACCGCGACTCCGGGCCGCCGCCGGACCTAGCGCCCGAACGCCTGGAGGCGGAGAGCGGCGCGGGGGTCGTGCGAAGGCAGCACCAGGTCTCCCTCCGTCAGCCGAGCCAGCGTGCGCTGAAGGGCACGTACGCGCGGGGGGTTCGTGTGGATACCGGCCGTGGGCGCGGCAGGGTCGAGGGCCTCCGCCTCGAACGCGAGGTCCCCGACGAACCAGATCACCCCCTGGTCGGTCGTGAGGCGGAGCGTGAGCGAGCCCGGCGTGTGCCCGCCCGTCGCGAAGGCCACGAAGCGACCGTCCTCCGTCAACGCACGAGGCGTTCCGAGCGCGCGCTCGCGCTCGCTCGGCCCAGTCTCGAGCTCTGGCAGCGCGTCCTCGATGGCCTCCAGCGTGGCGTGCCCCTCGAAGCGGCAGGGCGCGGCCCCGATGTCGCGCGCATGCTCGAGGTCCCCGCGTCCCGTCAGGGCCACGACGCCATCGAAGGCGAGCAGGCCGGCCGTATGGTCGGCGTGCTGATGGGTCAGCACGACGGCCTCCGGCGTGCCCAGCCCCCGCGCGCGGAGCTGCGCCGCGAGGCTCGCCTCGGGCGGCGCCTCGAGCGCGAGAATGGCGTGGTTGAGGGTGCCGGCGACGGGCTCGCAGTCCCACGACGCGGGAACGTCGAAGGCCGAATGCGCGCCCGCGTCCACCGCGAAGAGGCCCTCGGGGTGCACGACCACGTAGGACCAGACCGGCATGGCCGGCACCGTGCGGTCATCCCAGAGGATGCGCACCATGCGCCGGAAGAGCCCCCGGTCTTCCGGGAAGCATCCGTGATGGTGGCAGGGGGTCACCGTGACGCTCCCCGTCGCGAGCGCGAGGACGCGGAGCGGCGCGCCGTCCACGCTCAGCGTCACGTCGGCACCGGCCGGCAGTGGGCCGGGGCGCGCCTCCACCGGCGCCAGGAGCCGCGGGACGCAGGCGCTCGCGCTCACTGCCGCGGCGGCCAGAACGAAGAGGCTCCGAAGGACCCGTCGACGCATGGGCAACCGTCTCAACGAGGCATCCGGACGCCGAGGGTGATGCTCGGATAGGCGAGCCCAGGGCGGAGCTCGACCCGTTGCCCACCCACGCTGGGGGCGCATGCGTTCCATCGCTTCACGACGCTCACCTCCGTTCGCCGACGGGGTGCCCGTCCCATCCGCAAACTGACACTCGTGCCATATGTCGCGGCCCACGACGCATCATTAGACCCCTCTCGCGACGTAGGTGCCGATTTCTCGATCCCGCCTCGCGTCGCTCCGCGCTGGTGGGGCATGCTGGCGGCGTGGGGGTCCGCGAGGAACGGCGACGGGCGCTTCTTCAGGGCCTCTCGGACGCGGCGTGGGAGAGCTTCGACCAGCTCGCGGAGACGTCGGTGGAGGAGCTCGCGCGGCGGGCCGGCGTGTCGAAGCGGACCTTCTTCCGCATCTACGAGAGCAAGGAGGCCGCGCTCTACGGTGATTGGCGCGAGTCGCTGACGCAGCTGCGCGAGTTCGTCCAGTCCCGGTCTCCCGACGAGCGGGTCGCGACCACGCTCCTCGAGCTCAGCCGAGGCTGGGCGCTCATGACCGAAGCCGACCGGCCCCGCGCCCTGGCGCGGCGCCGTCGTTCGCAGCACCACCGGGGCATGGGGCAGTACGAGGAAGGCGTGATCTGGCCCACGTTCCGCAAGACCGTGAGCGAGGAGCTCATGCAGCGAGGAACGGGCCCGGAGGACGCTGCGCTCGTGGCCAGCGTGCTCGCATCGGTGCTGGCGTCGGCGAAGACGCGCTGGCTCGACCAGGAAGGCGTGAGCCTCCTGCGCGCCGTCAACGAAGCGTGGGCCTGCGTGTCCATCGCGCTCTGACGGCTCAGCCGGGCCCGAGCGCGACCACGGCGCCGATCACCGCGGCGTGCACGCCGGCGATGGCGAGGTTGGACACGACGACGGGGTGGCGGATGCGCCCCACGGTGAGGGGCGTGAGCACCTTGTAGACGACCTGCAGGACCAGCAGCGTGAGCACGGCCGGGGGCGCCGGACGTACGAGCAGGACCAGCGACGAGGCGAGGATGGCCGCGTACATCGCGAGCAGGATCTGCCGCCCGGGCCCGGGCTCGCCGTAGACGGACTGCGCCCAGCGCGGCCGCCGCGCGAGCCCGAAGCAGACCGGCGCGAGCACGAGCACGTTGAGCAGGAGCGCGGCGCGAAGCAGGGTCGTCGTGAGGTCGAGCGAAGCTGGCACTGGTGCCATGTATTCGCCCGCGAGCGCACGGACGCAAGAGCCACCCCGCCCGTACCGGCTCAGGCGTCGAGCCCGCGGAGCCGCCGCACCAGCTCCCCGGCGTCCTCGAGGCGAGGCTGCGGCTGCGGCGGGAAGGGCGGGGCTCCCGCAAGCACCTGCGCACACCAGTAGACGGTCCGCTCCTTCAGGCGCGCGAGCCACGCCGCCGAGGGGCCCTCGTACGCGGCGAGCGCGGCGTCCAGCTCGGAGGCCCAGGGGTGCCCTTCGGCGCCGAAGGTCTCCTCCGCCCGCTCCGCGGCCTGCTCCAGAAGCCGCGCCGCCTCGGCGACCCACTCCTCGTCCGCCGCGCGCTCGGCGCCATGGATCATCCGTGCGGCCGCTTCGCTCATCCAGAGGTCGCCGTAGTTCACGGCCCAGCCCCAGCCGTCCTTCAGGGCCGCGCCGCGGCGCAGCGTCTCCGCCGCCGCGGCCCATTCGCCGCGCATCATCTGCTCGGTGCCCTCGATCCACAGGAAGCGCGCGGCTTCGAGGACGCGCTTCTGGTAGCAGCCCTCGAGGTTGACCTCGGCCAGGCTCCGGACCTCGGCGCTCCCGAAGGTGAGCGCGTGGCCGAGGTAGAGCTCGCACTCGAAGAGCGTGTTCTCGAGCAGCTTGTGCACGTTCATGTGGTAGCCGCCGAGGTGCGCCCACCAGCGGCCCTCATCGAGGCGAGGGTGCCGCTCGAGCAGCGCCCGAAGCTGGCGGAGGTCCGCGAGCATCCCGTCGATGGTCTCGCGGTGGCCGAGCGTGCCCTGCTCGAAGCGCTCCCAGGTGTCGCCGAGACCGCGGAGCAGGCGGGCGGCGGACGCACGGGCCTCCTGCTGCGCGTGCTCGAAGGCGCGGGCATCGAACGCGGCCGGCGGCTCATTGCCCTCGACGACGAAGGTGATCTCGAGCCGGACGATCCCCACCGCCGGGTCGTCCCACGCCGCCGTGCTCACGGCGACGAAATCCACCCGGTACGACGCGCCTTGGTGCGGGTCGTGGCGCACCTCGCCGGCAAGCGACCCGCCGTCCGAGAAGCGAACGCCGGGCGGCAGCCGCACGAGCGTCGGGCACTGCAACATCCCTTCGCCCTCCGCGCCTGCCGCGTGCGCCATCGCGTCGCCGACGCGCACCGTGCCGAGATCGACCGCGCGCCGCGTCACCCGGAGCCCGTTCCGCGCCGCGCAGCGGTAGTGCTCGCTGTAGAGCTCGACGGCGGACCAGCTCCGCGGGCAGCGGTCGCAGCAGTGGCAACGGCCGTGGCGGTAGCCGGGCGCTCCGGGCGGCGAAACCTGGCTCGCGCATCCGAGCTCGGTGCCCGGCGGGCCGCGTCGCTCGCTCGCCTCCGGGAGCGCGGCGAGGGCGTCCATGCGGCGGGCGATGCGCAGGTCCTCCGGTGAGGGCTCGCGGCAGTACTGGGCATCGTCCACCGGCACGTAGATGAGCGCGTGATCGGCCTCGAGCGCGACCTGGTAGGGCGCGGTGCGGCCCTCGGGCCAGTGCTCTTCCCGGTAGTGGAGCGCGATGACCCGGCCGAGCTTCCAGCCGCTCGGCCCGAGGTTGCACAGGACGGTGGCGCCGACCTTGAAACGAAGCTCGCCGCTCATCAGCTCTTCCAGGCAGCGTTGGGCGAGACCATGGACGAACTCGTAGACCCATGGGTGTCGCCCGACGAGGCGACGCGTGCGTTCCAGACCCCAAGGCCGCTCAGGGCGGGCAGAGTCGCGAGAGCCGCAGCTGCCGAGCGTCGCCTTCCACCTCGCAGAAGTGAGCGCACTGGAAGCTCAGGCCGCCCTCGTTCGTGCAGGCGAGCTGGCAGTAGTCGGTCTCCGGCGGGATGGACCCTCCCTGCGGAAGGCCGAGGAGAGACTCCGCCCCCTGCGCGTACAGGGGACCCAAGAACCGGGCGACGCGACAGCGCCGCTCGGCTTCGTCGATGGCCGCCGCCTCCTCCGCCATCGCGCGCGTCCGCGCCCGGACTTCCGGGCTACCTCCGTACGAGCACTGGTCCACGAAGTACGCCTGCATCCCGGCGAGCAACTCCCGGAAGCGCTCCGCCTCCTCCTGGCACCGCGCGGGGCAGGGGGCTCCACCGAGGGCGAAGCCGAAGCAGTCCTGGACGCACGCCGGCACGAAGCCAGGAGGCACGGCGGACCGCGCGATGCGGACGAGCTGGTCCCGGCACCGCCGGGTCTCGAGGAGGCGATCGTGCGCCTCGCGGAGTGTCGGCGTCGGGACCGACGCAGCGAGCCGCTCATCCTCCGCCTCGGCGCGGGGTGAGGCCGACGAGAGCGCGGGCGATGAAGGCCCACGAGTCT
Source organism: uncultured Myxococcales bacterium (assembly GCA_937893795.1). Taxonomy (GTDB): domain Bacteria; phylum Myxococcota_A; class Polyangia; order Polyangiales; family Houyiibacteriaceae; genus CALCTH01. The sequence continues at coordinate 15,909 of CALCTH010000287.1, read as the reverse complement.
CTGGGTCGGAACAGAGCCGCGCGAGCCGGGCTTCGCGCTCCGGGCCCCGGCCTTCGCAGACGCGCCGGCACTGGAAGCTCAGCCCGCCCTGACGCTGACATGCCTCCTCGCAGTAGTTGAAGCCGGCGTAGATGGAGTCCCCGCCGGGCGGAAGCGCGATGAGGTACTGGCCGCCCTCGGACAAGGTGGCGGCGAACGCGCGGGCGAAGCGGCAGCGGCGCTCGCTCTCGTCGAGGGGGGTCGTCGCCTCGGCCATCGCACGGGCCTCGTCGCGGGTCGCCGGGGTGGCGCAGCGCCCGACGAAGCTCCTTTCCACGCGCGTCCGGAGCTCCCAGAAGCCGCCCGCCTCCTCGCGACAGCCCGATGCGCAGGACACGCGAGAACGCCCCAGCGCCGTGCAGTCGACGGTGCACCGCCGCACGAAGTCAGCGGGCGTCGCCAGGATCGCGACGTGCTCGAGCCGCTCCTCGCACTCCGGGCCGAGGGCGAGAGGCTCCGTAGCCGCTTCGGTCGCCGATCCGCCCGCGGCGGGGCCACGCGGGCTGGGAGACGAAGCCCCACAGCCGAGTGCGACGAGCGCCGCGGCGAGGCGAAGGTGAGCCGGCATGGACGAGCGACCCCACTCACGCGGCGCACCTTGGGAACGCGCCGCCGCGCCTCACGCCTCGCTTCCGGTACCGGCTCGGGAGAGAGTCGAGCCGATGCCCGTCGACCTCTCACCCATCGATCCCAGCGCACCGGGCTTCGTCGACATCTACGACCAGCTCCCGCTGTGGTCGGCTCCCTTCGGGCTCCGCCTGCTGGAGCTCGTTCCCCTGGTGCGCGAGCAGCGGATTCTCGACCTGGGATGCGGCACGGGCTTCCTCAGCGTCGAGCTCGCGGAGCGATCGGGCAGGGACAGCCGAGTCGTCGCCCTGGACCCGTGGTCCGAGGCGTTGGAGCGCCTTCGTCGCAAGCTGCGGTTTCGCGGCATCGAGAACGTCGAGGTGGTGCCCGGTCGCGCCGAGGCTCTCCCGCTCGCCGATGGAAGCTTCGACGTCGTCGTGTGCAATCTCGGCATCCACAACGTCGACGATCCGCAGGTCGCGCTGCGGGAGTGCGAGCGGGTGCTGCGTCCGGGCGGATCCCTGCTCCTGTCCACGAACCTCTCGGGTCACATGCGCGAGCTCTACGACGTCTACCGCGGCGTGCTCTCGGACCGCGGGCTCCCGACCGAGGGGCTCGACCGGCACGAAGCGGCGCGCGGCACCCTCGAGGGAATGCGCGCCGCTCTCGAGGCGGCCGGGCTGGGGGTCACGCGAGCCGAGGCGACGTCGTTCCGCCTGCGCTTCGCCGACGGGACGGCGGTGCTCGAGCACTGGTTCATCCGGCTGGCCTTCCTCCCCGCGTGGGCGGCGCTGGTGCCCGAGGACGAACGCCCCGGGGTCCTCGGCGAGCTCGAGGCCCGGCTGAACGAGCGCGCGGCCGCGGCCGGGGAGCTCGCGCTGAGCGTGCCGGGCGCGATCATGGTCGCGCGAAAGCCCTGAGCGTCGCGCGGTCGATGAAATCGCTCGGCTGGAGCCTGGGCTAGCGTGGTCGCCGTGTGGGGTGTCGCTGCCGCTCGCTTCGCTGCCGTCCTCGGCGACCGCGCCGTCGCGCCGGACGAGCGCGGCGACCGCTGGCTCGCGCTCGGGCCCGACTACGTGGCCTTCGCGGCCTTCGACCAGCCGGGCTGGGCGCGGCTCCGGGCCGAAGGCGCGCTGCTCGGCGCGTGGCGCTCGGCGGGGCTACCGGTGCCGCAGGTCCTCCGGGAGGATGCAACGCAGCGGGTGCAGGTGCGCGAGCGGATGCAGGGACCGGTACACGGCGACGAAGTGCTCGACCGCATCTTCGGTGTGGGGACTCCCGGAGGCCCGGCGTCGGCCGACGACCTCGACAACCGCTACGCGCCAGAGGTCCCACTCACGGACTTCGGCGCGCGCTGCGCCGAGAGCTACGGCGAGCTCACCGCACGCATGCACGCCGCCGTCACGGCGGACTCCGCGCTCGGCGAGGCGCTCGGGCCCTGCGAGCGGAAGGACGTGGAGGCCTGCCTGGATCTGCTCCACGCGCGAGCGCCGGAGCTCGGCCGGCGCGCCGAGGTCGCGCGGCCCTGGCTCCTCGCGACGCCCCCCGGCGACACGCTCGTGCATCGCGATCTGCACTTCCACAACATGGTGCTGGAGGAGAACGGGACGATCGCCGGCGTCTTCGACCTCGGCGATGCCGGCGTCGGCGCGCCCTCCGACGAGATGCTCTACATCCACGGCCTCGGGCCTCGCTTCGTCGAGCGCGTGCTCGCCGCCTATGCCCGCGAGCGTGGCACGGCGCTTCCCCTCGAGGACGTCGAGCGCGCTCACCTCCGCACGGCCATCGCGCACCTCGGCTTGCACGGCCCCGACCACCCGCGCCATCCCGCGATCCTCGGTTGGATCGCCCACGCCCTCGATCATCTCCGCTTCGTGCCGCGCTGAGCTGCTAGGAAGACCACGGTGGCGGCGCCCGGAGAAGACGAGGAGGGGCTCGAGCCGAAGGGCGTCGCGGTCTTCGTGCTGATGGGTGGCCTCTACGCCCTCGGCCTCGGCCTGTGGCGCTTCCCCGAGGTGCTGGAGGTGCTCGAAACGTCCTCCCGGATGCGCGAGGTCGGTATCGACCCGATCGCGCCGGGCTTCCCGCCCTGGCTGATCGAATACATCGTCGCGCTCGTGAGCGGTGTCTCCCTGCTCGGGGTGGGGGCGATCGCCCTCGGAGCGATGGGGCTTCGGGGCCGAGGTCTCCCCGCGGGCATGTGCTGGGCCGTGGGCGGCGCTGGCTTCGCCCTGCTGGTCGTGCACGCCTGGTTCACCTTCACGCACGACGTGGCGGTCGCCGAAGGGGGAATGATCTGGGGCGTCGTCCACCTGGTGACGCTCACCCGCGAGCACATCCCGGGAGGCGCGACCGAAGCCGGGCGCTTCGGCTTTCGCATCGGACAGGCCATCGGGCTCGCGGGCATCGCGGGCTGGCTGCTGACGATCCCGATTCTGGGCCGCGTCGCGACCGACGACGTACGCCCGGAGCCACCCGAGGCGTTCTGACCCGGAGGTCGAGGGACGCGGTGGCTGCCGCGCTCGCGGCGATGTACCGATAGCCATGCCCCACTTCCTCGGGATCACCCCCGTCCTCCGGAGCTTCGACGAGACGAAGGCGCGGGAGTTCTACCTGGACTTCCTCGGTTGCGAGGTCGTGTTCGAGCACCGCCTCGCGGACGACGCGCCGCTCTACATGGGGCTGACGCTCGGCGGCATCCGCGTCCACCTCTCCGAGCACTACGGCGACGCGACGCCGGGCACGTCGCTGCGCATCCAGGTAGACGATTTGATGGCGTACCTGCGGACGCTGCAGGCGAAGCAGTACGAGCACGCGCGGCCGGGAACGGAGCCCCGCGAGCCCACGCCCTGGGGCACGCTCGAGTGCGCCCTCAGCGACCCCTTCGGCAATCGCCTGGTCTTCTGGGAGGAGGTCGAGGGCGCGCCCTAGGCTGGGTTCCCGCGCCGCCGGTGAGCCTCGAATCGGGGCGCTCACGACTCGCTCAACATTCGTGGGGCATCTGAAAGGGGTCGCCTCATGACCCTCCCCGTCCCGCTCGCGCTGGCCGCGGCGCTCGCCGTCGCCGCCAGCCTCGCCGCCTGCGCCGGCGACGACGCCCCGGCCCCCGTCGATGGCGGCGTCGATCTCGCGCCCGCCCCTGATGCCGGACCGGACGACGCCGAGCTCACCGTCACGACGCCCGGGCTCTTCTTCGCGGCCCTCTTCGACGGCAACCTCGTCGCCGCCGACTACTGGGCGGAGGAGCCCGCCATCCTCTCGGCCGGCGTGGGCTTCGCCGACATCGTCGGCCTGCCCTTCGGCACGCTGAACGAGGAGAACGTCTGGCAGGCCGGAGGCGCGTGGTCCACCGCCTTTGGCTGCGACGACACGCGCAACACCACCTCCGCCTCGACGCAGGCGAACGTCGCCCTCGCCTACATCAACCAGACCCCCTACGCAGGCCTCCGCGACGACGCGCTCGGCCTCGACGGCCTGCCCGTGGTGTTCAGCTGGCCCATGGACACGCGCACGCTGAGCCTCACCGACTTTCGTCTGACGCTGAGCACGGGCGAGGTCGTGACGCCGCAGGCCGTGAGCCCCTTCCCCAACCTCGAGAACAACGAGCGAAACACGGCCGTGCTCTTCGGCGAGTTCGCGAACCGGCTCCCGAGCACCGACCCGGAGGCACGCTTCCCGGTGCGCGTCGAGATCGTGGCGGACGACACGCCGCTCACGCTTGTCGGACCGGAGGGCCGCACCGAAAGCGCCGTCGGTCTGGCGTGGGAGACCACGACGAGCCCCTACGACCCCGACAACGGGCCGCGGCTGGTGGGCGCCAAGCTGAACCGCGTCGGCGAGCGCGTCCTCGGCGAAGGGCTGAGCGTCCCGGCGCCAGCCCAGGTCGTGGTCCCGAACGACGAGCTCCTCCTCTACGACGAGGGCGACTTCCGGCTGCGCGTGCTGACCAGCGGCGGGTTCTCGCCGGATGGCGTCCGCGGCGTGCTCCCCACGGACTTCGAGACCTTCTTTCGCCTCCACGCGCGTGGCGTCGATGGGCGCGACGTCGTCCTCGACGAGGCCGGCGTGGAGGTCGAGGTGCTGGGCGGCCGCCTGCGCGTGGTGGGCCTCGCGGACCTCGGTCCGCCGGAGGGCGACGGCGTCGTCTACGATGGCTGCTACGACGAAGACCTCGACAACTACATCGACATCATTCTGGTCGGTGACGACGCCGCGGCGCGCAACCTCACCCACGTCGAGATCCCGAGCCTGGCCGGCGGCTACGGCGCCTTCTTCAACCCCGGCGGCCCGGGCACGACGCCCTTCGATGGCGCGGCCTACACGTCGCCGGGACCGCCGGACCTCGAGCCGGTCCTCATCGCGCTGGACGACCCGATGCGCGTCACCCGCATGGCGCGCTGACGCGCCTCCCACCCTTCGCCCACGGCTTCCGATGACCCGACGATTCCGCCCCCACGCGCTCTTCACCACGCTCGCGCTCCTGCTCGCCGTCGCTCCGGCGACCGCGCAGGGCGGCCTCGCCGGCACCTGGCAGTACGCCGGAGGCGGCGACGAGAACGCCCGCCGCGAGGCCGCCATCGAGACCGCGACGGAGGAGCTCGGCCGCATGATCCGCGGGCGGGCCCGGGAGCGACTGGGTCAGCGCACGACGCCGGCGCCGCGGCTCCAGATCGCATTGGACGGTGATGCGGTGACGCTCACGGGCGCGAACGGAACTCTCGCCCTCACCATCGGAGGCCCCACGGTGAGCGTCAGCGGAGCCAACGGAGGCGGCCAGGCGCGCGCGACGCGACGGGGTGGGCATCTCGTCGTCACGCTCCGCGGCGACAACGGCGTGCAGACCACCACCTACCGCCCCTCCGACGATGGAACCCGGCTGGTGCTGCAGGTCCAGATGACCGGCGAGCGGCTCTCCACCCCGCTCCGATACCGCCTGACCTACCGCCGTCGCTGAACGGTCCCAACGGCATACGTCGCCGACACGTCCACCCGGTGACGCAAACTCGCCCCCTATCGATGGGGCCGAACACCGGTATCGGAGAACTGGGGTCGGGTTCGGGGGTATGGCCCCAGAGTGCGCAGCGCACCTGCCCTGGCTCTGATGCTGCTCGCGATCTCATCGGCCCGTCCGGTGCGAGCGCAGGCCGGCGACACCGAGGCGGACGCGCCCGACGCGGACGTGCCCGAGGCGGAGACGCCCGAGGCGGACGCGCCCGAGGCGGACGCGGGCCTCGCCATCGAGGTCGAAGAGCTGCGCGAACGGCTGGCGCAGCAAGAGGCCGAGCTCGGGGCGCTGCGGGAGGCGCTCTTTCCCGACGCGGAAGAGCAGCCGGACGAGGACGCCGCCGGAGACGAAACCGGCGAGGAGGGCGCCCGGCGCCGCGTTCTCTCGACCCGGCAGCCCATCGGGCGCTTCCCCGACGACTCCATCGTACGCAGCGGAGACTTCGAGCGTTCCATCAAGGTCCCGGGCACCGACCTCTCCTTCCGCATCGGCGGCCTCGTGCGCCTCGAGCTCGGTTTCGACCCGGACAACCTCGGGCCGGCCGCGGTCGTCTCGAACGTGGCCATCCCGCTCGACGGCAGCGAAGCGGACGGCGACCAGCAGATCGACTTCTCCGCGCGCGACAGCCGGATCAACTTCGATTTCCGGCATTCGACCGACTACACGAACTTCCGCGCGTTCATCGAGGCCGACTTCTTCGGCGCCGGGACCGAGTTCCTCTCCGGCTACGGCTTTCGGCTTCGCCACGCGGTGGCGCAGCTCGGCCCGCTGGTCGTCGGCCAGTGGTGGTCGGCGTTCGTGGATACGCGCACCTTCCCCGAGAACAGCGCCCTCGGCGGCCCCCTCGCGGCGCCCACGGCACGCCAGCCCAGCGTGCGCCTCACCGACCTCGTCGGTGCGGAGGACCGCTGGCGCCTGCTCCTCTCCATCGAGAATCCCGTCGCCGACCTCACCGACGAAGGCGAGCGCGCCCGCTCCGAGGAACGCATCCCCGACGTACTGACCGCCGTGGCCATGAGCTATCCGCTCGTTCGCCTTCGCGTCGCCCTCCTCGGCCGCGTGCTCGAGAGCCGGGACGATCGGAGCCTCGCCGGAGGCGTGAATCTGACGGGCCGGGTTCAGCTGCCCTTCCTCTCGGATCACGGGGACAACCTGGCGTTTCAGGCGCAAATCGGCACCGGCATCGGCCGCTACTATGTGGGGCTGGCGGGCACGGGAAGCGACGGCGTCATCGCCGCGAATGGCCAGGTCGACCCGATGAGGACCCTTGGCGGCTACGTCGCGCTTCAGCACTGGTGGACCGAGCGCCTGCGGTCGACGGCGACGGTAAGCTACCAGCGCTTCGACCCCGTCGACGCTTCCGTCTTCGTGCCGCTTCGCCACGCGGGCTACTACGCGATCAACCTCTTCTGGACCCCAACGGAGGGGGCCACCTTCGGCCTGGACGCCATCTACGCGACGCGGCGAACGAGCCAGGGCGAGCTCGGCGCCGGGGTCCGAATCCACAGCTCTGCGCGCTTCGATTTCTAGAGCGGGCGCGCCAAGAATGCGGGAGAAACCAGCAATGAACCGGAAGCCAAAGGCCCAGGAAGCCCTCGTCGGCCTCATGATCTGTACGCTCGCCCTGGCGTGTGGAAAGCGTCAGACCGAAGCCGAAGACCCCGTCGAAAGCGCGGAACCTGCCGCCCCAGCCGAGGCCGAAGCAGCCTCTCTGCCCTTTGGCTCCGTCACCGCGCTGGCCTTTGGGGACGCGGACACGTTGCTCGTGGCCGACTCCCACCGAGGACGCGTCTACGCCCTTCCCGCGCCGGCCGGGCCCGCCGCCGAAGCGGACGACGCGGACGACGCGGGCGGCGCCCCCGGCGGCTTCCAGCTTCGCGACCTCGACACCCGCCTCGCCGAGCTCCTCGGCACCACCCCCCCTCAGGTCCGCGTGCACGACATGGTCGTGCACCCCACGACGGGGGAGGCCTATCTGGCGGTGGCGCGCTCCGGTGGGGAGGAGGTCGCCTCGGCGGTCGTCATCGCCCCGCCCTCGGGAGAGCTTCGCCTCCTGGCTTCACCGGAGGACGCGCCCTCCGTCGTTCTCCCCTCGGCGACGGGCGAGGGTTTCGCGTTCTACGGCTACTTCCCCTCGCAGGACCTGACCTTCACCGATCTTCTGGTGCACGAGGGGAAGCTCTACGTCGCAGGCCTTTCGCACGCCGAGTTCGACTCGACGCTCTGGAGCACGACGTTTCCCCTCGGCGAGGCCGTCGCCACGACCACCGTCGAGATCTTCCACGGCATCCACGACCAGCAGGAGACGCGTGCGCCGATTCGCGCCATGGCCGTCGTCGACGTCGACGGAACGGACCACCTGGTGGCGGCCTATACCTGCACCCCGCTCGTCGTCTTTCCCCTGAGCGGGATCGTCGACGGCGCCCACGTCACCGGGAAGACCATCGGCGAGATGGGCTACGGCAACACCCCGAGCGACATGCTCGTGTACACGACCCAGGACGCGCAGCAGCAGCCGATGGAGGTGCTCTTCCTGCAGAACGCGGACCGCGCCGCGCAGGTCGTACCCCTCGCGGCGGTGCGCGAGGCCGCGCGCGGCGAAGGCATCACCGAAAGCGTCCCGCTGAACGAGCAGGCGAGTCTCGGGGCGTCGTCCATCCCCATGACGAACGTGCTCGAGGTCGCCGACCAGGACCCGCGGCATCTCGCCGTGCTCCGGCGTGACGCGCGCGAGGGAGACCTCGAGCTCATCTCCTATCTGAAGGGCGTGTACTTCCGTCTCTCGGACTTTCAGAGCGAGTACGAGATCCCGGGCTACACCTACGCCGAAGCGCAACAGCCCATCCGTCAGTTCCAGAACATGATGAAGGTCGACGAGGGCTACCCCGGTCACGTGCGCGAATGAGACTCCCCGGCAGGCCCCGCGCAGGGCGGGCGGCCGCTCTGCTCCTGGGCCTGGGCGCCTGTGCCGCCCCGGAAGCGACCGAGCTGCCGGTCTGCGCGCCGCTCACGATCGACCCTCGGCCTTCGCCGCGCTGGGTGGACGTGCCGGGGCCGGGCCCGGTGGAGGTCTACGTGGCCGGCGCGGAGCGGCCCATCGCCGGCTCGCTCGCGCCGCCGCGGCAGGAGGCGGCCGGGGAGGTGCGGCGCTTTCGGCCAGCCTTCGCGTTGTCGCCGGGGCTCTCCTACGAGGTCCGCACGACGACCTGCCGATCCGAGCTCGCCGTCGCGCCCCTCGACGTGCCGGCGCCACGCGTCCTGGCCGTGCACCCCCGGAGCGAGGCGCTCCCGGAGAACCTGCTGCGCTTCTACGTCACCTTCTCCGAGCCGATGGCGGACGCGCCCTCGAACGTGCCCGTCCGGCTGCGGCGCGAGGGCGGCGAGGACCTCTCCGGGGTCTTCTTTCACCCGCGCGAGGCCCTCTGGTCGGCGGACCGGCGCCGGCTCACGCTGCTCGTCGATCCGGGCCGCGTGAAGACGGGGCTCCGCGCCCATCGCGCCCTCGGCCGGGCCTTCGCGGCGGGGCAGCGCTACCGCCTGGAGGTGCCGGCGGGGTGGCGGAGCCTCGCCGGCAAGGACCTCGGGACGCCCTTCGTGCATCGCTTCGTCGCTACCGCCGAAGACCGGGCGCCGGTCGATCCCGGACGCTGGTGCCTGCGCACCGCCGAGGGTCCCGAGGGGGCCCAGCTGACCGTCGAGTTCGGCGAGCCCGTGGACCATTCGTCCGTCGGGCGCCTACTGCAGGTCGAGGGGCCGGGCGCCACGCTGGTCGCCGGCGCGTGGACCCTCGACGCGAGCGATGCGCGGGCCCGCTGGACGCCGGATTCGCCCCTCCGCGCTCCCCTTCGCGCGCATCGTCTGCTCGTCGATCCCCGCTTCGAGGACGTGGCGGGCAACGACCTTCGCGCCGCCTTCGACCACGCGCCGGGCGCCGGACGCGACGCGCCCGGTCTCGTCGCGCGCTCGCTCCACTCCGCCGGGGTCGAAGACGGCGGCGACCCGTGCGATGTCTCGAACCATGAGCCCCGACGCTGAGCTACGCCGACTGAACCTGAACCTCCTCCCGGTGCTCAACGCGGTGCTTCGAACGCGGAGCGTCAGCCGGGCCGCCGTGGCGCTCGAGCTCGCGCAGTCCTCGGTGAGCGCGTCCCTGAAGCGGCTCCGGGAGGCCTTTGGTGACGAGCTCCTCGTGCAGGGGCCGAACGGGGCGACGCTCACGCCGCGGGCGCGGGCGCTCCAGGTCCCGCTGGCGTCGCTCATGGAGCAGCTCCGGCGGGACGTTCTCCAGACGTCCTTCGACGAGGCGACCTCGCGCCGCGCCTTCCGCATCGCCTCCACGGACTACGTCGCCGCGGTGGTCGGCCCGCGCGTGGCCGAGATGCTCGCCGACCGTGCGCCCGGGCTCACGGTGCAGTTCCTCGAGGTACGCCCCTCCTGCATCGACGACCTCGACGCCGGCGAGGTGGACGTCGTGCTCGGCCCGCGGCACGAGCTGGATGCGCTTCTGCAGCGCTCTCCGACGCCCCACCCCATCGAACGGCAGCTGCTCTGGACCGACGACCTCGTGGGCGTGGCGCGACGCGACGGTCCGCCGCCTCCCGCGACCCTCGATGACTATCTGGCCGCGCCGCACGTGACCTTCAGCCTCGGCACCACGTGGAGCGGCAACAGCGAGGCGGCCATGCTGGGCGAACGCGCGGCCGAGAAGCGCGACCGCGTCTTCGTCCCGAGCATCATGGCCATCCCGTGGCTGGTGCTCCGCTCGGGGTGCCTCGGCACCGTGCCCGAGTCGATGTGGAAGCTCTTCTGCGACGTGACGACCGATGGGCTCACCAAGTTCCCGCTCCCCTTCGACGTGCCGCCACTGCGCTTCGAGCTGCTCTGGCTGGCCCGCTTCAGCGACACGCCGAGCCACGCGTGGTTTCGAGCGCTGATCCTGGCCGCCATCACGGAGAACGACCTGATCGAGCATTGAAGCGCCGCGCCCCTCCGCTACGGGCCGCTGGGGAGCGGAGGGCGAGGACGCGCGGGCGGCTCTTGCGTCGCGTCGTCCGCGTTCTCGTCCACATCGCCGGGACCGACGCGCACGATGAGGGCGAGCTGCGCGTACAAGGCGTTGTCGACATCCGCGCCCCCCACCGAGTCTCCCGAGTCCGCGAGCAGCTCGAAGTTTCGGAAGAGCGTGGTCCCGCCCGTGAGCTCGAGCCAGAGCGGACCGCTGAGCCGCGCCCCCACGGAGAGTCCGGCGCCGACGACGGCGCGCTCGAAGCTGGTCGTGGTGGGGAGCGCCGGGTCGGTCTCACCGATGAGGTAGCGGCTGCCGTCGAGCCGCAGGCCGGCCGCGAAGAGCCAGCGCTGCCCCAGGATCCAGCTGAAGCGCATCCCTTGAGGAAGCGAGATGAGCAGCGTGGCCTCCGGGCGCGGCACCCAGCGCAGCTCGAAGATGGGCAGCGGCGCCGCCCGTCCGAGCCGGTACGACGCCGCGAGCCCGAAACCGATCTCGAGCTCATCGGGCCGCAGCACGACCGATGCGCTCCCGAAGGCCGCGAAGTTGATGGCATTGCGACTCCGGCGCTCGAAATCGCTGGCGTACGAAGGCGAGACGCCGAGCGCGAGGCTCCAGCGTCTCGTGAGCTGCGCCATGCCTCCGACGAGGATCCCCACTTCGTGGAAGGACGCGCGCTCCGTGGAGAAGCCCTGCGCGTCGATGACCGTCCGCAGATAGGTGTAGTTGGCCCCGACGATCAGCGCGCCGCGCCGGATCGGCACGGGAAGCGTGAGGCTCGTGCGGGAGGTCCAGGTCGCCACGTCGATGGACGCGATCCCGGTGTCCTCGAGACCTCGCAGCTCGGCCGGGCCGATGACCTCGACCTCGCTCCGCCCGAGCTCCAGGGGTTCGCCCTGCGCCGAGACGAGCGCGGGAGCGAGGAGAACGAGGGCCAGGGCCCAGGCGATCAGGTTCACTGCGTCGCTCTACCACGCGTCGCCCGCCCCTCGGCCCGGCGGCACGAGACCCTCACACGGCGTCGAGGGGGCGCCCGACGATGCCCTCGCGCCCGAGCCCGGGGACGAGCGGAAAGGAGCGCCGCCGGTAGAGCTTCGGAAACTCGAAGCGCAGCCGCACGGCGGTCGCGCCTCGGCGGACGCGGAGCGTCACGTCGGTGCGAAGCTCGGCGCCCTCGTCGTCGCCGACGAACACGCGCAGACGCTCGCCGGGTGGGAGCGGTCCGAGAGCGACGTGATGCGCGAAGGTGCTGTGGCCTCCCAGGCCCTCGTAGCCAACCTCGACGAGCGTGACGTCGTCGACCGGAGCAGCCCCGTCATGCAGGAGGACGAAGCACCACGCGCGCCCGCCATCGATGCCTTCGGGAAAGACCGCGAGCCGGTGATCGGTCTCGATGAGTAGACGCTGCAGCTGGCGGAGGGCATCCCGATACACCGCCGGGCTCCGCCGTGCATGACCAGCCGAGGGGATCGGCGCGGGCAGCCGGTCCACGCGGTCCGGAAGCTCCGACGCCACCGCGTCGCGAAGCCCCTCGAAGCTGCCCAGGAACACATCGCGCGCCTCCGCGTTCGCGACGAGGGCGAGGGAGTCGCGCACGCTCTCGGCCGCCAGCACGAGCGCGTGCCGGAGACCCGCGGCGTGCCGTGTCACGGCGAGCTGGTTCACCCGAGCGAGCAATACCTGGCGCGGCAACGATGTCGCACGGGGGCTGCGGGGCGGCATCGCCGGCCGAAGCTCGGGACGCTCCGCCTCGGCCGCGCGCGTCAGGGCATCGAACGCACGAACCTGCGCGGCCGGGGCGTCACCCGGTCCGGCGCCGATCTGCATCGCCAGCCCGGCGAGGCTCGCGCCGAGGGCATCCTTCGAGTGCGAGGCCACCACGGGAGCATAGAGGCGAGGCCGTACGAGGTACCGAGGCTCCTCGCTAGGCCCGCTGATCACGCCGCCCTTCGGCGCCGCCCCCCTGCGCGGCCCGAGCGCTCGGCACGCGGACGAACGCTGACGGGGCGAGCGAGCGGGGATCCGCTCCTCGCCCCGTCCGGGCCGACGCTCAGGGCGCGTAGCCGAGCTGCTCGAAGAGCGTGTCCGACTGCTTCAGGTAGCGGTCCTGGTTCGTCTCCGCGAAGAACGCCTCGGAGATGAGCGCGTTGTTCTGAAGCCGCGCGTCGGACCAGTCGACGCCGGGGACGGTGAAGCGCTCCCAGTTCTCGTTGATGATGCTGATGGCCTTCACGTTGCGCGCGTAGGCCAGCGAGAAGACGTTGGCGAACCACGTGTCCCAGGCCGCCGTACCTGCCGCGCCGATGCCGTTGATGGGGCTCGCCTCGGCGATCATCACGGGCTTCGCCTCGTCCCGGGCGAGCTGGAAGACCGCGTCCACGAAGCGGTTCGGCGTCCGGCTGTAGCCCTGCGCGAAGAGCGAGACGGCGACCCAGTCGACGTAGTCGGTGCCCGGCCACCAGGCGGAGATGTCGCGACCCCCGAAGGGAGGCGCGGCGTAGGAGTGCCAGACGAAGGCGACGTTCTCGACGTCTTCTTCGCGGGTGACGTCGACGATGCGCCGGTAGGCGGCGATGTAGTCCGCCGGCTCCAGCTCGTTGTGCGGACCGTCGAACTCGTAGCCGATGCGGAGGTAGATGGGCCGGCCCGTGGTCTTCGCCCAGGTGCTGAAGTCCCGCACGACCTGATCGAACTCGCCATCGGCGGTGCGCCGCGCGACGTCCCAGGTGCCGACCATCCACAGGCCGCTTTGCAGCACGGTGTTCGGGAAGCGCTCGACCAGCTCCTGATGGTTGTGGCTGCTGCCCGTCTCGTTCGTCGCCGTGCTGTCGACGCCGTCCATGCTCGGGATGCCCCAATACGCCGCCCAGCCGCCGGGGATCGGCTGGTCCGGGAAGCTCTCCACGTGCTCGTCGATGCCGCCGAGCGTCTGGCCGAGCACGAGCAGCGTGCGACCCTCCGGCGGCACGAAGCGGGCGCCTTCGAAGGCGTAGACCCAGGAAGGATCGACGCTCCGGTCGATCATCGCGAGCAGCTCGTCGACGGGCTCCACCGCGTCCATGTCCGAGCCGTCCATGTCGTCCACCCCGGCGTCTTCCACCGGATCGGGCCCCTGGTCCACCCCGCCGCCATCCATCCCGGGCATCTCCCCCGTGGCCTGCGTGGACCCACAGCCCAGGGCGGTGAGAAGGCAGAGGCTCACGCGCAGCGCGTCGCCGGTCGTCATTGCAACAGTTCCCCTTTCGATGACGCGGCGAAGACCGCGTTCACCTCCCTTCCGCAAACGGGCGAGCCCGTCCCTCATCGGGGGCGCACTTTTTGGCGGCGGACCCTATGCGTCGCGCAGCTGGACCCGGAGCCACGCGCGTGCCTTCACCCAATCGCGCTCTACCGTGGCCACGGAGAGGTCCATCGCACGCGCCGTCTCCGCGGTGGTCATTCCGGCGAAGACCTTGAGCTCGACCACTCGCGCATGCCGCGCGTCGAGGCGCGCGAGCTCCGTCAGCGCCGCGTCGAGGGCGAGCACGTCGAGGGCTTTGTCGTGGTCGTCCACGACGACGTGGCTCAGCGTGGTGCGCTCCCGGCCGCCCCCGCGCTTGTCCGCCATCTTCCGGCGCGCATGGTCCACGAGGATGTGCCGCATGACGCGCGCCGCGAGCGCCATGAAGTGCTCGCGGCTCTCGAAGGCCCCGGTCGCGTGCCGGTCGAGCTTTAGGTAAGCCTCGTTCACGAGCGCCGTCGGCTGGAGCGTGTGCCCGTGCCGCCCCTGCAGGTAGCGACCGGCGATGGCCCGCAGGTGGGCGTACATCGTGTCGGAGAGCTCCACGGCGCCACGCTATCGTAGAAGTCACGTGACGGTCCCCTCCCTGCCACCCTCCGCCGCGCCGCTCCCCGCGGCGCTCGGCGAGGTGATCGGGGCCTACCGGCTCACGGCGGTGCTCGGGCGCGGCGGCATGGGCTGCGTCTACCGCGGCGAGCACGGGACCCTCGACCGGAGCGCCGCGATCAAAGTCATGCACGGCTGGGTCGCCGAGGACGCGCGCTACACCTCCCGCCTCAAGCTCGAGGCGACGCTCGTCAACGACCTTCGCCACCCGAACATCGTCGACGTTCTCGACTTCGTCGAGAGCGAGGACCCCGTGCGGGTCGCGTGCATCATGGAGCTCCTCGAAGGGCCGACCCTGGCCGAGGTGATCGCCGCGGGTCGGCTGAGTCCCCGGCAGGCGCTGCACGTGGCGCGTCAGCTCGCCGACGCATTGGCGGCGGTGCACGCGCGCGGCGTGATCCATCGCGACGTGCACCCCACGAACGAGATGGTGGTGGCGCCGCTCGACGCCGACATCGGAAGCACGCCCTCCGTGAAGCTCCTCGACTTCGGCATCGCCAAGGTGACCGACCCGAGCCTCTCGCTCCGGACCCAGACGGAGGGGCTCGTCGGGACGCCGGCCTACATGGCGCCGGAGCAGCTCGCGTCCGAGGAGGCGACCACCGCGACCGACGTCTACGAGCACATGCAGGTCCTCTTCGAGATGCTCACGGGCGAGCGCCTCTTCGCCGAAGCGGGCCTGGCGATGCTGCGACGCAAGCTCGCCGGCATCACCGAGGTAGCGCTACCGGAGGGCGTCGCCGGACGTCCGGCGCTCGAGGCGCGGCGGGTCGCCGGCCTGAGCGGCGACCCGGAGCATCGGCCGTGGCTCGACGAGATCCGGCCTCGGCTCGGAACGCTGACCGAGCTTCAGCGCGCGGCGGCCCCACCGGCGAGGTGAGGCAGGTCGCGGGCGACGCGAAAGCCGATGGAGGCGCGGCCCGCGGCGTTCTGCGGGAGCCCGTCCCGCACCGCCGCGCGAATGCCCCGGGGCACGCTCTGCCAGCCGCCGCCGCGGACGACGACGCCATCGCAGTCACCGCCCCCGGCCTCGCGCCACGCCGACCCGTCGCTCGGTGCGCCGCGGTAGCTGTCGTGCCAGCAGTCCTCGACGACCTCCCAGACGTTCCCGTGCATGTCGAACACGCCGAAGGCGTTGGGCGGGAAGGACCCGACGGGGGCCGCCGCCACGACGAAGTCGCGGTCCTGGTAGCGCTCCTGCTCGAAGGGGCTCTCGCACCCGCGTACGCAATGCGCGCGGCCCGGGAGGAGCGCGTCGCCCCAGAAGTAGGCGGTGGTGGTCCCGGCGCGGGCCACGTACTCCCACTCGGCCGAGCTCAGGAGGCGATAGCGGGCGCCCGTGACCTCGGAGAGCCACGCGATGTAGTCCCGCATGTACTGCGCCTCGAGGTGCACCACGGGCCGCGT
>CALCTH010000286.1 GCA_937893795.1 uncultured Myxococcales bacterium | reverse complement strand
CGGGCCCGGGCGCTTCGCGCGCCTCGCCGACGATCTGCGGGCGCAGCTGCTCGGCGCGGCGGAACGGCTCCACGGTCAGCGCGGGGCCGACGCGCTGCGCGCGGGCCTCGCCGAGGTCGAGGCCGTGGCGGCGCTCGCCCAGGCCGCGGGCTCGGCGGAGCGGGAGGAGAGCTTCGGCGAGCTCCTCGCCCGCGCCCGCGCGGCGCCCGAGGTGGACGTGACGCTACCGGAGCGCTTCCAAGGCGAGCTCCGCGACTATCAGCGGGAGGGCTATGCCTGGCTCTCGCGCCTCGCCCACTGGGGTGCCGGCGCCGTGCTCGCGGACGAGATGGGGCTCGGCAAGACCATCCAGACCCTCGCGCTCCTGGCGCGCCGTGCCGCGGAGGGCCCGGCGCTGGTGGTCGCGCCGACGAGCGTCGGGCCCAACTGGCTGGTTGAGTATGAGCGGGTGACCACCGAGATCTACACGCGGGCCTATCGGGGACCCAAGCGCGAGGCGCTGCTCGACGACCTCGCCCCCGGGGACGTGCTGGTCACGAGCTACGACGTGCTCGCCCGGGACGGCGAGCGGCTGGCCGAGGTGCCCCTCGGGACGCTGGTGCTCGACGAGGCGCAGGCCGTGAAGAACGTACGCACGCGGCGCGCCCAGGCCGCGGCGGGGCTCCAGGCGGGCTACCGGGTGGCGCTCACGGGCACGCCGCTCGAGAACCACCTCGGCGAGCTCTACAGCCTCTACCGCATCGTGGCCCCGGGCCTCCTCGGGAGCTGGCCCGTCTTCCGGCAGCGCTACGCCCTTCCCATCGAACGCGACGGCGACGACTCGACGCGGGCGCGCCTCGCAGCGCGGCTACGGCCCTTCTTGCTCCGCCGGACCAAGGACGCCGTGGCGCCGGAGCTGCCGCCGCGCACCGACGTCGTGCACCCGGTGGAGCTGAGCGAGGCGGAGCGACGCCTCTACGAGGCCGCGCGCCGAGACGCGCTCGCGAGCCTGGCGGACCTGCCCGCGCCGACGGGCCGCGGCAAGGCTGCCAAGGAGGGCCGCTTCGCGATCCTCGCGGCGCTGACGCGGCTGCGGCGCCTGGCCTGCCACCCGCGTCTGGTGGACGGAAGCTCCACGGTGCGCTCGTCGAAGCTGGCGGCGTTCCTCGAGCTCACGGACGAGCTCCGGCAGAGCGGGCGCCGAGCGCTCGTCTTCAGCCAATTCACGAGCCACCTGGCGATCGTTCGCGAGGCGCGCGACCTGCGCGGCGTCGACAGCCTCTACCTCGACGGCAGCACGCCGGCGGGGAAGCGCGCGCGGCTCGTCGAGCGCTTCCAGGAGGGCGAGGGCGGCCTTTTTCTCATCTCGCTCAAGGCCGGCGGCACGGGCCTGAACCTGACCGGCGCGGACACGGTCGTGCACCTCGACCCCTGGTGGAACCCCGCGACGGAGGACCAGGCGAGCGACCGCGCGCACCGCATCGGGCAGACGAAGCCCGTGACCGTGATTCGCCTCGTGGCGCAGGGGACCATCGAGGAGCAGGTGCTCGCGCTCCACGACCAGAAGCGCGAGCTCGCCGACGCGATCCTCCAGGGCTCGGACCGCGCCGCGCGCCTGTCGAAGGACGAGCTCGTGGGGCTGCTCTCCGGCGACGCCGACGCGCCGACCGACGCCGCCGCCGAAGAATGACGGCCGGCCGAGAGACGCGGCGCCGAGCGTTCGAACGATCGTTTGGCCCGGGCCTCAGAACTTCCCGGTGACGCTCAGGAAGGTCATCTTGTCGTTCGTCTCGCGGAGCCGGCTGCTGAGCGTCCTCACGAAGTTCCAGAGGATCTCGTAGGCGAGGTCCTTGTGGAGGAAGAGCAGATCCTCGAGGGACTCCTTCGAGAGGACCAGGAGCCGGCAGCGCTCGTGCACGCGGGCGTCGGCGCTCCGCGGGAAGTCGTCGATGAGCGCCATCTCGCCGAAGGCGTCGCCGGGGCCGAGCACGGCCAGCGCCTCCTCGCCCATGCCGCTCACCTCGCGGGAGATGCGGATCTTCCCCTCGAGGATCATGTAGAGAGCGCCGCCATTCTCTCCCTCACGGAAGATGACCTCGCCGAGGCGATGGCTCTCCTCCCGGGTGATGGCAGCGATGCGGGCGAGGCCCGCCGGTGCGATTCCCTCGAAGATGTGAATCTTCGCGAGGGCGGCCTCGACGCTGTCCTGGGCCTCCGGCTCCTCCATGCGTAGGCCACGCTAGCGCGAAACGCCTGGGGTCCCGCAGCGATTTGCGAGCGTCCGCGCACGCCCTGGGCCCCGGGCTGCACCGCGATGAGCGCGCTAGCGGGCCTCCAAACGCCATGTCACACAATCGTCACATAAAGGATCGACGCAGCCTAATTGACCCCTCGAAATGACCGATGTCCCATGATGGGGACAACACAGATTGGACGGTTCTTCCTTGTTCGTCGAAGGTTTGCCTATGTATCGGTCTCGTCGAGTTGAATTGCAGGTCACAGCAAATAGTTCGTGAAAGCCGAATGTCCCCATAGGCGGCTATTGACGATAGTTCGTCCGAGACTTCAGCTTGGGGACGTCGCCAGCTGGCGAGCCCTCGATCCGGGGCCGCCGAGCAGGGACGGGGAGGCCCCTCATGTCGCTATTTCAGATCATGGAAACCGCGGAGTCGCTGCTGCAGCTCGACCCCATCCGGACCTACCCGCAGCGTGGCGCGGAGCAGGTCGCCAAGGCCGTGCGCGCCTCTGCCTTCCGCCTCGAGCGCAACGGCAAGGACGCGCTGCTGAGCGATCCGGCGCCGATGCCGGGCGCGGAGCCTGCCGTCTCGCTCGCGCTTCGGAGCGGACGCGAGGTCGTCGGCACCCTGCACCTCTTCCTGCCGGACCCGAACGAGAGCCGGCTCGGGGAAGACGAAATGCGCGTCGCCCGCTGGGGCGCTCGGATCTTCGCCCGCGGCATCGGCTACACGGCGCGGCTCGCGACGGAGGGCGGCCGCCGCTACGGCGAGGCCGTGGAGGTCGCGCTCAAGCGCGCGCCGCTCACGCCGCGTGAGCGCGACGTGGTGGGCCTGCTGGTCGGCGGCTCCAGCACGCGTGCCATCGCCGAGACGACGGGCCTGACCGTCTCGACGGTGAACACCTACCTGAAGCGCATCTTCTCGAAGCTCGGCGTTCACTCGCGCGTGGAGCTCATCGCGCGGATGGCGGGCACCGCGCCCATGCCGGAGCACCCCGGCGCCAACGGCGCGACCCCCAACGGCGCGGCCTCGCCCGCCGAGTGACCGCCGCGCTGCCCACGCAGCGCCGGAACGACCCTCCTCCCATACGGGCGGCGAACCACGTTCGCCGCCCGTTCTCAATTCCGCCGCCCGCTGCCTCAATCGCGGGTCCAGTGCCCGGAGCGACCGCCCTTCTTCTCGAGCAGCCGCGCGGCCTCGATGGTCATGCCGCGGTCGACGGCCTTCAGCATGTCGTAGACCGTGAGCGCCGCCACGGTGGCGGCCGTGAGCGCCTCCATCTCGACGCCGGTGCGGTCCCGACAGCGCGCGGTGGCCTCGATGTGCAGCCGGTCGTCGCCCTCGGGCGTGAGCAGAACCTCGACGCCCGTCAGCGCGATCTGATGGCAGAGCGGGATGAGCTCTGGAACGCGCTTGGCGCCTTGGATGCCGGCGATGCGGGCCGTGGCCAGGACATCACCCTTGGGCGCCTCGCCGGCGCGGAGCATGGCGAGCGTCGCGGGGGCCATGCGGACGAAGGCCTCGGCCCGCGCCTCCCGTGCGGTGACGGCCTTTTCGCCGACCTCGACCATGTGCGCGTGGCCTTCGGCGTCGAGGTGCGTGAGCCCATCGGGGTGCGCGTCGCTCATGGACCGCAGCGTGCCACGGAACTTGACCCGGGAGGCCCGAGCGCCCATCCCGGCGGCGGGTGAGCGGAACGGACGAGCCCGGCGAGACGCCGCCAGCAAACGCAGACCGCGGTGGGTTGGGGAGCCCACCGCCAGCGAACGCAGACCGCGGTGGGTTGGGGAGCCCACCGCCAGCAAACACCGGGTTGGGGAGCCCACCGCAATCCAACGCCGGCCGTGGCGTGCTGGTCATCGCCGGCGCGAAGATCTGGTTCGTCCTCACGAGCTACGCCACGCAGCTCGCCCTCCCGCGCCTCTTCGACTCCCCCGAGGTCTTCGGCCGCTACGCCGCGACCCTCGCCGGCGTCTCCATGCTCAACAACGTGCTGATCGTCGCGACCATCCAGACGGTCAGCAAGCACGTCTCCGAGCGCGAGCACGCCGCCCGCGCCGTCGCCCGCCGCGCCCTCGGCGTGCAGCTGACCCTCGGCGTGCTCCTCGCCGGCGCGCTCTTCCTCGCCGCGCCGGCCCTCGCCGGCTTCCTCCTCGACGCCACGCTCGCGCCTCTGCTCCGCGTCGCCGCCGCCGTCGTCCTCTTCTACGCCGTCTACGCGACCTTCGTCGGCCTCCTCAACGGTCGCCAGCGCTTCGGCGTCCAGGCCCGCCTCGACGCGAGCTTCTCCACCCTGCGTACGCTGGGCATCCTCGGCGGAGCCGCGCTCGGCCTCGGCGCCTTCGGAGCCGTCGCGGGCTGGGCCGGCGCGGGCGGGGCCGGAACGCAGCAGGGCGCCCACGCCGCCGCCCGCGAGCAGCGCCACCCCACCCGCGACGCCGCCGGGCCCGGC
>CALCTH010000285.1 GCA_937893795.1 uncultured Myxococcales bacterium | reverse complement strand
CGATGACCGCGTCCGTCGCGATGGTGTTCGCGAGGAGGCGCACCTCGCTCTCCAGGATCGCGGCCAGCTGGAAGGGCTGCTCGAGGTGGTAGAGGCGGCCGGAGCTCTGGACGGCGAGGGACCCGAGCGTGTTCTCGTCGTAGTCGAGGCCCACGCCGATGGCGGAGACCTGGACGGCGCGCTCCGTGCCGCGCGCGGCGAGGATGCCCAGCGTTCCCGGGTCCGAGGGACCGATGTTGGCGTGGCCGTCGCTGATGAGGACCACGCGACGTACGGGATGCGTGGGAGGCGCGGCGCCCGCGCTGGAGATCGCCGCATCGACGCCGCCGTGGAGGTTGGTCCCGCCGCCTGCGCGGAGCATGGCGACGCTCTGCATGAGCCGGTTCCGCGTCGCCGGCCCGACGACGGTGGGCGGCGCGAGCGGGCTGACGCCGTTGGCGAAGGCGAAGACGCTGACGATGTCGCCGTCGGCGACGTTTTCGAGGAACGACTGCGCGGCGAGGCGGGCGTTCTGGATCTTCGGGCCCGCCATCGAGCCGGAGGTGTCGACCACGAGGGAAAGGGACATCGGGGGTCGCTGCATCGCCCGTGCGACCGGCGCCGAGGGCGCGGCGATCCAGACGCCCACGAAGGTGTCCCCGTCGGCGCCCACGACGACGTCGGTGCGCACCGGGGCGCCGCCGACCCAGGCCTCACCGCCCCCCTCGCTGCCCACGGTGACCACCGTTCGGCTCGGCTGGGCCACGACGACCTCTCCGGACCCACAGGCCACCAGGAGCCCCACCACGGCGCTGAGCCAAGCCTTCTTCCTCATGATCCTTCGCCTTTCTCGGCGCCGCGCTCGCTCGGAGCACGCGGCGCGGACCTCTGCCACGGGGGTCCGACCTTTCGGCCTACGTAGTCTTGGGTGTTTTTTTCCCCGCCCGGCGGTCCGAGAGGCCATCGGGACCCATGCTCGAGGCATGAGCGAAGACGACGCGGTGACGAAGAGCGAGGCCGAGTGGCGCGCCCAGCTGACGCCCACGCAGTTCGCGGTGGTGCGTGGCAAGGGCACGGAGCGCGCTTTCACGGGCAAGTTCAACGGGAAGAAGGACGGCGGGGTGTACGAGTGCGTCGCCTGCGGGGCGCCCCTCTTCGCGAGCGGCGACAAATACGACTCGGGCTCGGGCTGGCCCTCCTACGTACGCCCCGTGGCCGGCGGCGCCGTGGCCGAGGAGAGCGACACCAGCCACGGGATGCGGCGCACGGAGATCCTCTGCGGGCGCTGCGGCGGGCACCTCGGTCACGTCTTCCCGGACGGTCCCGCCCCGACGGGGCTCCGCTATTGCGTCAACTCCGCGTCGCTCCGCTTCCGCGGCGATGAC
The DNA here is from genome assembly GCA_937893795.1 of uncultured Myxococcales bacterium. Lineage (GTDB taxonomy): Bacteria > Myxococcota_A > Polyangia > Polyangiales > Houyiibacteriaceae > CALCTH01. The sequence goes on along the minus strand of CALCTH010000285.1, from coordinate 883 downwards.
GGCGAGGTCGAGGAAGGCTGAGCGCCGAGCCCGGGGCCCGCGTCGCGAGCGTCGCTCAGCGCGCCAGCCGCTCGGCGATGGCGAGCCAGACGTCCGGGTCGAGGCCCATGCCGATATGCGTGGAGCGCACTTCGACGTGGTCGGCCTCGGGCGTGTAGCGGTCGATGCAGGCCGTCCAGCTCACGATGCCGTCCTCGCGAGAGTAGATGCTCGTGAGGGGCACCTCGATGGGGCGACGACGCTCGTTCTCGAGCGTCTCCTCGAGGGCCCGGGAGAGGAAGGCGGGGTCGAAGCGCCGGGCCGTGGCCGTGTAGTTGGGCCCGCCGATGATGGGCGACCCGTAGCAGACGACGCGGCGCACCGCGTGCGGCGCGCGGCGTGCGACCTCCCGCGCGATGACCCCTCCGAGGCTCCAGCCGATGAGCACGATCGGCTGCCCCGCGAGACGCGCGCGCCGCTCCACCTTGGGGATGAGCCGCGCGATGTCCCGGTGCGGCCGCCCCTGATTCCAGCCGAGACCCCAGCTCCGCGCGTCGTACCCGAGAAAGCGGAGGTAGCTTCGGAGGGGCAGCATGGCCGACTCCGGCGACTTCCACCCGGGGATGTCGATGACCGGGCCGGAGCCGCGCGGCCCACGGAGGAGCCGTGGGGCCCGGGCCACGAGGCGCGGGTACTGACGAAGGAAGCGCAGCTCCCCCCGCAAGAGAGCCTTTGGAGGAGGGCCCGCGGGCGGCGGCGCCTCCGGCGGTACACCCCCATGCTCGATGACGCTCACGGCGGGAGCCTGGGACGAAGCCGGCGACTCGTCACCCCCTGCGATAGAAGGACCCCGGATTGGGGGTGTATCTGGTGGCGGGAAGGTCGACCGAGACCGAGACACCAC
>CALCTH010000284.1 GCA_937893795.1 uncultured Myxococcales bacterium | reverse complement strand
CTCCGAAGCCGCCGGGGCGCGCCCCCGAGGCGCCGTCTCCGCGCTCACCGCCGGACGCACTCCCGAGCGAGCCGCGTCTTCGACGGGCACGAGCCCGGCCTCACGCAGCCGCGCGGCGAAGCGCGGGCTTCTCGCCAGCCGTTCCCGCACGCCCGGCTCGGCGTGCGCGAGGCGCACGAAACGCTCCTCCGCCCGCTTGAGGTAGCGCTTGACGCTCGAGAGCGACACGTCGCAGGCGTCGGCGACCTCGGTCAGCTCGAGTCCCTGAAAATAACGCAGCGTGAAGGGGACGCGCTCCTTGACCGGGATCTCGTCGAGGATGGCGTAGACCTGCCGCAGCGTGGCCCGGGCTTCCGTGCGCGGGCCGTGGCCGACCGTCGTCGCGGGCGGCAGGTCCTCCGGGGCCCCGAAGCGCAGCCAACGCTGGCGGCGACGGCGCCGGATCGTGCCGCGGGCCGTGAAGACCGCGACGCGCACCAACCACGCGCGGAGGCGCCGAGGGTCGTCCAGCGAATCGATGGACGAGAGCGCCTGCGCGAAGGTCTCGTGCAGGACCTCGGGCAGCTCGTCGTCGACGCCGAGCACGCGGGCCAGCACACGGCGGAGGTAGGGAGCGTGCCGGTCATAGAGGGCGCCGGGCGCGCTCGGCTCGCCGCGGCGCAGCGCCTCGACGAGCGCGGCCTCTTCCCGCCAGGTGAGCTCCCGCGGGTCGACCGCCTCGGCCGGCGTCTCGGGCGGGTCCTGTACCAAACGGAGCGCGGGCTTGGCAGACACGAGCGTTCAGTGTCGCCCGAGTGGGTCCAAAGCTCAATGGTGCCGGCGAGACCGGGCCCGCTCCGCGCGAATCCGGGCTTGACCTTCATCGGGGACGGGTCGACCGTCCCGGGCATGGCTGACCCCGTGTCCCAGGAGCTCTTCGCCGCGGCCCGAAAGCGCATGCCCGGCGGCGTGAACTCGCCCGTCCGCGCCTTCGGACCCGTGGGTGGCGATCCCGTCTTCGTGGACAGCGCCTCGGGCTACACCCTCGTCGGCGCCGACGGAACCGAGTACGTCGACTACGTCGGCTCGTGGGGCCCGATGATCCTGGGGCACGCGCATCCCGACGTTGTGGCCGCCGTACAGGATGCCGCGACGCGCGGGACGAGCTACGGCGCGCCGACGCGGGGGGAGACCGCGATGGCCGAGCGCATCCAGGGCGCGCACCCCCACATGGAGATGGTGCGCCTCGTCTCGAGCGGCACCGAGGCCGTGATGGGGGCGCTCCGGCTCGCCCGCGGCTACACCGGGCGGGACGTCGTGGTGAAGACCGTGGGTGGGTACCACGGCGGCGCCGACTATCTGCTCGTCAAGGCCGGCTCGGGATTGGCCACGCTCGGAGAGCCCGACAGCGCCGGGATCCCCGCGCCCATCGCCGCCACGACGGGCACGATTCACTACAACGACATCGAGGGCGTGCGCGCGATCTTCGACGCCCAGGGGCCCCGCATCGCCGCGGTCATCCTCGAGCCCATCGCGGGCAACATGGGCTGCGTGCCCGCCGACCCCGCCTGGCTCGCCGAGCTCCGGCGGCTCACGACGGAGCACGGCGCGCTGCTCATCTTCGACGAGGTCATGTCGTGCTTCCGGGTGGCCTACGGCGGGGCGCAGGAGCGCTACGGCGTCACCCCCGACCTCACCTGCCTCGGTAAGGTGGTCGGGGGCGGGCTTCCGGTGGGCGCCTACGGCGGCCCCGAGGCCATCATGAGCAAGGTCGCGCCGCTCGGCCCCGTGTATCAGGCGGGCACGCTCAGCGGGAATCCGCTGGCCGTCGCCGCCGGGTCCACCACGCTCGACCTGCTCCGCCGCGAGGGCACCTACGAGCGCCTCGAGGTCCTCGGCGATCGCTTGCAGACCATGCTTCGCGACGCCGCGGCGAAGCACGGCGTGCCCTGCACGGTGCAGGGCGTCGGCGCCATGTTGACCTGCTTCTTCACGGACAAGGGGCCCGTCCGCGGCTGGCCGGACGCGGACGCCTGCGACCGCGACGCCTTCGCGCGCTGGCACGGAAGGCTCCTCGAGAACGGCGTCTACTGGCCACCCTCCCAGTTCGAAGCCGCCTTCCCCTCCCTGGCCCACGACGACGATGCGCTGGCCACCACGGAGCGGGCCTTCGACGCCGCCTTCGCGGCGCTGGCCTGAGACCGCGCACGGCCCCGTTTCAGCGGGGTTTCGGCAATCCTTGACCCCCTCTTGGGGCGGTGCTAGCTCGCTGCGCGTCGGCCCTCGAACGCGGGCCTATGCTCCTTCGGGAGGCCGCCTCCCGCCTGACAACGCAACCTTCTTTCCCTGGCACGTCGCCATGCCCCTTCTCCGCCCCGAGCAAGCCAAGGCCCTCGGCCGCAGTGGGGGCGTCGGCCTCGAGATGGCCGCCCTCTTGGTCATCGGCGTGTACGGGGGCCGCTGGCTCGACGCGCGCTTCGACACGGGGCGCACCCTCGAGCTGGTGGGGCTCTTCTTCGGCATCGCCGCGGGCTTCTACAACCTCTTGAAGCTCGCCCGGCGTACGGCGCCCCCGCCGCCCGCCCCGGCACCCGAGGAGCCCGCGCCGGACCTCGAGCGACTCGAGGCCCTCGTCGCGGCCCTGAGCCAGGAAGCGCGCGCACAGAACCCGAACGATTCCGGCGGTTCCACCGCCTCGACCGACCCTACGGCCCCCGAGCCTCCCTCGCCCTCATGAGCGCCTTTCTCCACGACCGCATCACCACCGCCATGGCCGCGACGAGCGTGCTTCTGGTCGTGGGGGCGACGGCGGCGTGGGGCGCAACCGGCGGGCTCGCCGCCCTGGCCGGGGCCGCCGTGGCCAACATGAACTGGGCCGCCCTTCGCTGGCTCTCCGGCGCGCTCCGACGGGCGGCGGAACGAGGCGTGCCTCGGGCCGGCCGCGTTCCGGCGATGCTCTTCGTGCTGAAGACTGGCGCCACCCTCCTTGCCGTTTGGCTTCTCGTGACCAGGTTCGGGCTGCACTTCCGGGGTTTCGCCGTGGGTTTCAGCGCCCTGGTCCTAGGAGTGACGCTCGGGCCTCTCTTCGGAGGCCCCACCCCGAAGGGCGGCGCGATCGCTCTTCCCGAAGATCCCGGCGACGTCCCCGCGGCGACGCCGGAGGAGATGTGAGATGGCGAGCCCCGACCACGCCGACGCCGCCTCGTCCCTCCCCGAGCACTGGTCCTGGTTCAGTCTGCTCCCGGAGAGCGCGAGCTCCTTCACCCACGCCCTCGGTGCGCCCTTCAACGACCAGGGCGAGAAGTGGTTCTTCGGCGGCCACGTGGACGCCCTCCACGTCTTCGGCTTCGCCTTCGTGCTGCTGCTGCTGCTCGGCTTCGGTCTCGCGACGAAGTCCCGCATGAGCAACCCGGAGGACGCCGTCCTCCCGGAGGCCAAGCTCACCATCCCGACCTTCGTCGAGCTCTTCGCCGGCGGCGTCTACCACGCCATGGCCGAGATGATGGGCAAGAAGGCCGCGAAGTTCTTCCTGCCGCTCATCGGCACCTGCGCCTTCGTCATCTTCTTCTCCAACGTGCTCGGGCTCATTCCGGGCTTCCTGCCGCCGACGGACAACCTGAACACCACCGCGGCCATGGCGATCGTGATCTTCGTCGCGACGCACGTCTTCGGCATCAAAGAGCAGGGCTTCGCGAACTACATCAAGCACTTCCTCGGGCCCATCTGGTGGCTCGCCCCGCTCATCTTCGTCATCGAGGTCATCAGCCACCTAGTGCGCCCGGTGACGCTCGCCGTCCGGCTCACGGCGAACATGTTCGCGGACCACGCGGTGCTCTCGGCCTTCCTCGGGCTGACCGGAGCGGCCATCGCGTCCGGCATCGTGACCGTGCCCGTCTACGTCCTCGGCTGCGTCGTCGTCACGGTGCAGACCCTCGTCTTCACGCTTCTCTCGATGGTCTACATCTCGATGGCCATCGAGCATCACGACCATCACTGAGCGCGCACCCTCGCGCCACAAAGCTCTCCTCTCGCGGCCGTCGCGCGGACGAGAGGCAACTGGAGGCACACCCCCATGATCAAGACCATCAAGAACCTCTCCCTGCGCTCGAGCGCTTTCCTCACGACGCTCCTCATCGCGGCGCCGGCCTTCGCGCAGGACGCGGCGGCCAACGCCAACGACGTGGCCATGTCGAAGGCCACCGCCGCCGCCATCGCCATCAGCGTCGCGGCCTTCGGCGGCTCCCTCGGCCAGGGCATGGCGGCTCGCGCGGCCCTCGAGGGCATCGCCCGCAACCCGAACGCGGCCGGTCAGATCCAGACCCCGCTCATCCTGAGCCTCGCGCTCATCGAGTCCCTCGTGATCTACGCTCTGCTGATCGCGGGCGGCTTCATCGGTCCCCTCGGCAGCTGAACCGCCGCGCGTTTGCGCGACGGCCGTGAAAGCGGCGCCATCCTTCGGGGTGGCGCCGTTTTCGTATCTGGGCGGCGGCTTTCGTATCTTGGCGGCGGCCGCGTCGCGCGGGAAACGTCGCTGCGCCTTGCAGAGCGCCCAACACGACCCCCATCTTTGGCGCAGACTCCGGCCCCTCCGTCCCCCCGGCCCTAGAGAGCAGGACATGAGCGACGCCCCGCGCCACGACGACCTCGACGCTCGCCTCGACGCCGAGCTCGGCGAAGCCCGCGCCCCCGCCGCGGCGCCCCGCCCGGCCGAGGAGCCGCCGCTGGGACCGGGCCCGATGTTCAAGGTCGCCGTCGCCATGATGCTCTTCGGAAGCGCCATCGTGGCGCTACTGCTCGGCTCGGGCAGCGACACGGACCCCTTCGTGTACTCGCGTCTCGTGCACGAGGTCGTGGGCGACCCCGAGGCCGTCGGTCAGGAGCTGCGCGTCGAAGGCGACCTGGTCGAGGGGTCGATCCTCTTCCGCGAGGAGCCTTGCGAGTGGCGCTTCCGCATCACGAAGGAGGGCGAGGAGATGCCCGTCGCCTTCCCCCAATGCGTGGTGCCGGACACGTTCCGCGACGGCTTCGGCATCAGCGTGGTGGTGCAGGGCGCCCTCGGCGAGGACGGCACCTTCCTGGCCAGTCAGATCGTGCCTCGCTGCCCGTCGAAGTACGAGATGAAAGAGCGCCTGGAGGCTGGCGAAGAGATGCCCGAGGGCTACGAGCAGATGCGCGAGCAGCTCCCGGCGCTTCCCGAGCCGAGCTGACGACCCCTCGCCGTTGACCGGTGCGTGAGCGGCCGGTACACCGCTGCTCGGTGAGCGAGCGAAGCGAGCGCATCCTCGACGCCGGTGAGGTCGAGCGCGTCCTGGGCCGGATGGCCTCGGAGATCGTCGAGGCGACGGGCGGGGCGGAGCGCGTCGGCATCGTTGGCATTCGGCGCGGCGGGGTCGCCCTGAGCGCCCGGCTCGCGCAGGCCGTGGCCGGCCTCGGCCCCGAGGCGCCGCCCGTGGGCAGCGTCGACATCGCCCTTTATCGCGACGACGCCGCGACGGCGCTCCCGGACCCGAAGATCGGTCCGAGCGTGGTGCCCTTCGACGTGGCGGGCCGGGACGTGGTGCTCGTGGACGACGTGCTCCAGACCGGGCGCACCGTGCGCGCGGCCATCGAGTGCCTCCTCGACTACGGTCGCCCGCGACGCATCTGGCTGGCCGTGCTCCTCGACCGCGGTGGCCGTGAGCTCCCCGTCGCCGCCGACTTCGTGGGGCGTACCCTCGAGGTGCCGGCGGGCGCCAAGGTGCGGGTGGAGCTCGCCGAGGAGGCCGCCGAGCCCGGCGACGGCGCCGTGCTGGTCCGCGCGGGGGAAACCCCGTGACGCGTCCCTTCCGGCACCCCCACCTCCTCGACATCACGTCGCTGACCACGGAGGACGTGGTGCAGATCCTCGACACGGCCGAGGCGCTCTTCGAGGTGTCGCGGCGGCCGGTCCGGAAGGTCCCGACGCTCCGCGGCAAGACCGTCATCAACCTCTTCTACGAGGCGTCGACGCGGACCCGGACGAGCTTCGAGCTCGCGGGCAAGCGCCTCAGCGCCGACACCGTGAACATGTCCACGGCGAGCAGCAGCGTGAAGAAGGGCGAGTCGCTCTACGACACGTGCAAGACCCTCGAGGCCATGCACCCGGACATCGTGGTGATCCGTCACGGCGCGAGCGGGGCGCCCCACTACGTCGCCAAGAACATGCGCTGCAGCGTGGTGAACGCGGGTGACGGCATGCACGCGCACCCGACCCAGGCGCTCCTCGATGCGTTCACCATCCGCCGGTCCAAAGGCACCCTCGCCGGGCTCAAGGTGGCCATCTGCGGCGACGTGGCCCACAGCCGCGTCGCCCGCTCGAACGCCCGACTCCTCCGCCTCTTCGGCTGCGACGTGCGCATCGCCGGCCCGCGTACGCTCGTTCCGAAGCACTTCGCCGAGGCCTTCGACGTGAGCGTGTACGAGCGCCTCGAGCCGGCCCTCGACGACGCAGACGTCGTCATGGCGCTTCGAATCCAGCAGGAGAGGCTTTCCCAGGCGCTGCTTCCGAGCCTCCGCGAGTACGCGCGGACCTTCGGGCTGAGCGAGGACCGTCTCGCAGGGGCCAAGGACGACGCCATCGTGATGCATCCGGGGCCGATGAACCGGGGCGTCGAGATCGACCCGGAGCTCGCGGACGGGCCCCGCAGCGTGGTGCTCGACCAGGTCGAGGCCGGCGTCGCGGTGCGCATGGCCGTGCTCTACCTCCTCGCGGGCGACGCCGGGGCGGCGCCCACGGGACCGCGCGGGGCCTGAGCGTGGCGCCGGTGCTCAGCGGGCTCGACCGGGTGGCGCGCGGGGACGTGGATCTCCGGGGCCGCCGCGTCGGGCTCCTGATGCATCCGGCGAGCGTGGACCGCCGCCTGCGCCGCGCCGACCGCGTGCTGAAGGAGGCCGGGGCCACGCTCGCCGTGCTCTTCGGCCCCGAGCATGGCCTCGACGCGGCGGCGCAGGACCTCGAGCCCGTCCCGAGCTCCGTGCGGGAGCGAGACGCTCGGGACTCGGATCCCGTCGGCGCGACGGCCGCGGCGCCGCGCACGAGCAGCCTCGACGGGCTCCCGGTCATCAGCCTCTACGGCGACTCCGCGTCGAGCCTGGCCCCGCGTGCCGACATGCTGGAGGGCCTCGATGTGCTGGTCGTCGACCTCCAGGACGTGGGGAGCCGCTACTACACCTACGTGTGGACGGCGACCTTCGCGCTCCGCGTGGCCGCGCGTGCGGGCGTGCCTGTGATCGCCCTCGACCGGCCGAACCCGCTCGGCGGCGCGATCGTGGAAGGGCGGCCCCAGCGCGCGGGCTACCTCTCGTTCGTGGGGCTCCGCCCGGTGGCCGTGCGCCACGGGATGACCCTCGGCGAGCTGCTCCTGATGGCGCAGCGGGAGGAGGGCCTCGAGGCGGACTGTCTCGAGGTCGTGCGCATGGAGGGCTGGGAGCGCCGCATGGACTTCGCGGCAACGGGGCTCCCCTGGGTCTTGCCCTCGCCGAACATGCCGACGCTCGACACGGCCTTCGTCTACCCCGGCGCTTGCCTCCTCGAGGGCACGACGCTGAGCGAAGGACGCGGGACCACGCGGCCCTTCGAGATCGTCGGGGCGCCGGGGCAAGACGGGAAAGCGCTCGTCGCGGCGCTGGGGACCGTGCCCGGCGCCACGCTTCGGCCGCTCACCTTCGTGCCGACCTTCCAGAAGCACGCGGGCGTGGCGTGCGGCGGCGTGCAGGTCCACGTGCGCGACCGGGAGCGCTTCCGCCCGACGGAGACCTACGTGCGGCTCCTCGCGGCCATGCTTCGAGGCCGCGATCCCGCGGACAACCCCTGGCGCCAGGAACCCTACGAGCACGAGGTGGAGCGCCCGGCCATCGATCTCCTCAGCGGAGGCCCTGAGCTCCGGCAGCAGCTCAGCTTCGGCCGCGAGGTGGACGACTGGCTCGGCGCGGAAGAGAAGGGCGCGGCGGCCTTTCGCGCCGCCCGCGAGCCCTTCCTCCTCTACGAGTGAGCGTTCCGCGGGACTGACAACTTCGTTGACATCCCCGGCGCCGACCTCGACCGTGCCGGGGTGCTCGCCGGCCGCTACCGCTACGTGCGCGAGCTCGGGCGCGGAGGCTCCGGGCGCGTGCTGCTCGTCCGAGACGGCGACGAGGGCCCGCTCTACGCCGCGAAGGTCGTGGCCGCCGCGGAAGGGGCTCGGCTGCGCTGGGAGGAGGAGCTGCTTCGCCAGGTGGCGCATCCGCGCCTCGCGCGCGTCGAGGAGCTGCTCCGCGTCGGGGAACGCCTCCCGCCGCCTTTCGGTCTTCCGGCCGGCGTCGAAGTCCTGCTCCAGGCCCACGCGCCCGGTCGTCCGGCGCTCGAGGCCCTCGCTCGACTCCCGGAGAGCGAGCGTGCCCACGCCGCGCTCCGCGTGGTGCATGACGCCCTGCAGGCCCTCGCGGCGCTTCACGGCGTCGGCATCGTTCACGGCGACGTGACGCCGGCCAACCTCGTGGTCGACGAGGCGGGGCGGGCCGTGCTCGTGGACCTCGGGCTCGCGGGACCGCCTTCGCACGAGCCGGGCGTGGCGCGTGGGACGCCGGGGCTGATGGCACCCGAGGCCTGGATGGGCGAGCGGAGCGTCGCCACGGACCTCTACGGGGTCGGCGCCACACTCCACGCGCTCCTGCGGGGGCGCCTCGTCGCGACGCCCTCGACGGCGGGCGAGGCCGCGCGCCGCGCGCTCGCCGCGCCGCTCGGGGATTTGCCGCCCGAGCTCCCCCCGGAGCTGGCGGCGCTGGTGGCCCTGTTCACCGCGCCAGCGTCCGAGGAACGCCCGGCCACCGCCGCCAGCGCCGCAC
>CALCTH010000283.1 GCA_937893795.1 uncultured Myxococcales bacterium | reverse complement strand
CGCCGCGGGGCGCCGCGAGGTCGCCGAGGTGGCGGGACTCGCGCGCGGCGAGGTCCGGCTCGGCGCCGGCGCCACGGCGTGCACCTATCTGCTCCCGGCGACGCTCGCGCGCTTTCGAGCGCGTTTGCCCGGGCTGCGCCTGCTCCTCCGCGAGACTACCACCGACGAGGCCCGCGCCAGCCTTCGCCAGGGGGAGCTCGACCTCGCCATCGTCTCCGGCGCGCGCGGCGAGCCGCTCGAAGGCGAGCTGTGGCGCCCCGACGAGCTCGTGCTCGTCGCGGCTCCCGGCGTGGACCCGACGACGGCCCCCTTTCTCACCTTCCGGCGCGGGGCGACGACGCGCCTCCTCTTCGATCGCAGCTTCCCGGACGCCAGCATCGCCATGGAGCTCGCGTCCATCGCGGCCGTGAAGGGCAGCGCGCGTGCCGGGATCGGCGTGGCGCTCGTGAGCCTCGATTCGGTCGTGGACGACCTCCGAAGGCGTCTTCTCGTGCGCATCGACGACCCGCGCACGCCCATCCGCCGGGAGATGCGGCTCGTGAGAGCACCGCACGCCGGCGCTGCCGCCGAGGCCCTCGCCGCGCATCTCCTCGAAGACGCGCGCTAGGAGCGGGAGCCTCAGGAAGTGCTGACGCCCCACGGGAGAGCCGGGGAGCTCTCCCGTGGGGCCGGGGTGTGTCAGCTGGGGTGTTTTGTGGGGTATGGATGTGGTGCGCGGGCAATCGAGATCGCCCGTGCGTCGGCTGGGGTCGGGGGGTGCCCCGGGGAGAGCCTCCCCCGCGGCCGATGTGTTGCCCCTAGCGAGGTGACGCGGCGCGTCAAGCCAGTCGATGCGCCTGAGGGCGTTTTTCTGCTGCGGCGCACAATGAACGGGTCAAACCTCCGTAATGGCGAGACTTTTTGCCGCCATCAGCCCAAGTCCACGGATTCCTTGGGAAATGACGCAACGGGTCGACGCATCGCGCCAATCTCGAAAACGTCGCGTCACGTGCTCGAAATCATCCGCGCCGTTGGCCGCACGCACGCCGCCCACTGGTGCCGCTCGGGAGACGCGCTAGGTGTCCGCGCATGTGCGGATTCGTCGGGGTGATCGGGGGGCCGCGAACGGCCGAGGGCGCGTCGCATGCGGTGGCGGCGGAGATCCACCTCGCGCTGCAGGCGCTCCAGCACCGAGGCCAGGACTCCGCGGGCATCGCGACCATGAGCCAGGACGGGCGGCGCTTCGCCTTCCGGCGCGGCCTCGGCCAGGTCTCCCAGGCCATCGGCGAAGGGGACCTCGCGGCGCTGCCCGGTCCGCTCGGCCTCGGTCACGTTCGCTACCCGACCGTCGGCCGGGGCGTGCTCGAGGACGCCCAGCCTTTCTTCTACCGCCAGCCCGGCGTGCTGATGGCCCACAACGGCAACATCACCAACGTCGGCGCGCTCGAGGAGGCCCTCGCGGAGCGCTCCATCCATCTGATGAGTCGCTGCGACGTCGAGCCGGCGCTCTGCGTGTTCAGCGATGCGCTCATGCAGGCGCGCCCGGCGGGTCACCGCACGGAAGACGCGCTCGGCGCGCTCCGCGTCGTCCAGGAGCGCGTCCGCGGGAGCTACTCGCTCGTGGCCGGGTTGTTGCTCGACGGCGAGCCCACGCTGGTGGTCTTTCGCGACCCACGGGGGATTCGACCGGCCATGGTGGGGCGCCGCGAGGACGGCGCCTGGATCGCGGCCAGCGAGTCCGTGAGCCTCGATGCGCTCGGCTTCCAACACGCCTTCGAGCCGGCGCCCGGCGAGGTCGTCTTGCTGCGCGGCGGACGCGAGCCCGAGCGGCACGCGCTCACGAGCGCTGGCGCCGCGCCCTGCGTCTTCGAGGCCATCTACTTCGCCCGACCGGACGCCGTCATGTCCGATCGTACGGTCTACGAGGCCCGCTTCGCGCTCGGCGAGGCGCTCGCGGCCCGCCTCCGGGAAAAGGGTGTGGAGGGCGACGTCGTCATGCCCGTTCCCGACACGGCGCGTCCGGCCGCCACGGCCGTGGCCGAGGCCCTCCACCTGCCGCTCCGCGAGGGCTTCATCAAGAACCGCTACAGCGGGCGCACCTTCATCATGCCGGACGCGCTGACGCGGAAGGCGGCGCTACGGCTCAAGCTCAACCCCATCCCCCGGGAGATCGCCGGTCGCCGAGTCATCCTCGTCGACGACTCCATCGTCCGCGGGACGACGCTTCGCCGGGTCATCGAGCTCATGGACGACGTGGGGGCGGCCGAGGTGCACCTCGCCGTGCATGCGCCGCCCGTGCTTCACCCCTGCTTCTACGGCATCGACATGTCGACCCGGGACGAGCTCTTCGCCCGGCGCTTCACGGACGGCGTGCTGCAGGGGGAGGCCATGGCGCGCCTCGAGGCCGCGGCCGCCGCCAACCTCGGCGTTTCGTCCCTCACGTGGCTCACCGTGGGTGCCCTCGACGACGCCATGGGCGGCCCTCGCTGCGCCGCGTGCTTCGACGGCGTCTACCCGGAGCCGATCCCGGCAGCGGACCGCGCGGCCATCGAGGCCGATCGGCGCGCGTGCTGACGCCCCGCTTTCGCGCGCCCTTCCGTGGACGCATGGTGAGGGCATGAGCGACTTCGAGCGCATCGGGGGCGAGCCGGCCCTTCGCGCCATCGTGGAGCAGTTCGTCGACCGCTGCTTCGACGATCTGATGATCGGCTTCATGTTCCGCCGCGCGCAGCGCGAGCGGGTGAAGACCTTCGAGTACCAGCACGCCGCCGCGCACCTCGGCGCGCCCGTGACCTACGAGGGGCGCCCCATCGCGGCGGCCCACGCCCCGCACCGCATCATGGGTGGCCAGTTTCTGCGGCGGCTGACCATTCTCCGGGAGGTGCTCGACGCCCACGGCGTACCCGACGACGTGCGCGCCGGCTGGCTCGCCTACCACGAATCGCTCCGCGGCGAGGTGACCGCCGACATCGGGAGCGAGTGCCGCTGATGCTCTTCGGCTCGAAGGTCTCCGTGCCGCGCGAAAGCGCCCTCGAGCGCGTGGTGCGCCAGCACATGCCCGAGGCGGACGACGAGCTCCGCGCGCTGGTGGTCGCCGTGGCCGGGCTGGCGGCGTGCATCGCCTTCGCAGACGGCGTTTTCGACGTCCGTGAGAAGGAGCAGGTGCTCGAAGAGCTTCGTCGCCTCCGGGTGCTCGCCGTCGGCGGCGCCGAGGCCATCGGTGCGCTCCTCGAGTCGGAGATCGAGGCGCTGACGGCCGGAGGCGACCAGGCCTGGGCCCGCGTTCTCAAGGAGGGCATGGCGCGGGAAGGTCGTCTCGACGTGCTCGATGCGCTCGTCGAGATCGCCGCCGCCGACGCCGTGCTCACCACCCAGGAGACGAACTGGCTCCGCCGCATCACCACGAAGCTCGCGCTCGAGGAGGCCGACTATCTGGCGCTCCAGGCGAAGCATCGGGACAAGCTCGCGGTGCTCCGCGGCGACGACTGAGCGCCCCCGTGAGAGAGCACCGATGACGGACGGGGCCGAGCTCTTCGTGGCGTGCGCGCCGGGGCTCGAGGGGCTCCTGGCAGAGGAGATCCGCGAGCTCGAGCTCACGGGAGCGAAGCTCACCGACGAGGCCGGTGGTGTGACGCTGGTTCTGGAGGCGCGCCCTCTCGACGCCATCGCCCGGCTCAACCTCGAGCTCGGCGTGGCGGCGCAGGTCCGCTGGCGACTCGGGCGCTTCCGAGCCACGCGGCTCCCGGAGCTGGTGAAGAAGACCAGCCGCCTGGGCTGGCAGGCGCTGCTGACGCCCGAGCGATCGCTCCGGATCCGCGCGAGCGCGAAGAAGTCGCGGCTCTACCACACCGGCGCCATCGCCGAGCGCGTGCGGGCCGGGGTGGCCGATGCGCTGGGCGCGGCGCCTCCGGAGGCGGGGGACGATGAAGGCGACGCCGTTGTCGTCCACGCCCGCCTCGTGCGCGACGAGGTCGTGCTCTCCGTAGACACGAGCGGGGCGCCGCTCCATCGGCGAGGATATCGCCTCGCGTCGGCTAAGGCCCCGCTTCGGGAGGACCTCGCCCGCGCGCTGATCCGCGCGAGTGGCTGGGACGCCGCCACCCCCTTCGTCGACCCCTTCTGCGGCAGCGGCACGCTGCCCATCGAGGCTGCGCTTCTGGCGCGCCGCCTGCCGCCAGGCCGAGGACGCTCGTTCGCCTTCGAGGCCTTCCCCGGGGGCCCGGCGTCCCGGGCGGCGGCGGAGCGGGGAGCCGCCGCGCGGGTCGCAGCCGCCACGCCACCGATTCATGGCAGCGACCGGGATGCCGGGGCGGTTCACGCCGCCTGCGAGAACGCGGCCAGGGCAGGCGTGGCCGAGGACCTCACGCTCTCCCACGCCGCGCTGAGCGCCGCGCCGGGCCTCGCTTTGCCCGTGGCGCCGGTCGGCGCGGTCGTGACGAACCCTCCCTGGGGCGCGCGCATCGGCGGCGACCTTCGCGCGCTCTACCAGCGACTGGGCTCGCTCCTCGCGGAGCTGCCGGAGGGCTGGCGGGTGGCCATGGCGGCGGGCGACCCGCGGCTCGCGCGCCGCGTCGGCCGTCCGCTCAGGCTCGCCCTTCAAACGCGTGCGGGAGGCCGCAAGGCGGTCTTTCTCGTCGGCTAGCTGGCTCGCGTCGGGCCCGCGCTTGGGCGTGCCCTCAGTCGTCGAGAGCGCCGCCGGCCACCCACGCGGTGATCGTCGCCTGCTGTGAGGCGGAGAGGGAGGGCGCGCCGAGGGGCATCGCGTTTCCGCAATCCGGTTCCGCCTCCGTGACCTTCGAGACCAGGAGCGATGACGCCGCGTCACCGACGACGACCCGGGTGCGCGCCACCGAGTCCTCGGTGCAGAGCGTACCCATGGCGGCCACCCCAACGAGGTTCGCGTGCGCGTTCTCCGGTGTATCCATGAGCAGGTTGGCCGAGGTGCGCGTGGCCCCGTGGCAGCCGCTGATCGCGCAGTTCGCCGCGATGATCGGGAAGACGTCGGCGCGGAAGCTCGGCGCTCCCGCGTCCAGGGCCATGTCCGTGGGTCCGGACGCGTCGTCGTCCCCACACGCGGAAAGGGCGGCGCTGCCCATCATGAGAACCAAGCCCAGGCGGGCTGCTCGCGATCGCTTCATGCTCTTCGATCCTCTTCTCGCCGGCGCCAGGGCGCCGGTCACTCGCTACGGCGGGATTCACTGCGGTGGACTTCGCTGCGGCGGGATTCGCTGCCGCGGCCTTCCTCGTGTCACCGCGGTGTAGGGCCCATTCCGCGTTTGGGCAGTCCGCGTGCGAAGACACGGAATCGCGGGCGTCGCCCTCACTCGCAGGGAACGCCTTCGCGCCGCGGCGGCTGGCCCCATCCACGTCGCGTGGTACGTCGCGCCTCATGATCCGTTTCGTGTCGATGCTGCTCTTCCTGGCCGCCTGCGGCCGCTCCGAGTCGCCGGCGCCCGCGGCCGAGCCCTCCGCCGCGCCGGAGGCCAGCGAGTCCGAAGGGACGGTCGCGGAGGCCGAGCCCGAAGGCGAAGCCGCGCCCGCTGAGGCGGAAGAGATCGCTTACCCCCACCTCTTCGGAGACGCCCTCGACGAGGGACGTGCGGCCGTCGCGCTGAGCGCGCTCCTCGACGCCCCGGCCGACTTCGCCGACCAGGTCGTGAAGACCTCCGGGACCATCCAGCAGGTCTGTCAGTCCATGGGCTGCTGGATGGAGCTGCGCGCCGGCGAGGAGGGTTCCCCCGCCATCCGGGTGCCCATGGCGAACCACGCCTTTTTCCTGCCGAAGGACGTCGCCGGTCGTCGCTGCACCATCGAGGGCAAGGTGAGCGTCCGCGACCTCACCGAGGAAGAGCGCGCGCACTTCGCGTCCGAGGGCGCGACGGTCCTCGCTCAGGTAGCGCAGATCGACGCTACCGGCGTGATGATCGATTGAGCGCGCCGGCGCTTCGCCTCGAAGGGCTCCAGAAGGCGTACGGCGACCAGCCGGTCGTGCGTGGCCTCGACCTCGAGGTGCGCACCGGCGAGCTGGTCGTGCTCCTCGGTGCCTCGGGCAGCGGTAAGACCACGCTGCTCAAGATGATCAACCGGCTGGTGCAGCCCGACGCGGGGCGCGTCGAGCTCGCGGGCGAGGACGTGGCGGCGCTACCGGACCCGCTCCTCCGGCGCCGCATCGGCTACGTGTTCCAGCGCATCGGGCTCTTCCCGCACCTCAGCGTGGCCGAGAACGTCGGCGTGACGCCGCGGCTCCTCGGCTGGGCGCCGGAGCGCATCGCCCGCCGCGTGGCCGAGCTGCTGGCGCAGGTCGACCTCGCGCCGGAGCTGGCCTCGCGCTTCCCGGCGGCGCTCTCGGGAGGCCAGCAGCAGCGCGTCGGCGTCGCTCGGGCGCTCGCCGCCGCGCCGGAGCTCGTGCTCTTCGACGAGCCCTTCGGTGCCCTGGACCCGGTCACGCGCGACCGACTCCAGGGCCTGCTCGAGTCGCTCCGCGAACGCTTCGCCGGCGTCTTCGTGACCCACGACGTGTCCGAGGCGCTTCGCCTCGGGGACCGCATCGCCGTGCTCCATGAGGGGCGCATCGTGCAGCTCGCTCCGCCGGAGGAGCGCGTACGTACGCCGGCCCATCCGCAGGTCGCGGCGCGCTTCGCGGCGCCCGCGCGGCAGGCCGAGGCCTTCGCCGCGCTCCGGGGGGGCTGAAGCGTGGAGGAGCTGCCCGGGCTGGTCACGGCGCACGCACGGCTCGCGCTCCTGGCTCTGGGGGCGGCGCTGGCGCTCGCGGTGCCCGCGGGCGTCCTGGCGCATCGGCGACCGGGCCTCGGCCGCGTGCTCACGAGCGCGGCCGGCGTGGTGCAGACCGTGCCG
>CALCTH010000282.1 GCA_937893795.1 uncultured Myxococcales bacterium | reverse complement strand
GCCCTCGCCGCGGCGCAGGGCAGCGACCGGCCCTCCCTCATCGCCTGCAAGACCACCATCGCCCGCGGCGCGCCCACCAAGGCCGGCACGGCCGCCGCGCACGGGTCACCGCTCGGCGGGGAGGAGCTGGCGGGCCTCCGCGCGAGCTATGGCTGGGACCACGGCCCCTTCGTCGTTCCCGAGACGAGCGCCGCGCCGTGGCGCGCGGCCGGCGCGCGGGGTCGCGCGGCGCGCGAGGCCTGGGAGGCCCGCGTGGCCGCTCTTCCGGACGCCGAGCGCGCGGAGCTCGAGCGGCGCCTCGCGGGGACGCTCCCGGACGCTGCCTTCGCGGCGCTGACGGCGCTCAAGACCCAGTGGGCCGAAGAGAGGCCGAAGCTCGCCACGCGCGCCTCCTCGGGCAAAGCCCTGGACGCCCTCGTCCCGGCCATGCCGGAGCTCGTCGGCGGCTCGGCCGATCTGACCGGGTCGAACAAGACCCGGGCCGCCGGTGCGGTCCCCGTGGCGCCCGGCGCCTATGGCGGCAGCTACGTCCACTACGGCGTGCGGGAGCACGGCATGGCCGCCGCCATGAACGGCCTCGCGCTGCACGGCGGCCTCATCCCCTTCGGGGGCACGTTCCTCGTCTTCGCGGACTACATGCGCGGCGGCATGCGGCTGAGCGCGCTGATGAAGCAGCGCGTCGTCTACGTGCTGACGCACGACTCCATCGGCCTCGGCGAGGACGGGCCGACGCACCAGCCCGTGGAGACGCTCGCCATGCTCCGGGCGACACCGAACATGCATGTCTACCGGCCGGCCGACGCCATCGAGGTGGCCGAGTGCTGGGAGCTCGCGCTCCGACGGACCGACGGACCCTCGGTGCTCGCCCTGACGCGCCAAGGCTTGCCGACGCTGCGTGGCGACGTCGACGAGAACCGCTCGGCGCGCGGCGCCTACGTGCTCGCCGGCGCGGGCGAGCCTCGACGAGCCACCCTTCTGGCGACGGGCTCGGAGGTGGAGATCGCGATGGCCGCGAGGGAGCTGCTCGCGGAGGAGGGCGTCGCCGCCGCCGTGGTGTCCATGCCCTCGTGGGAGCGCTTCGCCGCCGAGAGCCCCGCCTACCAGGCCGAGGTCCTCGGCGAGGGCCCGCGCGTCGCCGTCGAGGCGGCGTCGCCCTTCGGCTGGACCCGCTGGACGGGCACGGGCGGTGGCTTCGTCGGCATGCGGAGCTTCGGCGCGTCCGCACCGGCGAAGGACCTCTACGCCCACTTCGGCATCACGGCGGAGGCCGTCGCCGCCGAGGTCCGGCTGCGCCTCGCATGATCGCCCCCTTCAGGCTCCGCCCATGAGCACGAGCCGGCCCGTCGGCCTCAGGTTCACGCAGTTCTACGTCGTGGTGCTCGTCGCGATGGGGCTGCTCGGCTTACTGGCGCAGTCGTCCACGCAATACGCCACCGTGTCGCTCCTCTCGGACGCACACGCGGTGAACATCGCGGGACGCCAGCGCATGCTGAGCCAGCGAGTCTCGAAGGGCGCTCTCGAGCTCGCCGCGGCGACGGAACGGGGCGATGGCGCCGCCGCGAACGCGGCACGGGCCGAGATCGGGCGCGCCGTGGAGCTCTTCGAGAGCTCGCACGCCGAGCTCGTCACCGGCGCGAAGGACGACGCGATCCGGGCCCGCTTCGTGGCCCTCAGACCTGCCTTCGACGCCGTCCGGAGCGCCGCGCGGGAGGTGGCCGACGCATCGAACGACGCGGAGCGCCGCGACGCGACGCGACGTCTGCTGGCGCGAGAAGGAGCATTCCTCGAGGGCATGGATGCGCTCGTCTTCGCGCTGGAGGACGCCGCGAACACGCGCGTCGAGGAGCTCCAGGGCCGCCAGGCCACCTTCTTCATCGTCCAGCTCCTCGCGCTGGTGGCCGCCGGCCTCTTCATCTTTCGCCCGGCCGTGGCTCAGCTCGTGCGGGCCCTCGATGCCCTCGAAGAAGAGCGTCGCCGGCGGGTGGCCGAGCTCGAGGAGGTGCGCCTCGCCGAGCAGGCTCGCGTGGGCCGCGACCTCCACGACGGGCTCTGCCAGGAGCTGGCGGGCATCGCCATGCTCCTCGGCACCTTCGACCGAAGAGTGCAGGCGGGCGAGGTCGACGGCGCGCAGCTGGCGCCGATTCGCAGCCTGGTGGCCGACGCGCCCGCGCACGCGGGCCGGCTGCGGTGGCTTATTCGTCGCCTGGGGCCCTCCCCTCCCTTCCCCGCGCGGCGCTTGTCCCGCGGCCTCTACCCGGCCGTGCTCGAGCGCGAGGGTCTCGGCCCGGCGCTCGAGCAGCTCGTCGAGGATGCCGTCGTCCGGCACCCGGAACCCGAGGTGCTTCTGACCGTCGACGTGCAGGCGGGTCTGCCCGGGACCGTGGAGAACACGCTCTATCGCGTGGCCCAGGAGGCGCTCTCCAATGCCCTGCGACACGCGGAGGCGACGCGCGTCGACGTATCACTCACGGTGACCGAAGGCGCCGCGGAGCGCAGGGTGGACGATGACGGCGTCGGCTTTTCCCGGAGCGCGGTCGAGCTGGGCATGGGCCTCGACAGCATGCGCAAGCGCGCCGATCTTCTCGGTGCCCAGCACGAGGTGAGCGGCGGGCCCGGCGAGGGCACCCGCGTTCGCTTCCGCGTAGAGGACCCGCAGCGATGACCCGAGAGCGAACCCGCCTCCTCCTCGTGGACGATCACCCGGTCTTTCGCCTCGGGTTGAAGGCCATGCTCGAGATGGATGCATCGCTCCGCGTCGTCGCCGAGGCGGCTTCCGCAGCCGACGCGCGCACGGCCCTGGAGAAGGGCGACGTGGACCTCGTCCTCCTCGACATCAGCCTTCCCGAAGAGACGGGCCTCGAGCTCCTGCGGAGCCTCCGCGAGGACGGCGCGAGCGCGCCCCCGGTGCTGGTTCTCTCCATGCACGACGAACGTGTCTACGCGGAGCGGGCGCTCCGCGCCGGGGCGCGCGGCTACCTCATGAAGCACGAAGCACCGGACCGCGTGCTCGACTTCGTTCACCGAGTGCTCGCCGGCGACGTCGCGGTCAGCGACCGGGTCCAGCGCACCATGCTCGACCGCCTCGCCTCGGGGGAGCGCGCGGATGCGGCGCCGCCGGACGTCCTGACGGCCCGAGAGCTCGAGGTCTTCGAGCTCATCGGGCACGGGCTCCGCTCGAAGGACATCGCGGAGCGCCTGGGCATCAGCGCGCGCACCGTCGAGACGCACCGCACGCACATGAGGCGCAAGCTCGGTCTCGACGGCTCGAGCGATCTTCTGCGCGTGGCCATGCGCTACGCAGCGGGCCTGGGAACCGGCGACTGACGCGGACCCGGCCCTCGGGTCCGTCCCGGCGGTCCCTTCGCGCGGCTCCGTGACGCAGCGCGTCGTCGCATCTTACGCGGAGGAAACGCACGCGAAATACGTGCTGACTACTACGTGGTCTCCCGTAGCCACTCGGAGGGGAGCACGTAGATGAGCGCACGAGAGCCGAGCGAAAGGACCGCCGCGCCGCGGCTCGTCGTCGTGGGCCACGGGATGGCCGCGCACCGCCTCTGCCACGCGTTGGCGCGTGCCGGCGCCCCGCACGCCGTCACCGTGGTCGGAGACGAGGCCGCCTACGACCGCGTTCACCTGAGCGACGCATTCGCCCCGGCGCGCGCCGGAGCCACGGCGGCCGATTGCGTGGAGAGCCTGGCCCTCGAGCCCCTTCCCGAGCGGGTCGCCACGCTGCGCGACCGGGTGACGCGCATCGATCGTGAGGGACGCCGAATCCTCCTCGAACGCGGCACGGAGCTGGCGTACGACGCCCTCGTCCTCGCGACCGGGTCGGCACCCTTCGTCCCGCCCATCCCCGGACGAGAGCGGGAAGGGGTCTACGTCTATCGAACCGTCGAGGATGTCGTGGCCATCGCCGAGGCCGCCGGCCGAGCCCGCCGGGCGGCGGTGATCGGTGGGGGCCTTCTGGGGCTCGAGGCCGCCCGTGCGCTCCTGGACGCGGGGCTCGAGACCCACGTGATCGAGCGCGCGCCACGCTTGATGCCGCGTCAGCTCGACGGCCCCGGGGCCTCCGTCCTCCGCAGGGAGGTGGAGGCCCTCGGCGTCACGGTGCACACCGGCGCGCAGGTGAGCGGCATCCTGGGGGACGCCCGCTGCGAGGCCGTGATGCTGGGCGAGCGCGCGCTCCCCGTGGACCTGGTGGTGATCGCCGCGGGCATCCGGCCACGGGACGGGCTCGCGGCGGCCGCGGGCCTCCCCCTCGGCCCGCGCGGGGGCGTCGCCGTGAACCGTCGCCTCGAGAGCGCGGACCCGACCGTCTTCGCCGTGGGCGAGGTCGCCGCGCTCGAGGGCCGCTGCTGGGGTCTCGTCGAGCCCGCCTACGCGATGGCGGACGCCCTCGCGGCACGGCTGGCCGGGGACGCGAGCCGCGAGGTCGAGGCGCGGCTCCCTCCGACGCAGCTGAAGCTCCTCGGCGTCGACGTCGCGAGCGTCGGCGCGCATCCGGAGGAGCGCGAGGGTGCGCCGGAGGTCGTGTGGCACGACGTCCGCGCAGGCGTGTACGCGCGCCTGGTTCTCGCGGAGGATGCCCGGCAGCTGGTCGGCGCCGTGCTCGTCGGCGACGTCTCGGCGCTCCCCCGCCTCGCCCATTACGAGCGAAGCGGCGAGCTCCTGCCCGACGACGTCGCCTCCCTCGTCGTGCCCGGGGAGCGAAGCGCCGGCGATGCGGGACTGCCCGAAGGCGCGCTCGTCTGCTCATGCAACGGAGTCAGCCGTGCTGCGCTCCGGGACGCCGTCGCCGGCGGCGCGCGCAGCATGGCGGAGCTGAAGGACGCCACCACGTGCGGCACGGGCTGCGGCGGCTGCGTGCCCCTGGCCACCACGCTTCTGCGTCAGGACCTGGCGGACCTGGGCGAGAGCGCCCCCACGCGCCTCTGCCCGCACTTCGCCCACAGCCGTCAGGACCTCTTCACGATCATCCAAGTGCGCGGCATTCGCGACTTCTCCACGCTGCTTCGCGAACACGGTGAGGGCAGCGAGGGGTGCGAGATCTGCAAACCCGCGGTCGCCTCGATCTTCGCGAGCACGAGCCCGGCGCCGATCCTCCGGGAGCACGCGCTTCTCCAGGACACGAACGACCGCTTCCTCGCGAACATCCAGCGCCAGGGCCTCTACTCCGTGGTGCCGCGCGTGCCGGGCGGCGAGATCACGCCGGAGAAGCTCATCGCGCTCGGCAGCGTCGCCGCGCGCTTCGGCCTCTACACCAAGATCACCGGCGCGCAGCGCGTGGACCTCTTCGGTGCTCGCCTGGAGCAGCTCCCGGACATCTGGGAGGCCCTCGTCGATGCAGGCTTCGAGAGTGGCCACGCCTACGCGAAGGCACTTCGCACGGTGAAGAGCTGCGTCGGAACCAGCTGGTGCCGCTACGGCGTCGGAGACTCGACGGGCCTCGCCATTCGCCTCGAGACTCGCTACCGCGGCCTCCGCGCGCCGCACAAGCTCAAGGGCGCGGCGAGCGGCTGCGTCCGCGAGTGCGCCGAGGCGCAATCGAAGGACTTCGGGGTCATCGCGACGGAGAAGGGCTGGAACCTCTTCGTGGGTGGAAACGGTGGGGCCCGCCCCCGCCACGCCGAGCTCCTCGCGAGCGACATCGACGAGGAGACGGTCGTGCGTTACCTCGACCGCTTCCTCGCCTACTACATCCGTAGCGCCGACAAGCTCACGCGAACGGCCCGCTGGATCGAAGGGCTGGAAGGGGGCATCGACCACGTGCGCGAGGTCGTGGTCGAGGACCGGCTGGGGCTCGGCGCCGAGCTCGAGGCGCAGATGGCCTCGATGGTCGAGGGCTACCAGTGCGAATGGCGCGCCGTCGTCGAGGACCCCGCGCAACGCGCCGCCTTCCGCCACTTCGCCAACAGCGACGCGAGCGACGACCGGGTCTTCACCATCCGCGAACGCGACCAGGACCGGCCGGCGGATTGGACCGAACGCAGGCCGGAGAAGGTCAGCCTTCCCCTCGTGGGCTCGCGCTGGGTCGACGTCGGCGCCCCGGTGGACTTCCCCGAGGGCGGGAGCGCCACGGTCCAGATCGACGGCGTGCAGCTCGCGGTTCATCACTTCGCGTCACGCGGCACCTGGTACGCGACGCAAGCCATGTGCCCGCATCGAGGTGACATGGTGCTCGGCCGCGGCATGCTCGCCGACGTCGGCGGCACCCCGAAGGTCGTGTGCCCCATGCACAAGAAGGGCTTCGCCCTCGAGACCGGTGAGGAGATTGGAGGCGAGCACACGCTCGCGACCTTCCCCGTGCGCATCACGGCCGGCCGAGTGCTGGTGGAGGTTCCGTCGTCGGCGGCGCTGCGGTCGGCGCTCTGCGCGGGTCACGCCGAGGCCGCGGAGTAGCCATGGCCCGCGTCGTCGCGCTCCCCGTCCTCTCGTCCGTCCCCAACGGGGACGGCGAGGACGATTCCCTGGCCACACGCCTTCTTCGGGAACAAGCCGATCTGAGCGCCGTGGAACGCTTCAGTCAGCTCCACGACGCCGGCGAAGCGCCGCTGCACGCGGAGCGCTACGCCGCCTTGCTTCCGGCCGCACCACCCGCTCCGGGCGAGCAATACGCCTTCGAGGTCGACCTGGATGCGTGCTCGGGGTGCAAGGCATGCGTCACGGCCTGCCACAACCTGAACGGCTTGAGCGAGGGCGAAGCCTGGCGGAGCGTGGGCCTCCTCCACGGGGGCTCGAGCGCCGAGCCCGTTCGCAAAACGGTCACCTCGGCCTGTCATCACTGCCTCGAGCCAGCGTGCATGCACGGCTGTCCCGCGAGCGCGTATGCCAAGGACGAGGACACCGGCATCGTCCGGCACCTCGATGACCAGTGCATCGGCTGCCAGTACTGCGTCTTCACCTGCCCCTTCGACGTGCCGAAGTACCAGCCGGCCATGGGCATCGTCCGCAAGTGCGACCTCTGCACGGACCGGCTGGCGGAGGGAGAAGCGCCGGCCTGCGTGCAAGCCTGCCCGAGCGAAGCCATCCGAATCGCGCGGGTCCGCACCGCGGACGTTCGCGCCGACGCGCTGGGCACCTTCCTGCCCGGGGCGCCGGAGGCCTCACTGACGCTGCCCACCACGCGCTACGTCTCCCGGGAGCCGCTGCCGCGGAACCTCCGTCCCGCCGACGCGAGCGAGCTTCGACCGGCGCACGAGCACGCGCCGCTCGTGTGGATGCTCGTGCTGACGCAGCTCGCCGCCGGCGCCTTCGGCGCGCGAGTGGTCTTCGGTGGCGGTCACCGTCACGCCTTGGTGGCGGCGGGTCTCGCGGTGCTCGCGCTCGTCGCCAGCACCACCCACCTCGGGCGACCCCGCTACGCCTTCCGGGCGCTGCTCAATCTGCGTCGCTCCTGGTTGAGCCGCGAAGTGCTCGTCTTCGGGGCCTTCGGCGCGAGCGCGCTCCTGGCCGCCGGAACCGTGGTCTTCCGGTCGCCGCACGCGAGCGTCGCGGCGCACCTCGCGCTGGTGACCGGCCTCCTCGGCGTGGGCGCGTCCGTGATGGTGTACGCGGTGACCGGACGCGCCTGGTGGTCACCGGGCCGTACGGCCTTCCGCTTTTTCGGCACCACGGCGGTGCTCGGCACCTGGTCGCTGGCTTTGGCGGAAGCCTCCGCGGCGCGTCCGGCGGAGCATCTCCTGGCGCTCGCGGCCGCGCTCACGTTGGGCAAGCTCGCCGGGGAGGCCACGGATTTCGCGCCTCGCAGGCACGGCGCCGTCGCCCGGGGCGCCGCGCTCCTTCGCGGCGCGCTCCGCCATCGCACCGCCGGCCGCTTCTTGCTCCCCACCGTGTTCGCTGGCCTCGCGCCGCTCGCCGTCCTCGGCGCGGGCCTGTCCGCGACCCCGCTCGCCATCGTCGCGGGTCTCGGCTTCGTGGCCGCCTTCAGCGGCGAGGTGCTCGAAAGGCGGAGCTTCTTCGCCGCAGAGAGCGCAGCGCGCATGCCCGGTGCCATCGGCGGCGGGCGCTGACGCGCAGGGAGAGATGCGATGAGCGCCCAGAACCCTTGGACTCGACTGCTCCATGACCCCGGCAGCGTGCTCACGCGCGACCTGCTGCGCGAGCCCGGCGGCTTCGGCCTCGGGCAGGTACCGAAGCGGGTCCAGCCGGATGCGACGACGGCCATGATCTGCGGCTTCTGCGGCGTCGGCTGCAGCCTCGACGTGCACCGCAAGGAGGGTCGCGCGGTGAACCTCTCACCGTCGGCGGCGCACCCGGTGAACCGGGGCATGGCGTGCCCCAAGGGTTGGGAGGCGCTCACTCCCCTCGCTGCGCCGGACCGCGCGACGCAGCCACTCCTTCGGGACGCCGCCGGAATGCTGCGTCCCGTCGACTGGGGGGAGGCGGCGCAGGTCTTCTGCACCCGCATGAAAGCCCTCCAGGCCGAGCACGGGGCCGACGCCGTGGCCTTCCTGGGCACGGGGCAAATCCCCTTCGAGGAGATGGCCTACCTCGGCGCCTTCGCGAAGTTCGGGATGGGAACGCGACACGGGGACGGGAACACGCGCCAGTGCATGGCCACGGCGGTGGTCGCCTACAAGGAGTGCTTCGGCTTCGACGCCCCTCCCTTCACGTACGCAGACCTCGAGGAGAGCGACGTGCTGGTGTTCATCGGTTCGAACGCCTGCATCGCGCACCCGATCTTGTGGGAGCACGTCGCCCGGAATCCGCACGACCCGACGCTGGTGGTGATCGACCCCCGCCGCACGGAGACCGCGGCGCAGGCCGACTGGCATCTCCCGCTGAGGCCAAAGGGCGATCTGGCGCTCCTCTACGCGGTCGCGCACGTGCTCATCCGCGAGGGCTTCCTCGACCGGGACTTCGTCGAGGCTCACACGGAGGGCTTCGAAGGCTTCGCGGCGCACGTGGCGTCCTTCGATCCGGCCTCGGTGGAGCGGGAGACCGGCATACCCGCCGCGGACGTCGAGCGACTCGCCCACCTCATCCACGAGGGCCAGCGCGTCTCCTTCTGGTGGACCATGGGCGTCAACCAGAGCCACCAGGGCGTGCTGACCGCCCAGGCGATCATCGCCCTCGCGCTGATGACGGGGAACATCGGCCGACCGGGGGCGGGCCCCTGCTCCATCACGGGGCAGTGCAACGCCATGGGCTCCCGGCTCTTCAGCAACACGACCTGCCTCTTCGGTGGCCGGAGCTTCGGGGACGCGGGGCATCGCGCGGAGATCGCCGAGCTGATGGACATGGACGTGGAGCGCATCCCGACGGACTCGGGCTACGCCTACGACCAGATCATGGAGGGGATCCTCGACGGTGAGATCCGCGGGCTCTGGGTCGTCGCCACCAACGGCGCCCACTCCTGGATCAACCAGCGTGACGCCCGGGCCATCCTCGACAAGCTCGACTTCCTCGTCGTCCAGGACATGTACGCCAGCACCGAGACCTGCGCCCACGCTGACCTCGTGCTCCCCGCGGCGGGCTGGGGCGAAAAGGAGGGGTGCTTCATCAACTCGGAGCGGCGCCTCGGCGTGATCAAGCAGGTCGCGCGCGCCCCGGGCAAAGCGCTCAGCGACTTCCGCATCGTGCGCCTCCTCGCCGACGCCTGGGGCTGCGGCGACCTCTTCGGCGCGTGGAAGACGCCCGCCGACGTCTTCCAGGTCCTCCGGGAGTCCACCCGCGGCCGGCCCTGCGACATCACGGGCCTCGCCGACTACGAGGGCTTCGACGTGCTACGCGGCGCACATTGGCCGGTGCCCGCGGGCACGCAGCTCGAGGTCGCCAGCGAGCGCCGGCTCTTCGAGGACGGCCGTTTCTACACGCCCTCCGGCCGCGCGCGCTTCTGCTTCGGCCCCTCGCGCCCGCCGGCAGACGCAACGAGCCCCCGCTTTCCTCTCGTCTTGCTCACCGGCCGGGGCACCTCGAGCCAGTTCCACACGATGACGCGAACGGGAAAGAGCGCCGTCCTGGCGCGGCTCCACCCTCGGGAGCCCTACGTGGAGCTCTCCACCGCCGACGCGCGTGCGCTCGCGGTCGACGATCACGCCTGGGTCGTGGTGGAGAGTCCCCGCGGCAAGGTGCGCGTGCGGGCCTTCGTCACGACGACCGTCCCCGAGGGAAGCTGCTTCATGTCCATGCACTTCGCCGAGACGAACGAGCTCACGAATCCGAGCTTCGACCCGAAGTCGCGCGAGCCCTCCTACAAGCACTGCGCCGTCTCGGTGTCGCGCGCGAGCGGCTGAGGCCATCCGTATTCGCACGTACGTGATTTTACGTATATCGACCAGAGAGGATACGTAGCCGAAATAAATAATCGATAGAACGTCGGATGAAAGGATGGATTTGCCAATGAGTGCAATCGATCAACTGCCCGACGGAAGAGCGACGAAGATCAATCTGATGAGCCTTGGAAGCGTGCACATGCGCACCTTCCACCTCACCTGGTTCGCCTTCTTCATCTGCTTCTTTGGCTGGTTCAGCCACGCACCGCTCCTGCCCGCAACCATCGGTCCGGACCTCGATCTGACGCGGGCCCAGAAGATCACGGCGTTCATCGCATCCGTGGGCGTGACCATCTTCGCCCGCCTCTTCATCGGCTACGTGTGTGACCGCGTCGGCCCGCGGAAGGCCTATGTGGCGCTCCTCGTCTTCGGCGCCGGCGCCGTCGCAGCCTCCTCGCTCGCCTACGACTGGCCGACCTACCTCGCGTCGCGCCTCTGCATCGGGGTCATCGGCGCGAGCTTCGTGATCACCCAGTACCACACGAGCGTGATGTTCGCGCCGAACGTCGTCGGCATCGCCAACGCCACGACGGCGGGCTGGGGCAACCTCGGCGGCGGCGTGACGCAGGCGGTGATGCCGCTGGTCGCGGCCGCCATGCTGAGCCTCGGCTTCGCGGAGTCGGAGCTTTCGAAGTGGCGGCCGGCGATGCTCGTCCCGGCCGTCGTGATGCTCGTGATCGCGGCGCTCTACTGGAAGTTCACGACAGACTGTCCCCGCGGTAACTACTCGGATCTACCGGACAGCCGGCCCACGAGCAGCACGAGTGGCGTCTCTCTATTCAAGGAGGCTCTTGCCGATGGTCGTGTCTGGATTCTCTTCGCCATCTACGCCGGATGCTTCGGTATGGAGCTCTTCGTCAATGGCCGAGCCGCCGCCTACTACCAGTCGCGCTTCGGCCTCGCCGAGGCCACGGCGGGCATCATCGCGAGCCTCTTCGGCCTGATGAACATCTTCGCGCGGTCCATGGGTGGCTGGCTCGGCGACAAGTTCGCCGCGAAGACCGGCCTCACCGGTCGCGTCCGCTGGCTCGTCGCGATCATGGTGCTCGAGGGCCTCGCGCTGATGGTGTTCTCGCGCATGGGCGTCCTGCCCGTCGCCATCGCGACCATGGTGATCTTCTCGCTCTGCGTGCAGATGGCGGAGGGCGCGACGTATTCCGTGGTGCCCTTCATCAACCCAAAGGCCCTCGGCGCCGTCGCGGGTATCGTGGGAGCCGGCGGCAACGTCGGCGCCGTGCTCTACGCGCAGTTCCTGCTGCGGAGCGAGATCCCGCTCCAGGACTGCTTTCTCATCTTCGGCGTCGCCGTGGGCCTCATCGGCCTTCTCGGCTTTGGCGTGAGGTTCTCCCCGGAGGTCGAGGAGCGCGCCCGCCAGGATTACGAGGCCGGGCAGCGAGGCGCGACCCCCTCCCTCACCGAGCCGGTGCCGGCGGAATGAGGCGAACGATGCATGCTCGCCTTCCCGTCGTCCTCGCCGCGAGCCTGGTGCTCGCGGCGGCGGCCCCCCTCGCCGCACAGGACGGCGGCT
>CALCTH010000281.1 GCA_937893795.1 uncultured Myxococcales bacterium | reverse complement strand
CCCGCCGGTCCCTCTTGGCCGCCGTCGTGGACGCGACGCGGCGGAGCGCCGCGCTCGGCGCCGCGCCCGCCGCCCGCCTCGGCACGGACGAGGACGGTGCGCCCTGACCCTGTTCAGCGCGCCCCGCGACGCTATGCTCCGGCGATGAGCCTCCCCAACCGCGAGGTCTTCGCGGCTCGCCGCGCGGCCCTCCTCGAGCGCATGGGTCCCGGCGTGGCCGTCATCCCCGCCGCGCCGGTCTTCGTCCGAAACAATGACGTCGAGCACAGCTACCGGCAGGACTCGGACTTCTACTATCTGACGGGCTTCGACGAGCCCGAGAGTGTGCTCGTGCTGACGAATCAGCACGCCGAGCACCGCGTGGTGCTCTTCGTTCGCCCCCGGGATCCCGAGCGGGAGGTCTGGGACGGCGCGCGCGCGGGCGTCGAAGGCGCGGTGGAGGAGTTCGGGGCCGACGCCGCGTACCCCATCGCCGAGCTGCAGCAGCACCTCCCGGACTACCTCGGAGACGCCGGCCGCGTGCACTGCGCCATCGGTCGCGGTCACCCCTTCGACGGGGAGCTCTTCGAGGCGCTGCACCGAGTCCGGCGCCGGGCACGCCAGGGCGTGATCACGCCGGCGGAGATCGTCGACCCGGGCGTCGCGCTGCACGCCATGCGCCTGGTGAAGGGCGCCGAGGAGCTCGCGGCCATGCGGGCGGCGGCGGCGGTGACGGCCGCCGCGCATCGCGCTGGCATGCGCGTCGCCGAGCCGGGGCGCCACGAGTACGAAGTGCAGGCCGAGCTGGAGCGGGTCTTCCGCCGGGGCGGCGCCGAGCGGAGCGCCTACGACAGCATCGTCGGCTCCGGCCCGAACGCGACGGTGCTCCACTATCGCACCAACCGTCGGCGCATGGAGGAGGGTGACCTCTGCCTCGTCGATGCCGGCTGCGAGCTCCACTATTATGCCTCGGACGTCACGCGGACCTTCCCCGTGAGCGGCCGCTTCACGGCGCCGCAGCGCATCCTCTACGAGCTGGTGCTCGCGGCCCAGGAGGCCTCCATCGCGACCTGCGTGCCCGGAAAGACCCTCGAGGACGTGCACGCCGCGAGCGTCGACGTGCTGGCGCGCGGGTTGCTCGAGCTCGGGCTCGTGGAGGGCAGCCTCGACGAGGTGCTGCAGGAGGAGAAGTACAAGCCTTTCTACATGCACCGCACGAGCCATTGGCTCGGCATGGACGTGCACGACGTGGGCGGCTACTTCGCGGAGGGAGCACCGATCCCACTTCAGCCGGGCGTCGTGCTCACCGTGGAGCCCGGGCTCTACGTCGCCCCGGACGCCGAGGTGGACGCACGTTGGCGAGGCATCGGCAATCGCATCGAGGACGACGTCGTCGTCCGCGCCGGGGGCGCCCCGGAGAACCTCTCCGTGGATGTGCCGAAGACCGTCGCCGACGTCGAGGCCGCCACGCAGGCGTGACCGCCGGCGCCGCGCTCACTCGGCGGGAGACGCGCTCGCGTCGAAGGCGCCGCTCTTGAGCTTGCGCCAGTACTCGTCGAAGGCGCGCTTCACCTTCCCGGCCAGGAAGTACATCCCGAGGATGTTCGGGAAGGCCATGCCGAGGATCATCAGGTCGCTGAAGTCGATGACGCTGCCGAGCTTCAGCACGCAGCCCAGCACGACGAAGACGAGAAAGAGGACCTTGTAGAGCGTGGAGGAGCCGTCGCCGAAGAGGAACGTCCAGCTCCGCTCGCCGTAGTAGCTCCAGCTCACCATCGTCGAGAAGGCGAACATCACCACCGCGAAGGTGAGCACGTACTGGAAGCCGCTCAGCACGCTGTCGAAGGCGGCGGAGGTGAGCGCCACACCGTCCATGCCCGGCACGGGCGGGCGGTCCATGCCCGTGATCACGATGACCAGCCCGGTCATGGTGCAGACGATGATGGTGTCGATGAAGGGCTCGAGGAGCGCCACGATGCCCTCACGCACCGGTTCGTCCGTGCTCGCCGCCGAGTGGGCGATGGAGGCCGAGCCCACGCCCGCTTCGTTGGAGAAGGCGGCGCGCTGGAACCCGACGATGAGAACGCCGATCGCGCCGCCGCCGATGGCCTCGGGGCTGAAGGCCTCGCCGACGATGCGACGGAAGGCCATCGGGATGGCCTCGGCGTTGACGAGGAGGATGTAGAGGCCCGCGACCACGTAGACGGCGCACATGACGGGGACGATGAAGCCGGCGACCTGACCGATGCGCTTGATGCCGCCGATGATCACGATGCCGACGAAGCCGGCGAGCACGAAGCCGTAGACGAGGGATCCGATGCCGCCCTCGAGCCCCGGGAGGATGCCCGCCATCTGCTGATAGCTCTGGTTGGCCTGGAACATGTTTCCGCCGCCGAAGCTGCCGCCGATGCACATCACGGCGAAGACCACGCTCAGGACCTTGCCGAAGCGCGTCATGCCGAGCTCGTCGAGGCCGTCCCGGAGGTAGCGGAAGGGTCCGCCGCTCACCTTTCCGTTGCCGTCGACCTGTCGGTAGAGCTGGCCGAGGGTGCACTCGCTGAACTTCGAGACCATGCCGAAGAAGCCCGCGACGACCATCCAGAAGACCGCGCCGGGGCCGCCCTTGGTCACGGCGATGGCGACGCCGGCGATGTTGCCGAGGCCCACGGTGGCCGAGAGCGCCGAGCTGAGCGCCTGGAAGTGGCTGACCTCGCCCTCGTGGTCGTCGTGGTCGTACTTCCCGCGGACGACGTCGATGGCATGGCCGAAGGCGCGGAGATTCGGGAACCCGTAGCGGAAGGTGAAGAAGACGGCGCCGACCACGAGCCAGACGACGATGAAGGGGACCTTCAGCTCGTCCGTGAAGGGCGCCAGGTCGAAGAAGAGGACGCTGGCCATGGGCCCCACGACCCACTCGCCGAACCAGGCGTCGAAGTTGGCGAGCGCGGTGTCGAGGGCCGTCGGGGGCTCGGGGGCCTCCTGCGCGAGCACGCGGCTTGGCAGGAAGGCGATCGCGAGGGCCGCGGCGGCGGCGCGGCCGGGCATCGAGGCGTCGGTTCTGCGCATGAGCGCCCGAACGTCTCATAACTGCCGGAGGGACTCCAGCGCCCGCGGGACCTCGGGCCAGCCACCGTGGTGGCTCGAATTATCCGAAGAACCAAGGCTCGCCGCAGCCGCTAGGCTGTCCCCGACCATGGACGGGGACCTGACCGGATGAACGTCCTCGAGCGATGACGTCAACGGGGCTTGACCCCACGCCTTAACCGAGGGATGCCGGGGGGCACGCGGGGCGGCACGTCCCCGTTCGCGGTCCCCCAACTTCGAGACCCGTCGTGTTCGAGACCTATCTCCCCGTGTTCCTGATGCTCGGCGTGGCCACGCTGGTGGCGACGCTGATGTTCACGCTCACGTCTCTCCTCGGCCCCAAGAAGCCGACGCCGGAGAAGATGATCCCCTACGAGGCGGGGTCGAACACGACCGGCGCACGGCACCTGCGGCTCAGCGTGAAGTTCTACCTGACGGCGATCCTCTTCGTCGTCTTCGACATCGAAGCGGTCTTTCTCTACCCGTGGGCGTCGCTCTTCCGCGAGCTCGGCTGGTTCGGGTTCCTGGAGATGCTGCTCTTTCTGACGATCCTCGGTGTCACCCTGGTCTACGCCTGGAAGAAGGGAGCCCTCGAATGGGAGAAATGAAGGTCCTCGGCGGCGGAGACGGCGCGGAGAACGTCTTCACGACGCGCTTCGACGACCTGCTCGCCTGGGCGCGGAAGTACTCGCTCTTCCAGTACCCCTTCGCGACGGCGTGCTGCGGCATGGAGTTCTTCGCCGTGGCCTCACCGCGCTACGACATCGCGCGCTTCGGCGCCGAGGCGCCGCGCTTCAGCCCGCGCCAGTCGGACGTGCTCTGGGTCGTCGGCACGATCAGCCAGCGCCAGGGGCCCGTCATCAAGCGCATCTACGAGCAGATGACCGAGCCCAAGTGGGTCGTCGCCTTTGGCACCTGCGCGAGCTGCGGCGGCTTCTACGACAACTACACGACCATCCCCGGCGTCGATAAGGTCATCCCCGTCGACGTCTACATCCCCGGCTGCCCGCCGCGTCCGGAGGCCGTGCTCGATGGCCTCATGCTGCTCATGGAGAAGATTCAGAAGGGCAAGCGCGGCGCGGTGACCGTGCCGCCGCGGGAGGTCCCGACGCTGGCGCAGATCCGGGCCAAGAAGCGCGTGGGCGAGCCCATCCCCGCGCTCACGGCGCAGAGCGTGGCCGGAGCGAGCGAGGCCGAGGGATGAGCGCCGCTGCGAAGAAGGTCGCCAAGCGGATTCAGAAGGAGCTCGGCGACGCCGTCGTCGAGATCCGTGACTTCCGCGGCGACTGGGACGTGCAGGTCGCGCCCGGGAAGTGGAGCGCCGTCGCCGAGTTTTGCCGCGACGACGAGAAGTGCCGCTTCGATCAGTTCGTCGATCTGACGGCCATCGACTTCCCGGAGCGCGAGCCGCGCTTCGACGTCGTGCTCTCGCTGCGCTCGATGGAGCTCAAGCATCGCATCCGCGTGCGCACGCAGATCGCCGACGGTGACACCCTCGCGACGCTCTCGACCGTGTGGCCCGGCGCCAACTGGGCGGAGCGCGAGGTCTACGACATGTTCGGGATCCGCTTCGACGGGCACCGCGACCTCCGCCGCATCCTGCTCTACGAAGAGTTCGAGGGGTTCCCGCTCCGCAAGGACTACCCCATCGACAAGGCGCAGCCCCTCGTCGAGTACCGGGACGTCGACGACACGCTGAAGCTGCCGCCCTTCGGCATCGAAGAGGGCCAGCCCTTCGCGCGCATCAACTGGGAAGAGCGCATGGCCGGCCGTGACGAGCAGGTCAGCCCCGCCATCGCGCTTCAAACGGGCCAGAAGCGCACGTTGAGCGATGGCGACGAGGCCGGGGCCGTCTCCAGCGCGGCCGCCGACGCGGAATAGCGAGACCGTAGCGAGACACGATCATGGAACCTCTCGACGAGATTCTGGAAGACGAGGACGGCGCGCTCGAGCTGCCGGCAGACCCCATGCGCCTGAACATGGGCCCCTCGCATCCCGCGATGCACGGGACCATCCGCATGGTCCTCGACCTCGACGGCGAGACCGTCCAGAACGTGGACGTGCAGCCCGGGTACCTGCACCGCGGCTTCGAGAAGAGCTGCGAGCGCGGCACCTGGGCGCAGGTCTTCCCCTACGCGGACCGGCTCAACTACGTCTCCCCGATGCTGAACAACGTCGGCTTCTCCCTCGCCGTGGAGAAGCTGATGGACATCGAGGTGCCGGAGCGCTGCCAGTACTACCGGGTGGTCCTCGGTGAGCTCGCGCGCATTTGCGACCACTTCACGTGCAATGGCGCGAGCGCGATGGAGCTCGGCGCCTTCACGCCCTTCCTCTGGCTGCTCAAGGTCCGCGACTGGATCTGGGACATCCTCGAGAAGGAGACCGGCGCACGCATGACGCACAGCTTCGGGCGCATCGGCGGCATGGCGGCGCCGCCCACGGATGCGTTCAAGGACGACGTGCGGGCCATCATCCCGGAGATCGTGAAGGTCGTCGGCGAGGCGGAGAAGATGCTGGTCACGAACCGCATCTTCCTCGACCGCATGCAGGGCGTCGGAAATCTCTCGAAGGAGCGCGCCATCGCCCTGGGCGTCACGGGCCCCGTCGCGCGCTCCGCCGGCGTGGACTTCGACCTCCGCAAGGACGAGCCCTATCTCGTCTACGACCGCTTCGACTTCGAGGTGCCCGTCGGCGTCGACGGCGACAACTGGGACCGCTTCATGGTGCGCATGGAGGAGGTCCGGCAGTCGCTTCGCATCATCGAGCAGGCCCTCGAGCAGATGCCCGACGAGGGCCCCGTCAACGTCGACGACCCGCGCATCGTCCTGCCCGAGAAGCAGGAGGTCTATACGACCATCGAGGCGACCATCGCCCACTTCAAGCTGGTGATGGAGGGCCTCAAGCCGCCCAAGGGCGAGGTCTACTCGGCCATCGAGGCCGGCAACGGTGAGCTCGGCTTCCACATCGTGAGCGACGGGAGCGGTACGCCCTACCGCGTCCGGGTGCGGCCGCCCTGCTGGTACAACCTTCAGGCGGTCCGCGAGATGCTGATGGGCGACATGATCGCCGACATCATTCCGACCTTCGGCTCCATCAACATGATTGGAGGCGAGTGTGACCGGTAACGGGCACCGACGGGGACGACGCGTGACCGCCGACGATCGCACCCACTGAACCATGCCGACTTTCAAGCTGAACGGGCAGGAGATTCCCTTCGAGCAAGGGGACACCATCATTCGTGCCGCGTGGAAGGCCGGGATCGAGATCCCGCACTACTGCTGGCACCCGGGGCTGAGCATCGCGGCCAACTGCCGCATGTGTCTCGTGCACATCAAGAGCGGTCGGCAGATGGCAATGCCGATTCTCAAGTACGACGAGAAGAAGAAGAAATACGTCCCGGACACGAAGCCCAAGCTCCAGCCGGCCTGCCAGCTCCACGCGCAGGAGGACATGGAGGTCGACTCCGTCAGCGAGGTGGTCAAAGAGGCGCAGAGCCACGTGCAGGAGTTCCTGCTCCTGAACCACCCGGTCGACTGCCCCATCTGTGACCAGGCCGGCGAGTGCAAGCTCCAGGACTACTACCTGGAGCATCAGGCCGACTTCAAACGGAAGCGCACGGAGCCCGTGCACAAGCCGAAGGGCGTGCGCTTCGGTCCCACCATCGTCTACGACGCGGAGCGCTGCATCATGTGCACGCGCTGCATCCGCGTGTGCGACGAGCTCGTGGGCGACCCGGTGCTCGACATGCGCGAGCGCGGGAACCGGAACGAGATCGTGCTCGCCCCGGGCCGCGAGCTCGACCACGACTACACGCTCATGACGGAGCACGTGTGCCCCGTCGGCGCGCTCACGAGCAAGGACTTCCGCTTCAAGGCGCGCGTCTGGTTCCTGAAGAGCGCGCCGGGCGTGTGCACGGGCTGCGCGACCGGCTGCAACACGCACGTCGATTTCGACCCGCGCTACGGCAAGGTCTACCGGCTGCGACCGCGGGACAACGCGGACGTGAACCAGTTCTGGATGTGCGACCAGGGCATGCTCACCTACCAGGCGACGCACGAGCGCCGGGTGACGACGCCGGTCATCGGCCGTGGCGAGGACGCCGAGAAGGTACTCATGGACGACGTCCACGACGAGGTCGTGGCGCGTCTGGAGAAGGTCGAGCGCGGAAGCCTCGCGGTGATGCTCAGCGCGCAGCAAGCGAGCGAAGACAACTTCGTGCTCGCCACGCTGGCAAAGGCGCTCGGCACGGACCGCTTCTACCTAGGCGAGAAGCCGGTGGGTGACTGGACGGGCGACGACATCCTCAAGCACGCGGACCCGAACCCGAACCGAGCCGGCGCGCTCGGCGTCGCGGAGAGCGTGCTGGGCCTCGCGTCGCTCCCGGGGGCGGCACAGCTCGCGCAGGACGTCGAGAGCGGCGCGGTGAAGAGCGTGCTGGCCCTCGGGCCCTTCGCCGGCGCCGACGTGAGCGCGCTCGAGCACCTGGAGGACGTCATCGTCCTCACCGACGGGGAGGGTCCACTGGCCGACGTCGCCTCGGTCCTGGTGCCCATCACGAGCTGGGCAGAGATGTTCGGCACGTTCCGCAACGCAAAAGGCATGGACCAGAGCTTCGTGCGCGCCGTTCCGGCGGCGGCGGACGTGGAGCCGGCCTGGAAGACGCTCGTGGCCATCGGCCGGGAGCTCGGCGAGGACCTGGGCCTCGCTCGAACGGGTGAGGTGCGCGCGGCCATGGGCACGGGCGCGAGCACCGCGGCGGAGTCGGCCGCTCCGGCGCCGGCGGAGTGAAGACGCGATGAGACTGGGTTGGGACCGAGGTCGGTAGGGTGAGTACGGGAGCCATTCTCTTGGCGTCGGCGCTGAAGATCCTCTTCATCGTCCTCGTCGTCGTCGGGGCCTTCGCGCCTCTCCTGGTGTGGGTCGACCGTCGCCAAAGCGCGATGATCCAGGACCGGGTGGGGCCGCACCGCGCTGGCTTCACGCTGCCGAAGGACGTGGTGAAGGGCTTCGATGCGCTTCGCCTGCCGCTCCTCGGCGGGTCCCTCTTCGCAGGCCTTCTCATCGCCGTGAGCTTCGCCGGGCTCTTCGTGATGGGGTTCGCTGGCTTCGAGGACCTCGGAGGCGCCACGGCGAAGGACCTCTACCGCTTCGCGTTGGCGATGTTGGTCTTCGGGCTCCTGCTGCGCGCGGGCTACGCCGTGCACTCGAACATCGTCGAGGCTGGCGGGAAGATCACGCTCTTCGGCGTGCTGCACCCGGCAGCGGACGCGATGAAGATGATTTGGAAGGAGGACTTCGTGCCGGCGCGCGCGGACAAGCTCCTTCACGCGCTCGCGCCGGTCATCACGCTCATCCCGGCGCTCGTGAGCTTCGCGGTGATCCCCTTCGCCGACGTGCTCTACCTCGATTACTGGGACCAGGTGCTGCCGGTCGCGGCAGAGGGCGCGGCCGAGGCCGTCGCACTCGTGGGCGATGCCGTTCCCATGCAGGTCGCCAGCCTGAACGTCGGCATCCTCTTCATCTTCGCCGTCGCCGGCACCGGCGTCATCGGCGCCGCCATCGGAGGCTACGCGAGCGACAACAAGTTCTCGCTCATGGGCGGCATGCGCGCCGCCAGCCAGATGGTGAGCTACGAGGTCGCGCTGGGTCTGACCATCGTGCCTTGCTTCATGATGTACGACTCGCTGCGCCTGGAGGACATGGCGCTATGGCAGGCGCAGAACGCCTGGGGCATCTTCCTCCCGCCGCTCACGCTGGCCTTTCTGCTCTACTTCACGGCGGCTACGGCGGAGACCAAGCGCGTTCCCTTCGACCTTCCCGAAGGCGAGAGCGAGCTCGTCGGCGGGTATCTCACCGAGTACTCGGGGCTGAAGTTCGGCATCTTCTTCACCGGGGAGTACGTGGAGATGGTCGCCTTCAGCGCGCTCGCGGCCGTGCTCTTCTTCGGCGGCTGGGACGTGCCCTGGCTCTATGCCAACGGCTTCGACCTGCCGGGCACCTGGGCCTTCACGGTCCCGCTCACCGACTGGGTGGTCTCGGACAAGATCGCGGTCACGCACTGGGTCGTCATCGCGCTCCAGGTCGGGAGCACGCTCTTCAAAATCATCGCCTTCCTCTTCTTGCAGATGATGATTCGCTGGTCGTTGCCGCGCTTCCGCTACGACCAGATCATGAGCCTCTGTTGGAAGGGTCTCCTTCCGATCGCGCTGGTCAACATCCTCCTGACCGGCATTCTCATCCTGCTCTTCGACTGAGGGCGCTCTTCGACCGAGAACACTGGACGCCATGCCCGCCACCACCAAGGTCATCCGCAAGCCCAAGCGCAAGCTCACCGAGCAGACCTACGTCACGGAGATCAGCAAGGGTCTCTCCCTGACCATGAGTCGCTTCTTCAAGAACGCCTTTGGCCCGGAGGACAAGAAGGAGATCGCGACGGTGATGTACCCTGAGGAGCAGCGGGAGTACCCCGAGCGCTTCCGCGGCATCCACCGGCTGACGCAGCGTGCCGGCGGCGAGCCCCGCTGCGTCGCCTGCCTCTGCTGCTCCACGGCCTGCCCGGCGCAGTGCATCCACATCGAGCCGGCCGAATATGCCGAGGACGACGCACGCTACGGCTACGAGCGCTTCCCCGCGGTCTTCGTCATCGACGAGCTCCGCTGCATCTTCTGCGGCTACTGCGTGGAGGCATGCCCCGTGGACGCCATCCGCATGGACACGGGCCTCCACATGCCCCCGTCCACGGCCCGCGACCACTTCCTCTACGACAAGGAGACCCTTCTCTCCTTGCCCTCCCGCGACGGCACCTACGAGAGCGGCAACCCCCGCCACGAGCCGGGCGACCCCACGCACCCGGGCATCGACCGGCTGCAGGGACACTGAGCACGCGCCGGCAGATGTTCAGCCGCCCGCGCGGCGATGCTCGAGCGCGTTCATGAAGCTATCGAGCTCACGCTTGAGTGCATTGTAGCGATAGTAGGCGTCGCCCGTCTTCGGGTCCCCCGCAAGCGCCTCGTAGAGGGCTCGCTCGCGGTCAGCAGGCCACGTGGCCCGTTCCGGCAGGCGCAGGCCGAGGCCGGCCAGGCGGGTCGGGGCGAGACAGACCACCAGGGCCGCCGTGCTCAGCTCCCCGCGGCCGAGGTCCGCGAGGCCCTGGAGCACGAGCGCTCCCCCAGGGAGCGCCCTCAACTCATCCTGCGTCATCGTCATCGAGGAACGTCTTCACACGCGCGGCGAGCTTGTCCGCGTCGAGGGCAGGGTAGCGGATCAGGTCTCCTTCGATGGCCGCGTACGCGGCGCGAAGCGCATCGCGCGTGACGTGGCCGCCTTCGACCATCGCGCACACATCGTGAAGGTCGCGTTCGTGGCTGCGCGCCAGCTTGGAGAGCGCCTGTCCACGCAGGTCGTAGTGAAAGAAGCGAACCTCCCCGTGGGTCGCGATGCTCTCGCTCCGGTCGCGCCAGCCCGGTACCGGTGGGATGAAGAGGTCGGGGGAGGCCAGCTCGATGTTCACGTCGAGCTCGTTCTTCAGCTTGGCGATGGCCTCGAAGATGCCGGGCGGTTCGGGGTCGAGCTTGAGGTCGACGTCGACGGTGCTCGCGCGCCAGCCGTGAAGCAGCGCGGTGGCTCCGCCCGTGAGAAACACGTCCCCAGGGCCGCGCGCCCGGCGAACCAGCTCCAC
>CALCTH010000280.1 GCA_937893795.1 uncultured Myxococcales bacterium | reverse complement strand
CACCCCCGCGCCCTGACGTGCGGCTACGGCAGCGCTTCTTCGCCCGCGACGCGATCGCCGTCGCCCGCGCGCTCCTCGGCCAGGAGCGGCGCTGCGGCGAGGTGCGCCTCCGCGTGACGGAGACCGAGGCGTACCTTTCGGACGATACGGCATGCCACGCACACGGCGGCATCACGCCACGCACCGAGGTCATGTTCGGACCTCCGGGGCGCGCCTACGTGTACCTTTGCTACGGGTTGCACCAGATGTTGAACGTGGTTTGCGGTGCCGAAGGCGAGGGAACCGCCGTGCTGGTCCGTGCCGCGGAGCCCCTCGCGGGTCTCGACGTCATCCGCGCGCGACGCGGGGGCAGGAGCGGGCCCGTGCTGCTGACGGGGCCGGGCAAAGTCGGCGCCGCGCTGGGCGTCGACACGTCCTTCAGCCATCACCCGCTCTACCGGGCCGGTGGCCTCGAGGCGCACGCGCGACCGCAAGCGGAGGACGTGCTGGTGGGCCCGCGCGTCGGCAGCGACTACGCCAGCCGCGCCGACCGCGAGGCGCCGCGGCGCTTCGCGCTGGCCGGCACGCGATGGGTCAGCGCGCCGAAGGGTACGCTCCGAGCGGAAGCCGCTCGCGAGGTGAGGGCATGAGCGACGATACGCACAGTGACGCGACCACCGAGGGGATCCGAATCGAGGTCCAGTCCTTCTATCTCGAGGCGCGCTCACAGCCGGCCGCCAACCGCTACGTCTTTGCGTACCGCGTGCGCATCTCGAACGTGGACCACGACGGGCCGGTGACGCTGAAGACGCGCCACTGGGTCATCACGAACCAGCTGGGAAAGCGGGAAGAGGTGCGTGGCGCCGGCGTCGTCGGGGAGCAGCCCGAGCTCGCACCGGGCCAGAGCTTCGAATACACGAGCGGCGCCATGCTGCAGCCGCCTCGCGGCACGATGCACGGGAGCTATCAGATGCACCGTCCGGACGGGCGGGTGGTCGAGGCGCAGATCGCCCCCTTCGGCCTCTCCGTCCCCTTCTCGTTGAACTGAGGCCCGCGCCCCGCGCGTGCTGGGCGGCGTGCCCGCCCCGGGTTCGAACGGCGTGCCCTCACGGCCACGCCCCGCGCGGCGGGGCCGGGCGGGGCGTGGGCGTCTCACGTTTGCTGGTGACCCCAAGGGGATTCGAACCCCTGTTACCGGCGTGAGAGGCCGATGTCCTAACCACTAGACGATGGGGCCGTGGGGTGCGCCCTGACGGGCGGCTCGGGGACTAGGATTCGAACCTAGATAGCCAGAACCAGAATCTGGAGTCCTGCCATTAGACGATCCCCGAAAGAGCGGCTCTCCAGCGAGAGCATCCGCGGGGTCGGGCCCCGCGAGGGCTGGAGTAGCTAGCCTTCGGGCCGCGGCCTGTCAAGGCAGCACGCCGGAATGCCGCGCGCGACGCCGCCAGACCCCGGCGCGGGTATATTCTTTACTTAATCGATGTATAATAAGCGAATTTTTCGTGAATGAATTCAAATATCTGTACGCGACCCAGCTAAACCACACTTGACCACCGCGGGAATCGCGCGAGGATCGGGCCCATGAGCGCCGGAAGCTGGAAGGAGCGCCTCGGGGACGCGGTCCCGGAGACGCTGGCCCAAGAGATCGACGTCTTCGAGGAGCAGATTGCTCGAAAGAAGTCGGGACGCATGGACGAGAAGCTCTTCGCCGAGACTCGCCTGCGCCGGGGCGCCTACGGCCAACGCTACGACAACGGTCTCCGCAACGACGGTCGCGGTCAGCGCCGCCTCGCCTTCCCTTCGGACGCGACGAAGGGGGTCGATACGGTCTTCGACGCGCCGGGCATGCAGCGCATCAAGAACCCCTACGGCCTCGTGACCGCGGACCAGATGGAGGTCATGGCCGAGTGCGCGGAGGAATACGCCGACCGCATCCTCCACGTGACGACGCGGCAGGACATCCAGCTTCACTTCGTCCACGTCGAAGACACTCCGGACATGCACCGCCGCCTGGCCTCCGGCGGCAGCACGACGCGCGAAGCCTGCGGGAACTCGGTGCGCAACATCACCGCCTGCGTCTACGCCGGCGTCTGCAGCTCCCAGTCCTTCGACGTCACGCCCTACGCCGAGGCCGCGAAGGAGTTCCTCCTCGGCCACCCCGACGTTCAGGACTTCGGGCGCAAGTTCAAGATCGCGTTCAGCGGCTGCCACGACGAGCCCTGCGGCCTCGTGACCTTCCACGACCTCGGCGCCGTCGCGAAAGTTCGCGAGGTGGACGGCGCGTGGAAGCGCGGCTTCGAGCTCGTCGTGGGCGGCGGCCTTGGTGCCGTCCCCGTCGAGGCCAAGGTGCTGACGGAGTTCTGCCCCGAAGAAGAGCTGCTCCCCCTCACGCAGGCGGTTTGCCGGGTCTTCGCGCGACTCGGCGAGAAGCAGTCCCGGGCCCGGGCCCGCATCAAGTTCTTGGTCCAGAAGACGGGCATCGAGGAGTTCCGGCGCCTGGTCGCGGAAGAGCGCGCCCTGCTGCGACCCGATCCGCGCTGGACCGCATACCTCGAGAACCTCTCGGGCCAGGACGTGGCGGGAGTCCGACCTGCGGGCCCTCTCCCGGAGGACGTATCGCCGGACTTCGCGCGCTGGGCGGCGACGAACCTCCGGCCCCAGGCCCAGGAGGGCTATTTCGCGGCCACGGTGACCTGCCCCCTCGGTGATTTCACGGCGGACCAGGCGCGGGGCTTCGCCGCGCTGATGCGCCGCTACACGGGCGACAAGAGCTGCCGCCTGGCCGTGGATCAGAACGTCGTCTTCCGCTGGTTGAGCGGAGCCGACGCGCCGGCCTTCTACGCCCGGCTGCAGGAGCTCGGCGTGGCCGACCACGGCGCCGGCACCCTCCTCGAGCCCACGAGCTGCCCGGGCACGGACACCTGCAAGCTGGGCATCGCGTCGAGCCGCGGCCTCACGGGCGAGCTCCGGCGCCGGCTCCGCGTCCTGGACGACGCCATCGACCCCGACGTGAAGAAGCTACGCATCAAGGCGAGCGGCTGCTTCAATTCCTGCAGCCAGCACCACGTCGCGGACCTCGGGTTCATGGGCGTCGCCCGCAACGTGGGCGGCCGCAAGGTGCCCCACTTCAACGTCGTCCTCGGGGGTCAGTGGACGCAAAACGCCGGCAGCTATGGCCAGGTCGTCGGCGCGGTGCCCTCGAAGAACGTGCCCGACGCGGTGAAGGTCATCACCGACGCCTATCTGGCCGAGCGCGAGGACGAGGAGTCCTTCCAGGCCTTCGTGCGGCGCGTCGGAAAGGGCCACGTGAAGAAGCTGCTTCGGCCCCTGATGAAGCCTCCGAGCTACGAGGAGAGCCCGGACCACTACCGGGACTGGCGCGACCCGCGCGAGTTCGGCATCGGAGACCTGGGCGTCGGCGAGTGCGCCGGCGAGGTGGTGCCCTGGGTCGAATACGGCCTCCAGACCGCGGAGCAGGAGCTCGACGCGGCCCAGGCACACGACGAGGCGGGCCGCTTCGCGGACGCGAGCCGCGCGGCCTTCGGCTCCATGATCACCGCGGCGCGCGCGCTCCTCGAGCACCTCGAGGTGCAGGTCCGGAAGGACCCGGAGGACGTGGTCGAGAAGTTCCGCACGCATCTCCACGAGACGAAGCTCTTCCACGACCCCTTCGCGAAGGGGAAGTTCGCGACCTATCTG
The DNA here is from genome assembly GCA_937893795.1 of uncultured Myxococcales bacterium. GTDB lineage: Bacteria > Myxococcota_A > Polyangia > Polyangiales > Houyiibacteriaceae > CALCTH01. The sequence continues at coordinate 7,074 of CALCTH010000280.1, read as the reverse complement.
CTCGCGATGCGCGCGAGCGGCCGCTTCGAGGCGGACGCCGCCGAGCTCGCGCACCGAAACCTCGACGAGGCCAACCTCTTCCTCGAGGCCGCCCACGCCGCCTACGCCCGGCTGACGGCCGCGGCCATCGCGGCGGGCAAGCGCCCCTCGGAGGTCGCAGCCCGCGACCTCGGCTCGCCGGAGGCCCCGGCGCCTTCCCCCGCCGAATGACGACCTTCACGAACCCGCTCGAGACCACGATGACGACCACGTCCCTGGACCGCGCCGAACGCGTGCAGCTGAAGCTCTTCGCCACCCCGGGCGCCCCCGACGCTCCGGCGCTCATCCCGGTCTTCCACGAGTGGATCAGTGACGGCAGCCTCGAGACCGACGAGCTGCTCATCGACGTCGCCGACTACTCCCACGTGAAGGCCGGCCCCGGCGTCCTGCTCATCGGGCACGGCGCCGACTGGTCCTACGACCTCGAAGAGGAGCGACCGGGGCTGCTCTTCAGCCGTAAGCGCGCCTTCGCCGGAGACTTCCGGGCGCGGCTGGAAGACGCTCTGCGTCAGGCGCTGCGCGCCGCCGGGGTCCTCGCGCTCGACCCGCGGCTCCCCGGGCTCGCCTTCGACGCGCGCGAGCTGCTCGTGCGCGTGCCGGACCGGCTCCACGCCCCGAACGACGATGCGTCCTTCGCGGCGCTGGTCCCGCACATCGTCGGGGCGGTGCGGGCCGTGCTCGGGGAGGACGTCGGCGTGCGCGTATCGCGCGTCGCGAAAGAGCGCTCCGACGTGGCAACCGGGCCGCTCGCGGCGCGTGTCGTGCTCGAGGGCGCGCCCGCCATCGCCCGCGCGCAGGCCTGACGCGCGGCGGCGGAGCCTCGGGGCGACCGCGTTCACAGGGGCGTTGCAATTCGCCATCAAGGATTGTTCAGCACGGACGTTCTACTGGCCTAGACGAGGCCTGATGACGACCGAGATGATCCCCCCGACGGCGAACGGCGCCCATACCCTTTCCCCGGCCCCCGCTCCCGCGACGGACCGCTCCGCGAAGGCGATGATCGCGAGCGCCCCCTTCGCGGTGATGCGCGCGGATGCCGACCTCGTCATCCGGGACGTCAATCCCGCGGCGGAAGCTCTCTTCGAGCGTGCCCGCGACCACCTCCCGGTCGCTCCGGAGGACATCTGCGGGCAGAGCATCGACGTCTTCCACCAACGTCCGGAGTTTCAGCGCGCGATGCTCGCGGACCGCTCGAACTTCCCGCGGAAGGCCACGATCAAGCTGGGCGACGTCGACTTCTCTCTCCTCATCGCTCCCATCGCGACGAGCGAGGGGGAGGAGCTCGGCTTCATGGTGACCTGGCAAGACGTCAGCGCGGAGCGCGCCGAGGCCGAGCGTGAGCGTGAACGCGCTGCATCGCTGGCCCGCATCCAGGCCATGGTGGACCAGGCCCCCTTCGCGCTCATGCAAACCGATGACGAGCTCGTCATCCGCTACCTGAACCCGGCGGCCGTTGCGCTTCTCGAGCGGATCGCGAAGCACCTCCCCGTGCCGCCTTCCGAGGTTCTCGGTCAGTGCATCGACGTCTTTCATGCGAACCCCTCGCGTCCGCGCCGGATCATGGGCAACCGGAAGGCCCTCCCTCACGAGGCCACGCTGCGCTTCGGCGAGCTCGTGTACACCGTGCTCGTGAGCGCCGTGGACGGACCGGACGGCGAGGACCTCGGTCTGATGATGTCCTGGGAGGACGTCACGGAGCGCACGCGCCTCGAGAAGGAAAAGGCTGCGAGGCTCGAGGCCGAGCGGGCCCAGGCAGAGGCGGATCGCGCCCGCGTGGACGCCATCCGAAAGGCCGCGGAGCGCGCGGGTTCCGGTGAGCTGACCGTGGCCGTGCCCCGCGAGGGCGAGGGTGTGCTGGCGGAGCTGGGCGCCGCGGTCGGCGACCTCGTGTCCGCGTTCCGTCGCCCGGTGGTGGAGGTCGTCCGGAGCACGACGGCCCTCGGCGCGACGTCGTCGACACTGGGTGGCCTCGCCTCGACGCTGGCCGCGAACGCAGCACAAACGACGCAGCAGGCGGACACGGTCTCGTCGGCCGCGGAGGAGGTCTCGAGCTCCGTGCAGACCGTCGCGGCGGGCATCGAAGAGCTCAGCGTCTCCGTGAAGGAGATCGCGCAGAACGCCCGCGACGCGGCGCGCGTCGCCACGGAGGGCGTCGACGTGGCGCGCTCGACGAACGACACCGTGGGCAAGCTCGGTGAGAGCTCCGCCGAAATCGGCAAGGTCATCAAGGTCATCACCTCCATCGCGCAGCAGACCAACCTCCTGGCGCTGAACGCGACCATCGAGGCCGCACGCGCGGGCGCCGCCGGCAAGGGCTTCGCCGTCGTGGCCAACGAGGTGAAGGAGCTCGCCAAGGAGACGGCCCGGGCTACCGAGGACATCTCGCAGAAGATCGCGGCCATTCAGGTCGATACGCGCAGCGCGGTCGACGCCATCGACCGCATCAGCGCCATCATCGACCAGGTGAACACCATCCAGGGCACCATCGCGATGGCCGTCGACGAGCAGCGCGCGACGACGAACGAGATCGGTCGGTCCATCGCGGAGGCCGCGCGCGGGTCCGCGGACATCGCGGCCAACATCACGAGCGTGGCCGAGGCCGCGCGGAGCACGACGGACGCAGCCAGCGAAGCCCAGCGCTCATCGGAAGAGATGCAGGGCCTCGCGCGCGAGCTCGACGACGTCGCGCGGCAGTTCACCGTGGAGTGAGCGCCGGAGCGCCCACCGCGTCCAGCACCTCGCGCACCTTGCGCAGTACCGGCACGTCCGCCGGCGGAAAGTCGAGGCCGGCGAGCTCCTCGGCGGTGGCCCAGCGATGGTCCGCGACCCCGAGGTGCGCGATGGTGGCGTCGTCCGCCACGCTGACCCGATAAAAGAGCAGGAGCACGTCCCGCCGCTCGTAGCGGTGAAAGGTGACCTCGAGGATGCCCTCGATGCCCACCTCGATGCCGAGCTCCTCGCGACATTCGCGAACGAGCGCGTCCTCCGGGCTCTCCCCCGCCTCGAGCTTGCCGCCGGGAAACTCCCACGCGCCGGCGAGATGGGCCTTGGGCATGCGCTGGGTGACGAGCACCCGGTTCTGACGGAAGGCGACGGCGGCCGCGACCACGACGGGCATCCGAGAACGATAGGGCCTGGCGTCGGGCGGCGGGAGAATCGCCTTGAAAGCGATCGCAAGAGTCGTCGCTGGAAAAATGCAGTAGAAGGGTCTGTAGGAGAGACCCGTGGAGTTGAAGGGAGGACGCCGTTATGCGCCGGCGCTCGCCGCCGTGCTCGCCCTCCTGGGTTGGGCGGTGGTGAATGGTGCGCCCTTCGTCTATCCGGATACGCAGACGTACCTCTACCTAGGCGAGGGCGTGCTCGGACTCGAGTCGTCGGCGCCCGCCCCCGACACCGCGCCCACTCCGGATGCGGACCCGTCGGCCGCGCCCGTAGCCCTTCCGGACGCCGCCGAGCCGGACGGCGAGCGCCTCGTCCAGACGCCGCCTTCGCTCTACTACGGTGCTCTCGCCGCGCTCCCGCTGCCCCTGCCCCGTCCGTGGACGGCCGTGCTGCTCCAGGCACTCTTCACGAGCGCCCTGCTCGGGCTGGCGCTCCGCGCGTTGGCAGGCGCCTCCGCGCTCGCCTTCCTGCCCGCGCTCGCCGGGGGGCTCGCGCTGGGAACGCCCCTCGGCCTCTTCGTCGGGCTCGTGATGCCGGACGTGTGGGTGGGACTCGTCGTGCTCGGGGTCGCGTTGCTCGCCAGCCACGGTGAGCGTCTCGGTCTGGCGGGCCGCGCCCTCGCCTTCGCCGTCGCCGCCGGAGGCGCCGCAGTGCATCCTTCGCACCTGGCGGTGCTCCTGCTCCTGGTGCCCGTCACCTTCGCCCTTCGCCGGCGCCGACCCAAGGCTCCGGCGCGGCTCGTGCTCGCCGCCGCCGCCGCCGGTCTTCTCGCCCACGCCGCCCAGGGCGCCGTGCTGACGCGACACCACGACGCTCGCCTCGTGCGCCCGCCGCACCTCACGGCGCATCTCATCGACGCTGGACCGGGGATGCGCCTGGTCGAGGAGCGCTGCCCGGAGCTCGGGCTGGAAATCTGCGCGTACCGCGAGGGGCTCCCGGTGGAGTGGCGTCACTTCCTCTTCGGCTTCCCGTACGGTGGAGGCGTGACGACTGCGCAGCTGCGGCTGGCCGACGAGGACTTCGCCTTCGCGCGGGCCACCCTCGCGCACGATCCGCTGGGGGTCGTGGCGATGGGGGTCGAGGCCACCGCCTGGCAGCTCGTCCGGGTGGGCCTGACGACGGCGCCGATCCGTGCCTCCATCGGGGAGCGCGGAGCGCTCGTCACCTTCCCCGCGGCGCTGCGGGAGGACGTCGAGAGCGGGCGCTTCTACGAGGCCGACGCGGTCTACGCGCTGATCGAGGCCGTCTTCGCGGGCGTCCTGCTTCTCGCGACGCTGCTTCTCGGCGCAGGCCTCGCGGGCCGCGGTCCAGCCCGAGCGCTCGCCGCCGACGCGGATCTGCGGCGCTTCGCGAGCGTCGTGCTCTGCGGGGTCGTCGCGAACGCCGCCGTCTGCGGGATCCTCGCGTCTCCCTACGCGCGCTTCCAAGCGCGCATCGCGTGGCTCGTGCCCGCGACGGCGGCCCTGGTGCTCCTGGCCGCTCGCCATGCTTCTGCGGGGGCCATCCCGCAGCGCGAACGCCAATCGAGGGAGGGAGGGCCCCGGTGATCGAAGCGAAACCGATGGAGATTCACGACCGAGCGGACGCCACGTTCCGCGACTACCTGCGCATCGCTCGGCTCGACCACGCCACGAAGCACATCTTCGTCGTCCCTGGGATCGTCCTCGCGTTCCTGCTCCGCCCGGAGGTGGGCACGCTGCGCCTCGACCGCATCGCGCTCGGCTTCCTCTCGGCGGTGCTCATGGCCTCCGCCAACTACGTCATCAACGAGTGGCTCGACCGGGAGTTCGACCGCTTCCACCCGGAGAAGTCGAAGCGTGCGGCGGTGCAGAAGCACCTCTCGCCGGTCGTGGTCGTCGCGGAGTACGTCGCCTTCGCCGCGGCGGGCCTCGCCCTGGCCTTCTGGGTGAACACGCTCTTCGGCATCGTGGGCTCGCTCTTCCTGGCCTCCGGCCTCGCCTACAACGTGCGACCGATCCGGACCAAGGACGCCGTCTTCGTGGACGTCCTCACCGAGTCGCTCAACAACCCGCTCCGGCTCACGCTCGGCTGGGCCATGGTCGACGCGACGTCGCTGCCGCCCGCCAGCTTGCTCTTCGGCTATTGGTTCGGGGGCGCCTTCCTGATGAACGCCAAGCGGCTGGCGGAGTACCGCGACATCGTGGCCGAGCAGGGCAAGGAGCAGCTGGCGCGGTACCGGCGGTCCTTCCGGCACTACACGGAGCGACGGCTGCTCGTCGCCACGCTGCTCTACGCCCTCATGTCCGCGTTCTTCGTGGCGATCTTCTTCGTGAAGTACCGCATCGAGTACATCATCATGTTCCCGCCGTTGGCGCTGCTCTTCTGCGAGTACTTCCTGCTGGCGCTGACGCCGGACTCCGTGGCGCGCAAGCCGGAGTACCTCTTCAAAGCGAAGCGGCTTCTGGGGTTGGCCGCGCTGGTGGCGGCGCTCTTCGTCGTGGCGACGCTCGTCGATCTTCCGGTGCTCGAGCGCCTGACGACGCGCCACTTCATCGAGCTCGCCGGGCGCGCTCCGTGAGCGACCTGCTCGACCATCTCCTTCAGTACCGGCTCGTCGTCTTCGACGTCGACGGGACGCTCTACGACCAGCGCCCGGTGCGGCGCGGCATGCTCTGGCACCTGCTCCTTGGCGCGCTCCGCGAGGGGAGCCCGCGGACGATTCTGGCCCTGCGCGCGTACCGCCACGCGAAGGAAGAGCTGGCCGCACAAGAGGCCTTCGGTCACGAGGCGACGGCGCGACGACGCGCGGCGAAGGCCTCGGGGCTGTCGGAGGAAACGGTGGGCGGACTCGTCGAGGAATGGATGCGGGAGCGGCCCCTGCCGCTGGTCGCCCGCGCCCGCTTCCCCGGCGTGGTCGAGCTCTTCGAAGGCCTCCGGCGCGCCGGGCGTCTCGTCGCCGTGCTCTCGGACCATCCGGCGAAGGCGAAGGTCGACACGCTCGGGCTTCGCCCGGACCTCGTCGTGGCGGCCACGGACGCCGCAGTCGATGTACAAAAGCCCCACCCGAAGGGCCTCGAGTGGATCCTCGGCGAGACCGGCTGCAGGCCCGGCGAGGCCGTGCTCGTCGGCGACCGCGTGGACCGCGACGGCGGCGCGGCGGAGCGGGCAGGCGTCGCGTTTCTCCTCCGGGGGCCCGCCGCCCCCCCCGGGGTCCTGCACCTTCCTAGCTACCTGTCCGCCCCCGAGCAGGTCGCGTGATCACCGAGACCCTCAAGGCCGGAGGCGTCCGAGGGCGCCTCGCGCGCTACATCCTCGCCGGCGGCGGCGCGGCCGTCATCGACCTCGGGGGCTTTCTGCTGCTGCTCCGGGCCGGCCTCGCGGTCGCCCCGGCGGCCGCCCTCAGCTTCGCCATCGCGGCGGTGGTGAACTTCACGCTCTCCGCGCTCTTCGTCTTTCGTGAGCGCCCCACCTGGGCGCGCTTCGTCGCCTTCATGGCGGCGGCGGTGCTCGGCCTCGCGATCAACACGTCCGTGACCGTGCTCGCCGAAGGCGCCGGTCTCTGGAATGCGCTCGCCAAGGTCACGGGCATCGGCGTGGCCTTCCTCTTCAACTTCACCGTGAATCACGCGCTGGTCTTTCGCGCGCGGCGCGACGCACCCTGACGACGCGCTCAGGCGCTCGGGGTCAGCGCCCCGGCGAAGCGCTCGGGCACGACGGTCGGGTCCTCGAGGATCCGGCGCACGTCCGCGCGCGTTCGCTCCCGCGGAACGACGCAACCACTGAGCCCCGTGTCCGGCGCGGCGCACTCGAAGGGCTGGGTGAGGTAGGCGAGGAGTCGCTCCCGCCGCGCCGGGTCGCCGAGCGCGGCGCGCGCTCGGCGCGCCAGCGCATCGTCGCCCGTCGTGCGCCGCG
>CALCTH010000279.1 GCA_937893795.1 uncultured Myxococcales bacterium | reverse complement strand
GGCCGCGCCGCTCGCTCCCCCCGAGGCAGCCCCGGCCGTCGCGACCCGCCCAGCCTCCCAGCCTGCGAGGACCGCGCCGACGAGCGCCGCTTCGCCGGCCGCGTCGAGGCGACGTGCTGGCCCAGGACCGTCGTCCAGCAGGGGCAGCAGCTCGCTCATCTCGAGCCCATGAGACGCCTCGTTCATCGTCGCTCTCCTCGGGCCCTTGCCCGCTCGCCGAAGCCGTGCTCCCGGGCGCTCGCCCGGAGCTTCTTCGTCCCCAGACGAAGCCGGCTCTTGGCGGTGTCGAAGGGAACGCCGAGGGACGCCGCCACCTCCGGCACGCTCAAGCCGACCACGTGGTGCAGCACCAGCACCTCGCGCTGCGCATCCGGCAGACCGTCCAGCAGCCGGGCCAGGTCGCGGCGCTGCGCGTAGCGGTCGGTACCCGGGTGCGCGTCCACGAGGCGAAGCTCCGGCGCAGCGTCACGACGCCGCTCGCGCTCCCGTCGACCCCGCCGGACGTAGGCCAGCGTCTCGCGCACCGTGATGCGGTCGGCCCAGGCGCGGAAGGAACCCTCACCGCGGTAGCCCGGGAGGCCCTTGAGGATCGCCACCATCGCCTGCTGCGCCATGTCGTCCACCTCATCGTCTCCGCGCACCAGGTAGCGGACCAGGTTCCGCACCCGCGGCATGAGTTCCCGGAGCAGGGACTCGGCCGCACGGCGGTCGCCCGCCTGCGCTCGCTCGAGGAGCGCGCGGCGGCTTCCGGGGTCGCGGGCAGAGTCCATACGGGCAAAGAGCACGGCCGGAGGCCGATCGGGTCAAGGGTCCTCGCGAGACGTGCGCGCGGAGGCACGGGTGAAACGCCACCGGAGCGCCAACGCCGCACGGCTTTGCCACCGGCGGAGCGTCGCCCAGGAGGTCATCGCTCCGTCGAGCTCCTCGATCCGCAGCTCCGGCGGCCGTACGACGCCGTCGACGCCGAGGGCCAGCACGAGCGAGAGCCCGGCACCGAGACGAAGGGACCCCTCGACCCTCGCCGCGAGCACGAGGTGGTCACTCCGGCGCGTCGCCGTCGCGACGAGGCCCCCTTGGGCCCGGCTCGTCCGGCGATAGCGGAGCCACGCCAAGCCGAACGCGCCCTCGAGGCCCCCGCGCTCCCCGCCGGCCAGGCGCACGCGGGCTCCCGCCAGGAGGCGGTGGCGCGCGAGCTCCACGCGCAGCTCCGGGTCCTCGAGCACGAGCGGGAGATCCGTCGCAGCCGCCAGCTCGCCGTGGAGGCGGCCCCCGCCGAGCGAGACGCCGACGCGGGGCCCGTGGGCGACGCGTGCGTCGTGCGCGAGCCCCCAGCCGGCCGTCAGTGAGACCGCGAGGGCGGGGGACGCGGCGGGGGTCTCTTCCGGGACGCTCTCGACGGCCTCCTCCTCGGCCTCGTCTTCGAGCACCTCGCCCACCGACGCGGCCCCCGGCTTCCCGCGCGGCGGAGCGCCCGTGGGTCTCGCCGGCGCGGCCGGCCACGTCGCGCACGAGGAGCCGCCGGGAGGGCACGTCCAGCACGAAGACCGTGAGCCGCGGGCCCTCGCCGCGGACCCAGAAGACGACCCGGGCGTCGCCGGCCTCGCCGAGCGCGGCCTCGGGGCCGGCGGGCACCGGGCCCGCCATGCGCTCGACGACCCATCCATCGAGGTCTCCGGTCTGACCGCGCACCCGGGCCACGAGCTCCGCATCGGCCGGGCCGACGAAGCGCGCACGGAGGCGCCCGTCGGCGGCGGAGGCAGGGGCCGGCGAGCCACCCGCGGCCAGGACGCAGAGCAGGCCGAGGGGGACGAAGCGAGCGCGCACGCGCCGAGCCTCGCTGAAAAAACTCACGAGCGCCCCCCCGCCGCGTTTCGACGCCGGGAGCGCCACCCTATCCTGCTGCCATGCAGCAGCCGCTCCTCGAGCACCTCGCGCGCGAGACCGCCGCCCTCCACGGGCAGGGTCTCTTCAAGGAAGAGCGCGTCATCACCTCCGCGCAGCAGGCCGCCGTCGACGTGCAGGCCGGGGAGGGCACGCGCGAGGTCATCAACCTGTGCGCCAACAACTACCTCGGGCTGGCCAACCACCCGGCGCTCCTCGAGGCCGCCGCCACGTCGGTGCGGGAGCACGGCTTCGGCATGGCGTCCGTGCGCTTCATCTGCGGCACCCAGGACGTGCACAAGACGCTCGAGGCCCGCATCTCGGACTTCCTCGGCACCGAGGACACCATCCTCTACTCGTCCTGCTTCGACGCCAACGGCGGGTTCTTCGAGACCTGCTTCGGGCCCGAGGACGCCATCATCAGCGACGCGCTGAACCACGCCTCCATCATCGACGGCATTCGCCTGTGTAAGGCCCGTCGCTTTCGCTACCGGAACAACGACATGGAGGACCTCCGGGCGAAGCTGGAGGAGGCCAAGGACGCGCGCTTCAAGGTCGTCGCGACGGACGCCGTCTTCAGCATGGACGGGTACTACGCCAACCTCCCGGCCATCTGCGACCTGGCCGAGGAGTACGGCGCGATCACCTTCATGGACGACTGCCACGCCTCCGGCTTCGTGGGCGACGAGGGACGCGGGACCCACGAGAAGCTCGGCGTGCTCGGCCGCCTCGACGTGATCACCTCCACGCTCGGCAAGGCCCTCGGCGGCGCGAGCGGCGGCTTCACGAGCGGGCGAAAGGAGATCATCGCGTGGCTTCGGCAGCGGAGCCGGCCCTACCTCTTCTCGAACACGCTGGCGCCGGTCATCGCGGCGACGAGCCTCGCGATGTTCGACGTGCTCGACCGGGAAGGCGCCGCGCTCCGGGCCAAGCTCTGGGAGAACGCGGCCTACTTCCGCGAGAAGATGAGCGCCGCGGGCTTCGAGCTGCTCCCGGGTGAGCACGCGATCATCCCGGTGATGCTCGGGGACGCGAAGCTCGCCACCGAGATGGCGGACCGGATGCTTGCCCGGGGCATCTACGTCGTGGGCTTCAGCTACCCGGTCGTGCCGAAGGGCCAGGCGCGCATCCGCACGCAGATGAGCGCGGCCCTCGAACGCGAGCATCTCGACCGAGCCATCGACGCCTTCATCACCGTCGGCCGTGAGCTCGAGGTCATCCGCTAGTGGGCGCCGCGATCCCGTCGCGCATGCGCGCGCTGCTGAAGCAGGAGAAGGCCGAAGGCATCTGGATGGGAGAGGTCCCCGTCCCGGAGATCGGCCCGAACGACCTGCTCGTGCGCATCCGCCAGACCGCCATCTGCGGGACCGACGTCCACATCTACAACTGGGACGATTGGGCCCAGAGGACGATTCCCGTGCCCATGGTGGTGGGCCACGAGTTCAGCGGCGTCGTCGCGGCCGTCGGGAGCCACGTGCAGGGCTTCGAGGTCGGCGATCGGGTCAGCGGCGAAGGCCACATCACCTGCGGCCATTGCCGGAACTGCCGCGCCGGGAAGCGACACCTCTGCCGCAACACCGTTGGCGTCGGCGTGAATCGCCAGGGGGCCTTCGCGGACTTCCTCGCGATCCCCGCGGTGAACGCCTTCAAGCTCCCCGACGCGATCTCCGACGAGATCGCGGCCTACCTCGACCCCCTCGGGAACGCCGCGCATACGGCGCTGAGCTTCGACCTGGTCGGCGAGGACGTGCTGATCACGGGAGCCGGGCCCATCGGCATCATGGCCGGCGCCATCGCGCGGCACGTGGGGGCCCGGCACGTCGTGGTCACGGACGTGAACGACTACCGGCTCGGGCTCGCACGCAAGATGGGCGCGACGCGCGCCGTCAACGTCCTCCGGGAGGACATCACGGAGACCATGAAGGAGCTCGGCATGACCGAGGGCTTCGACGTGGGGCTCGAGATGAGCGGCAACGGGAGCGCCTTCGCCAGCATGCTGGCGGCGATGAACCACGGCGGCAGCGTGGCGCTCCTCGGCATCCCGCCGAGCGACGTCCAGATCGACTGGAACCACGTCATCTTCAAGGGGCTGGTGCTCAAGGGCATCTATGGCCGGGAGATGTTCGAGACCTGGTACAAGATGTCCTCGATGCTCCAGAGCGGCCTCGACGTGTCGCCGCTCCTCACGCATCGCCTGGACGTGAGCGCCTTCCAGGAGGGCTTCGACGTCATGCGGTCCGGCCAGAGCGGTAAGGTGGTCCTCCGCTGGGACGGCTGAAGCGGCGCCGCGGCACCGCCAGAATCCCTGCCGGCCGCGTTGTGATGGTCCCTGTTTGGGGTAGACTCGGCCCTGTGCAGAGTGCAGCGGGGGCGGGGGCGTCCAGCGGGGAGCGACGCCAGTGACGCGACAGAGTGTAGTTCCGGTCTACGGCCCGCCCCCCGGCGATACGGGCCGCCCGCCTCGGCCCGACGTTCGCTACATCGAGAACAAAGCGATGGACCTCGAGGTGGTGGGCAAGCACCTCGAGCGTAGCCGGCGCGCGAACCACTGGACGAACTTCGGGCCGGTCGCGGCCGACTTCGAGCGCGCCGTCGCGACCTTCGTCGACCTCGACCCGGGCCTTCGCGTCGTCGGCTGCGCGAACGCGACCCTCGCGCTGCACGCGCTGGCGGAGATGCACGCGACACGGCTCGGGCGTGACCTCCGATGGGCCGTCTGCTCCTTCGGCTACTACTCGACCGTCGACGGTCCGCTGCGAAGCTCGATCACCGTCGACTGCGACGAGGGCGCCATGCTCGACCTCGACCGCGTCGACCCGGACGCCATCGACGGCCTCATCGTCACCAACATCTTCGGCCAGCACGAGGCGCTCGGCGCCTACCGCGCGTACGCGAAGAAGCACGACAAGATCCTCCTCGTGGACGCCGCCGTGGCGCTCGGCTCCCACCCCCACGGCCCGGACGAAGCCGTGAGCTTCCACCACACGAAGCCCTGGGGCTTCGGCGAGGGAGGTTGCGCCATCGTCTCGGCCGAGGACGAGGAGCTCTTCCGGAGCCTCATCATCTTCGGCCATGCCCCGGGGACCAAGATCAACCGGCGCGCCACGAACGGGAAGCTCTCGGACCCGAGCGCGGCCTTCCTCCTCATGCGCCTCGCGCAGATGCGGAGGCTCGGGGCCGCCTATCGCGTGCAGTACGAGCGCATGCTGGAGCTCGGCCGCAGCGCCGGGCTGACGCCCGTCCCCGGCGGGGAGACGCATCCGGGCATCCCCGCCAGCGTGCCTCTCCTGCTACCGGCGGAGGGCCCCTGGGAGCACGAGCTCGTGCCCTTCCGGCGCTACTACCACCCGCTGAGCGAGGACGCGCCGAGCGCGTGGGCCATCTACCGGCGCATCGTGAACGTGCCCTGCCACGTCGAGATGCAGTACGTGAGCGACGCGGACATTCTGACCGCGCTCGGGGAGCTGGTCGCGCGGGACAACGCAAGACAAGCGAGAACCCCCAAGAGCGCAGGGAAAAAAAGAGAAAAAAAAACCAAGAACAACGACCCGCGAAAGGGGACGAAGTCGCGGATGACCTCGGCGGCGTCGGCGGCCTTCTCGGGCTGCCCCTCGTAGCCGTGGTTCGCGTGCTCGATGATCATGTGCTCGCCATCACCGGCGCCCACGAGGTCCAGCACGTGGGAGCGCGGGCATACGTCGTCCGCCTCGTTCTCCACCATCAGGTAGGGGACGTCGATGCGCCGTAGCGCGGGCATGGCGTCGGCCGGCGTGTCCTCCACGGACCACTGGCTCAGGAAGCTCTGGCAGCTCGTGAAGCGGGCGATGCCCTCGGTCCCGTCGTTGACGCTCGCGGGGTCGCCGAGGCCATAGACCGTCGTGCGCTCGTTCGGATCGACGGCCCGGTCGAAGAAGCGCGGGTCGGCGGCGGTGCCGTAGATGGTGAAGACCCGGTCGCCGTAGGTCGCGAGGGTCTGGCGGGCGAAGCGCGCGAGGCGCTCGTGCCGCTCCCGCTGGGCGCGCCGGTAGCTCCGGAGGAACCCGGCGTCGTAGGGCGCCGTCGGGGCGCCCTCGGCGAAGAGTGAGAGCCCGGGATCGCGCAGCCCCGGGTCGCGCTCGTCGACGACGGAGGGGTCGAGCCAGGCGCGAAGGATGTGGGCGCGACCGCGATGACCGGCGACGTGCACGAGCGCGTCGGCCGGCGTGAGCCCCGCCTCGGCGAGCAGGTACTCGGTGCCGTCCGGGAGCCGGCCCACGCTCGAGCCCGTGGCCTCGGCCTGGGCCAGGGCCATGGGCGCCGCGCCGCCGCTCCAGCCGACCAGCGCCACCTTGGACGCGCCGAGCTGCTCGCGGGCGTGGCGCACCGCCGCGGCGACGGCGAAGGCCACCTTCTCCATGAGCAACGACGCGCCCTTTCCGCGGTAGCGGGTGGGGCAGCTGAGGACGTCGAAGCCAGCCTCCGCGAGCGCCACCGTCAGCGGCGCGCGATGGAGGAGGCCCGTCGGGTGCATGACCACGGCGGCCCATCCCGACGGTCGCGAGGGCTTCAAGCGCTCGGCGAGGAGGGTTCCGGAAGCGGGTCGCTCGGTCATGGACGCCGGCTCGGCGTAGGTGACCGGGGCGGATTCGCGGGAGAAGGACTGGCTCATGGTCTAAGGGCTCACGGACGGGCGTTTCGCGCAGCCGGGGTCGGCGCCATCGACGTCGCCGTTCCCCTTCGGGGAGGCCGCGTCGCGGCAGCGTGACCCGGGATACAGCAGGCCGCGTCGAGATCACAATCGGGATCCGCACATCCTCGTACATCGAGGCCGCGGTAACGGAGCGTGGACCCGGGCACGGCGTCAGCATAGGCGGGAGCCGGCGCCCGTCGAGACGTGCACGACCTCGTGAGCGACGCATACTCCCCGCCATGGGACGACCGCTGTTCTTCCTCACCGCCCTCCTCGCCACGACGACCCTCGTCGGCTGCTCGTCCGACGCGGCGGAGGCAAGGGAGCCCGCCTCCGGCGCGGCAGCCGCCGAGACCGTGGCGGGCCCCTTCACGACGGGCGGCGTCATCCAAGCGGTCGCGGAGGACGGCTCGCGGGCCAGCATCGCCCACGAGGACGTCCCGGACTACATGCCGGCCATGACGATGCCCTTCTTCGCGGGCGAGCCCGGGCAGCTCGAGGGCCTCTCGGAAGGCGATCGGGTGAGCCTCCGCTTCGAGCGCCGCGGCGACGGCAAGCACTATCTGCTGAGCATCGCCGCCGTGGAGTGAAGCCAGCCCCTACTCCTTGGGCGGCGAGCTACCCATCGCGCTCGCGCGAAGCGGCTCGTACTGTGGCAGGAAGCCCTGCCAGCGCTTCGCCCGCTCGTTGGGCGGTGGCAAGTCGAAGGGCGCCGGCTCGATGGCCACCAGCGCGGCTTCGTCGACCTCGTCGATGAGCTCCGCCGGCAGGAAGCGCTCGCCGTAGGCACGGTAGACGCCGCTCTCGACGAAGAGGTCGAAGAGCTGCGGGTCGAGGTGGTTGTCGCGCTTCATGAAGCCCATGATGCGCATGGCCTCGCTCAGCTTCTTGCCGGGCTTGTAGGGCCGATCCTGCGCGGTCAAGGCCTCGAAGACGTCCGCGATGGCCATCATGCGGGCCGGCGGGGACATGTCGCTAGCATAGATGCCCCGCGGGTATCCCTTCCCGTCCATCTTCTCGTGGTGTCCACCTGCGTATTCGGGGACGCGCCGGAGGTGCTTTGGGAAGGGAAGCGCCTCGAGCATCTGAACGGTCTGCACCATGTGCCCGTTGATGATCAGCCGCTCGCGCTGCGTGAGCGTGCCGCGGCTCACCGTGAGGTTCTCGATCTCCTCCTCGTCGAGGCGCGCTCGCTCCGTGCGTCCCTCGACGTAGCGCCGCGCTCCGATGCGAGCGATGCGCTCCTTGGCGTCGTCGCGGAGGAACTCGCCGCCCAGGTTGGCCTGCTCGAGGAACGCCAAATCGGCCTCGAGCGACGCCGCCTCGTCCGCGTAGCGCGCCTCGGCCTCGGCGTCCCCGGCCGCCTTGGCCTCGAGCATGCGGACGCGCGCGTCCCGGTCGAGGACCTCGAAGCGGGTCCGAACGATGGCCATTCGGTCGAAGATGGTCTCGAGCTTCGTCGCCTTGTCCATCACGTGGACCGGCGTGGTGACCTTGCCGCAGTCGTGAAGCCACGCCGCGATTTTGAGCTCGTACCACTCCTCCTCGGAGAGGGCGAAGTCGGCGTAGGGCCCCGTCGTCGCCTTCTCCGCGGCCTCGGCGAGCATGAGCGTCAGGATGGGTACGCGCTCGCAGTGCGCGCCGGTATACGGCGACTTCGAGTCGATGGCGGACGCGATCATCTGGATGAAGGCCTCGAGGAGTGCCTTCTGACCGTCGATGAGGGCCTGGTTGTCGAGGGCGACGGCAGCCTGGCTGGCGAGCGCCTCGACGATGCGCTGGTCCTCCGCCGCGAAGGGCACGACCTCCTGGGTGTCCGCGTGGCGCGCGTTCAGCAGCTGGAGGACGGCGATGACGCGGCCCTGGCTGTTCACGAGCGGGAGGGTGAGGAAGGACGTGGAGCGGTATTGGTTCCGCGTGTCGAAGCGCTTCATCCCCGAGAAGTCGAAGCCCGTCGCGTCATAGGCGTCGGGGATGTTCACGCTCTCCCCGAGATGCGCGGCGTAGGTCGCGACGTTGGTGCGGTTGGCCTCCCCCGTCGCCGGGTCGAACATGGGGATGGGCGGCAGATCGATGGTCTTGCCCGTCGAGCCACCGAGCGCGATGCCCAGCGAGTCGGTGCGCATGATCGCGAAGCGAAGCTCGTCGTCCTCGGTGCGGAGGTAGAGGGTGCCCCCGTCGGCGCGGCAGAGGCGCTTGGCCTCGAGGAGAATCTGCTCGACGAGGCGGTCGCGGTTGCGTTCGGCGCTCAGCGCGACGCCGATGCGGTGGAGCAGCGCCAGGCGCTCCACCTCTTGCTGAAGATCGCTCGGCGTCTCCCGCTGGCTCCCGCTACTCACCGGCTCGATCTACCATCGTGATCGCCGGACCGGAACGCCGAGCCACATCGCGGAGGTCCGCTCACCTGGACGCGGAGCCCATCAAGCCAGGAAGGGGTAGCGCCAGTCCGTCGGCGGGCTGAGGTTCTCCTTGATGGAACGGGGGCTGACCCAGCGCGTCAGGTTCCACAAGCTGCCCGCCTTGTCGTTCGTGCCGCTGGCGCGGCCGCCGCCGAAGGGCTGCTGACCCACCACCGCCCCCGTGGGCTTGTCGTTGAGGTAGAAGTTGCCGGCGGCGTGACGGAGGCGCGTTTGCGCTTCGACGAGCGCGGTCCGCTCGCGCGCGAAGACCGCGCCCGTGAGCGCATAGGGCGACGTCTCGTCCACGGTGTCGAGGATGCGCGGCCAGCCGTCACCGGCGTCGTCATAGACGTAGGCCGTGACGATGGGGCCGAAGATCTCCTCCTGCATCATACGGTGCTTGGGATCGTCCACCTGGACGAAGGTCGGCTCGACGAAGAAGCCCTTGGCGTCGTCGGCGCCGCCGCCCCCGAGCACGTGCGCCGTGTCCTTCGCGAGGGCGAGGTAGCCAACGTGCTTGTCGTAGGCTTTCCGGTCGATGACGGCGGCCAGGAAGTTCGAAAAGTCGCGAACGTCGCCCTGCGTGAGGTCGGCCATGTCCGCCAGGACGCGCTCCTTCAGCGCCGTCCAGAGCGACGCCGGAAGGTAGAGGCGCGAGGCCGCCGAGCACTTCTGGCCCTGATACTCGAAGGCGCCGCGCACGATGGCCGTGGCGAGCTGCGCCACGTCGGCGCTCGGGTGGGCCACGATGAAGTCCTTGCCGCCGGTCTCGCCCACGATGCGCGGGATGGCCCGATAGCGGTCGAGGCCCGCGGCCACGCCCTGGTAGAGCGCGCGGAAGGTCGCGGTGGAGCCGGTGAAGTGAACGCCGGCCAGGTGGCGGCTGGCGAGCGCCGCTTGGCCCTGCACCGGGCCATCGCCGGGCACGACGTTGATGACCCCGTCGGGGAGGCCGGCCTCGCGCAGCAAGGCGAGCATGTGGTGCACGCCGACCATGGTCTGCGTCGCGGGCTTCCACACGACCACGTTCCCGAGCAGCGCCGGCGCGAGCGGCAGGTTCAGGGCGATGGCCAGGAAGTTGAAGGGCGTGACCGCGAAGACGAAGCCCTCGAGCGGCCGGTAGTCCGAACGGTTCCAGAGCCCGGGTCCCGACTCCGGCTGCACGGCGAGCATCTGCTCCGCGAAGGTGACGTTGAAGCGCAGGAAGTCGATGAGCTCGCAGGCCGCGTCGATTTCCGCCTGATGGCACGTCTTGGCCTGGCCCAGCATGCACGCGGCGTTGATGCGCATGCGCCACGGACCGGCGAGCAGCTCGGCGGCCTTGAGAAAGATGGCGGCGCGCTCGGCGTAGGGCATGGCCGACCAGGCCGGCGCTGCAGCCCGCGCCGCCTCGATGGCGTCGACGACGTCCGCGGCCCCCGCGACGTGAACCGAGGCCAGCACGTGAGCGTGGTCGCAGGGCATGACGACGTCCCGGGTGTCCCCGCTCCGGCGGTCCTCGCCGCCGATCCGCGCGCCGACGTCGAGGCGCTGGGCCTCCACCTCCGCGAGGGCGCGCTCGAGGGCGGCCCGGTCGGCGGAGCCGGGCGCGTACGCGCGCACGGGCTCGTTTCGGGGCAGGGGCGTCTTGAAGGTGCCGTCGGTCATCGCGAAGACGGGTGTGCCAGGCGCGGGCGCCGCGGGCGTTGCGGAAGCTCAGTGCGGCCGCCATCGGCCCGGCGACCCGGCCGGTAGGCCCCTGGCCCTCGCGGAGAACTTCCGGAACGCCGCGAAGCGCCGTACACCCAGACAGGACCTTGCGACAACGCGACTACCTCGAAGGCCTCGCTGCGCTGCATCGAATGGACGACGCGGCAGAGCGTCGTGCGCTCTGGCGCCAGTCGCTCGCCGATCTCGCGGCGGCCGTCGCGGACACGCGGCGTGCAGTGCCCCTGGAGGGTCTCGAGCCGGAAGCGCTCCTGGCCTCCGTGCAGCGCGCCTTCGCGACGGGCCTCGTCGACGACGTCGCATTCTTGAGCCCTGCGGCCGCGAGCGCGGCGCTCTACGAGCTCGCCGCCGCGCTTCCACCCTGTGAGCTGAAACGTGAGCTCGGCCGGCGCGTGCTTCGGGACCTCGGGCGCGGGGACGCCGCGACCTTCGTCGCCGTCGCGACGCAGCTCGCCATCTCGTCGAGCCACCGCGCCCTCGCCGGCGCAGGGACGCGGGCCCGCGTCGCGCTCAGTCTGGATCTTCCGCTGGGCGTCGCGAGCCGTGCCGATGGGCTCGCCCTCGCGCTCATCAGCCGCCGCGAGCTGGCGGAGGAGTGGCTCACGCTACCGAGCCAGGGCGCCCTCCCCTCCCGCGTGCTGGCCGCGCGGCTGCTGGAGCGGGCCGCCCGCGAGGCCGTGCGCCGCGCGGATGCGGGGGATGACGCCGGGGTGCGCGTCTTCGAGACGCCGCTGGTGCGCGCCGCCTGGAACGCGCTCCTCGCCGACCGCGAGAGCCTCGTCTGGCAGCACGTCGCCGCGGCGAGAGGGCTGCTCTCCCGCGCCCTGCCCCCGCTCGGCGACGAGGTGAATCGGCACCTCGGAGCCCAGCACGGCGTGACGGAATGGCGGCGCGCCGCGGCCTCCTTGGCGGCGTCCATCGCGGTCGACCCGGAGCAGGCCCTGACACGGGCGCACGAGCTGCTGCGCTCCCCCATCGCCACGCGCGACCCCGGCGTGCCCGCGGCGATGGTGGCGGGCCTGCCGCGGGCCGCGGAGCGCGAGCCCGACGCTGTCGCCACGCTGCTCGTCGAGCTGGTCGAGGCGGGTGGGCTTCCCGCCGCCATGGCGCTGGTGCGTCTGCGCCGGGAACGCATCGAGGGGCCCGACGGGAAGCTCGGAATCGGGGCCGCTGCCGCCGAACGGGCCCGCACGCTCCTCGCGGACGCCCTCGAGGGCCGGGACGCTTCCGGCGCCGACGCGGGCCAGGTGCACCTCGCACGCTGCGTTCACGAGGAGCTCGGTCCGGGTCCGGACGCATCCACGCTGCGGGCTCGGGTCGACGGGGCCCTCGACGCCTTCGTGAGCGAGGGCGCGGCGGCCGCCGCGCAGGCTGCGCGCAGAGCCCTGACCAGCGCGGTCGAGCACGTCCACACGCTCGAGGAGACCCGCGAGACGGAGGACCCGTCACGCGGGCTGGCTACCTTCCGCGCGCTTCGAGAGCTCGATGCGTCGCTGCTCGAGTCCGAGACCTTGGCCTCGCTCCTCGGCCTCGCCGGCCGCGAGCAGCGCGACGCGCTGAAGCCGCTCGGAGAGCTCTTCGAACGCCTCACGCGCTGGCTGCTGCGGCACGACGTCGACGCGGAGAGCGCCGAGGACTTCACGGGGAGACTCTTCCGGCTTCGCGCGCTGCTTCACTGCGTCGACGCGGACGGACCACGCGTCGAGCCGCGCGGTGACGTCCTGCGCGCACGCCGCTTCCTCGCCGGCCAGGCGCTCTACCTCCGCGCCGCCGAGGACACGGAGCCCGGGCTATGCCGTGCGACGAACGCGACCGCGGCCCGCGCCGGTGACGCGCTGGTGCGAGAGCGGCTCGTCGAGGTGAGCGACGTAGTGCTCGCGGTCGCCTGGCAGGCGCGGAGCTCGCGCGACGTGGAGACCATGGGCGAGGCCTCGATGGTGCCGGAGATCCGCGCGGCGCTCCGGGCCCTCGCGCGCTTCGCCGCGGCGACGGAGACGCTCCCCGATGGCGCCATCGAGGCGCAGGCGCTCCGCGAGCCGCTGCGGCGCCTCCTCGAGCTCGGCCACGACCTTCCCATCGCCACCTCGCCGCGCGTGGAGGCGCTGCGGGCCGCGCTCCAGCAGCTGGGCCACGCCCTCGCCGGCGTGCGCGCCGTCGCCTCGCGCCGCGAGCTCGCCGAGCATACGGACGGCGACACGGCACTCGCGCAGCTCGAGAGCGCGTGCTCGGCCTTCGCCAAGCTCGTGCGCGGGGCGCGGCGCCGCCTCGGGCTCCCGCGCGACGAAGGCGCCCCGGCCCTCGCGACGGCGCTCCGGGCCCTCGACCTTCAGCTCGAACGCGCGCTCCGGAGCACGGAAACGCCCCTCGGACCGGCGCTCGCGACGGCCATGGAAGCGCTCCGCGCGGCGCTGCCCGCGCCCTTCGCCCGCCTCGTGGTCGCGGTGCTGGGACGGCTCCCCACGCTGCCGCTCGACGGACCGCGCTCCCCGGAGCGAAGGCCCAGCATCCGGAGAAACATGGCGCTTCCCGCGTGGGTGCCGGCCACCCGCATCGTGGGAGGCTTCCACGTGATGCGGCCCATCGGCACGGGCGCCTCCGGGTCCGTCTTCGTCGCCACCCGGGCCGAGGCCCGCAACGACCCGCACGCCGAGCGCTACGCCCTGAAGACCCCGGACTACGCCGGCGCCGCGGCCCGCATGCTGAACGAGGACGAGTTCCTCCGCCTCTTCCGCGAAGAGGCGGGCACACTACTCGGGCTACCGGCGCACCCGAACATCGCCCGCTTCGTGACGTTCGACGCCGGCGCGCGGCCCAAGCCGATCCTCGTGATGGAGCTGGTGGAGGGGCCGAACCTGGAGCGCCTGATGGAGGCGCGGGACCTCGACATGGAGCGCGCCGTCGATCTCCTCGAGGGCATCGCCGCGGGGCTCGCAGCCATGCACGAGGCCGGTGTCGCGCACCTGGACCTCAAACCCTCGAACATCATCGTACGCGACCCGGACGGTGCCCGCGGCGCCGCGCCGGAGGTCCCCGTGCTGGTGGACTTCGGCCTCGCGGGGAGACACCTCCGTCCCGGCTGCGGCACGGCTTGCTATGGAGCGCCGGAGGTCTGGGGACGGGACGAGAGCGGCGAGGGGCGCGCGACCCCGGCGGACGTGTATGCCTTCGGCTGCCTCGCCTTCGAGCTGATGACCGGTCGCACGCTCTTCGACGACCCGAACGACGTCGCGGTGATCACGGCGCACATCCAGCACGACGGACTCCCGGAGCCCGTCGCCGCGCTGGCCGCCGACGAGTACACGGCGGGCTTCGCGGAGATCGTGCGGCGCTGCATGCGTCGGAACCCCGCGAACCGCGTCGCCATGGGAGAGGTTCAGCGTGCCATCGGCCGCGTGCGCCGTACGCTGCTGAAGCGCCGCTGGCCGCTGGGCAGCTAGCAGCTCGCTCAGGGGTGCGGGGGGCGGCCGTCGACGTCGGTCGCGACGACCGGGGCCTCCGCGGCCGTGCTCCACGCTTGCGTCGGCCACCAGCGCGTCGGGGGAGCAGGCGCGTCGGGCTCGACGCTCTCGCCGAGCCGCGGCGTGACCACGCGGGCGCCGCTCTCTTCGGCGGCCACGAGCACACGCTCCATGGGCTCGGTCCAGCCGTGGAAGGCGAGGTCGAAGAGCCCCCAATGCACCGGCAGGAGGAGCTTGCCGCGCAGCCACCCGTGGGCCTGTACGGCCTGCTCCGGGCCGAGATGCCAGTCCGGCCAAGCGGCGTCGTAGGCGCCGACCTCGAGCATGGTGAGGTCGAAGGGGCCGAGCTCTTCGCCGATGCGCTTCATCCCGTCGAAGAGCCCCGTGTCGCCGCTGAAGAAGACGCGATGCGAGGGGCCGAGGAAGGCCCAGCCCGCCCAGAGCGTCGCGTTCTGGTCGAACACTTCGCGGCCCGACGCATGCCGCGCCGGCGTGCAGACGACCTCGATGCCCGCCACCTCGCTCCGGTCCCCCCAGTCTCGCTCGTGAATGCGCGCCTCGGGCACGCCCCAGAGCGCGAGGTGAGCGCCCACACCCAGCGGCGCGTAGAACTCGACGCCGGTGTGTGCGAGCGCCTCGATGGTGGGCGCGTCGAGGTGGTCGTAGTGATCGTGGCTGAGGATCACCGCGTCGAGGGCGGGAAGCTCTTCGAGGGTCAGGAGCGGCTCGGCCCAGCGGGAGGGGCCGGCCCACGGGATCGGCGACGCCGTCGGACCCCACACCGGGTCGAGGAGGAAGACGGCCCCGTCGATGTGAACCACGCTCGTGGAGTGGCCGAGCCAGGTGACACGGAGGCCGCTGACCGGCGGCGCCGCCAGGCCGGCCCGGGGATCGACCGTGGGGAGGTCCGCGGGCTCCTCCGGGGTGCGCGGCGGCGTGTCCATCATCACGCGGCTCAGGAAGCTGCCGAGGGAGAGGTCGTTCCAGAGCGGCTCGGGATTTTCGAAGCCTGCGCCGTTCCACTGCGGCGAGGCCTCCATCCGGGCCAGCCGCGCGCCCTCCGCCGAGGCGCCGAAGGCCGAGCGGTAGATGACGAGCACGGCCACGACGAAGGCGACGGAGGCCACGAAGAGCCGCCCCGTCCAGCGAAGCAGGCGGGAGCGGAGGCGGCGGCGGGGGCGGGGCGCGGGGGCGGCTTCAGGCACGAACGTCTCGGTCGGCGAAGGAACGGGAGCGTATCCCATCGTCCTCGACGTGCGCTCAGGTGATGAGCATCAGGTCGCCCAGCTCATGCGCGAGGTAGCCCCAGCGCGCCGCGGCGGCGTGGGCCTCGGCCAGGATGCTTGCGGGCGCGAAGGCACCGAGGAGCGCGAAGTGACTCTCGCCGGGGGAGTGGACCCCCGTGAGGATGCCGCTGGCGACCTCGAGCGTCGTCTCGGATCCGATGCGCCCGCGCGCCACGCCCGGCCCTGCCGCGCCACCGCTGGCCTCCAGTGCGCGCACGACGGTCGTCCCGGCAGCGATGATCCGGCCGCCCCGGGCTCGCGCCCGCCGGAGGGCCTCCGCCGTGGCGTCGGGGATGAGGTAGCGCTCCGGGAAGGGGAGCACGGCGTCGAGCGCTGGGTCGCCCGTGGCGCTCAAGCCCGCGGCATGCGTGAGAAACGCCCGCTGGACGCCGCAGCGTTCGAGCGCCGCGAGCAGCGGCCACGCGAGCGGCCGACCCGTGGAGGGCATCTCGACGGACCACGGCGCGGCGGCGTAGGGCGTTTGCACGTCGGCGAGGGAGAGCGGCGCCGCGAGATGCCGGTACTGAACGGGACCCGCGACGACGTAGAGGGCCTCGGCGAGCGCGTCGCCACGTCGGTCGAAGCGGACCTCGAGGCGGCGCGCAGACGGGGCGTGCACCACCCGCGCCGTGAGCTCGCCGAAGGTGAGCAGGTCGCCGACCTCGACGTCCGGAGGAAGGGGACGCGCGTCCGTATCGTCACGCCAGTCTCCGGCGCCGAAGAGGACCGCCTCCCACACGGCGGGGAAGCTCTCCGCGCCCGCCGCGCCGGTGAGGCGCAGCTCGACGGGCTCGCCGCGGAGAGCGCCCCGCAGGCTGGCGGGCAAGGTCGCGGAGTCGTTGAGGACCACGAGGTCGCCCGCGCGCAGGAGCCGGGTAAGCTCGCCGACCCGGACGTCCCGGAGCGTGCCGCGCCGGGCGTCGACGGCGAGCACGCGTGTCTCGTGCCAGTGCCGCGCGGGGTCCGTGCCCGGCGCCAGCCGGCGCGGGACCACGCCACGGCCCG
>CALCTH010000278.1 GCA_937893795.1 uncultured Myxococcales bacterium | reverse complement strand
CGCTTCGTCGGGGCCCGCAGGTGCGGGGACGCTCCCGGCGGCGCCGACGCGCGTGACCTCGACGACGGCGAGCTCCGGGACGGTCCCGCGCAAGCTCGAGCCGAGCCCCGCGAGCGCTTGCGGGAGGCCGGGGCCGAGCCAGAGCGATCCCGCGCCGCGGACCTCCTCGGAGGCCCGGGCGAGAACGCGCGCGCGCGGCGTGGCGAAGCCCATGACCGCACCGTGTCGGCGGGGCGCCCCGCCGGCTAGGGGCTTTGACGCCGCGGCCGCCCCCGGCCACCGTCGTGGACGTGCCCCGGCGCCCTCGTCACGTCGTGCTCACCTTCGTGCTTCCGGCGCTCCTCGGCTGCGCCGCCTCCTTGGCGAACACGGTGGAGGCTGACGAGGCGCCAGGGCTTCGCGTGCACAACGCGACCGGGGGCGAGGTCGTCTGCCACGTCCGCGTGGGGACGGCCGGCGGCGCGGCCGCCGCCGCCGACCTGCTCGGTCCTACCGAGGTCCTCCCACCCGGGGCCCTGCTCGAGCTGCCCCCCGCCGCACTGCCCGACGAGTCGACGCTGGACGTCCGGCTGGAGGACTGCAACGGCGACCGGCTTCTCGAGCACGTGGCCGTGCCGCGCGGACCGGGGATCCGGGTGGTGCTGCGCGCGCGACCCACGCGCCTCCGAGGCCCTCGGGCGCACGTCGGGCCGAGCGACTGAAGGGCCCTCGCTCAGGGGCGCATCGTGTCGATGAAGCGGCCGAAGAGGTAGTGCGCGTCGTGCGGCCCCGCGGCGGCCTCGGGGTGGTACTGCACGGCGAAGGCGCGTGCGTCGGGCTTCGCGATGCCCATGCACGTGTCGTCGTTCAGATGGATGTGCGTCACCTCGGCGGTGCCCGCGAGCGACGCCGGGTCGACCACGAAGCCGTGGTTTTGCGTGGTGATCTCGATGCGACCGGTCGCGAGGTCCTTCACCGGCTGGTTCAGGCCGCGGTGGCCGAACTTGAGCTTGTAGGTCGTGCCCCCGAGCGCCTGCCCGAGGAGCTGGTGCCCGAGACAAATGCCGAAGAGCGGGACCGTGCCGAGGAGCGCCTTCGCGAGCGCGACGCCGTGGCCCACGGCGGCGGGGTCTCCGGGGCCATTGCTCAGAAACACACCGTCCGGCTTCAGCGCGCGAATCGCGTCCGCGTCCGTGGTCGCCGGCACGACGGTGAGCCGGCATCCGAGGTCCGCGAAGCAGCGGAGGATGTTGCGCTTGATGCCGAAGTCCACGCACACGACGTGGAGCCCTTCACCGGGTCCCTCCGCGTCCGCGCTCTTCCACGCGCCCGAGCCCTTGGTCCATTCGTAGGGCGCGTCGGTGCTGACGACGCCGGTCAGATCGCGCCCGTTCATGGGCGCCGTGGCCCGGGCGCGTGACACGAGGTCCGCCGGGTCGCCGGTCCCGATCGCGGCGGACTGCGCGCCGGCGTCGCGGATATGCCGGGTCAGGCCGCGCGTATCGATGCCGGCGAGGCCCACGATGCCGTGCTCCTTCAGGTAGGCATCGAGGCTCGCGGTGGACCGCCAGCTGCTCGGCGTCTCGGCCAGCGCGTGCACGACGAAGCCCGCGAGAAAGGGCCGCCGCGCTTCCGGGTCCTCCTCGTTGACGCCCGTGTTCCCGATGTGCGGCGCCGTCATCGTGACGATTTGCCCGCAGTAGGACGGGTCCGTGAGGACCGCCTGATAGCCGGTCATGCCGGTCGTGAACACGGCCTCGCCGGTGGTCACGCCGCGGGCGCCCATGGCCCACCCGCGAAAGATGCGCCCGTCGGCGAGGGCCAGGTAGGCGGGCTGTCGGGCGGTCTCGTGCATCGCGTCGCTCATGCTCTCTCTCGGCGATCGGGTCATGTGTCGGCGGGCTCGCCCCCGCTGCTCCTGTTAGCGCGCCACCGCGTCGTAGACGACCGCTCCGTCTACGATGGTCAGCCGCGCGGCGCCGGTCAGAGGGGTCCCCAGGAGCGGCGTGTTCTTGCCCTTGCTTCGGAGCGTCTCGGCCGTGGGCGTCCATCGATGAGCCGGGTCGACCACCGTGAGGTCGCCCTGGCCCACGAGCCCCGTGGGCTTCCCGAGGACCCGGGCGGGCGCGTCGCCCAGGGCGTCCATGGCGCGCGCCGCCGGGAGCTCACCCGCGCTCACGAGGGACGCCACCTGCGAGAGCGTGGTCTCGAGGGAGCTGATGCCGAAGGCGGCGGCGTCGAGCTCCGCGTCCTTGTCGAGACGCGTGTGCGGGGCGTGGTCGGACGCGACGCAGTCGAGCGTGCCGTCCGCCAAGCCCTCGACGAGCGCCTCCCGGTCCCGGGCCTCGCGCAGCGGAGGGAGCACCTTCGCCAGCGGCTCGTAGCCGACGCGGCCCCCTCCGAGGAGAGCGTCTTCGGTCATGGTGAGGTGATGCGGGGACACGTCGGCCGTGACGCGGACGCCGCGTGCCTTCGCCTCCCGGAGCAGCGCCACGGACCCCGCCGAGGAGACGTGGGCGACGTGGAGCGAGGCGCCGGCGAGCTCCGCGAGGCGGAGGTCCCGGGCCACGGCGACGTCCTCGGCCTCGCGGGGCTGGCCGCGCAGGCCGAGACGTGTGGAGAGCGGGCTCTCGTGGTACGGGCCCGCGGCGAGCCCGGGCTCCTCACAATGCTGCATGAGCACCAGCCCGAAGGTGCTCGCGTACTCCAGCGCGCGCCGGAGGAGGCCCGCGGCGTGGACCGGATGGCGGTCGTCGGTGACGCCGACGCAGCCCGCTTCGGCGAGCTCGGCCATCTCCGAGAGCTCCTTGCCCGCGAGACCCTTCGTGATGGCGCCGAAGGGCCACACGTGCGGCCCCGGGCGCCGACCGGCGAGGTCGACGATGAGGTCCGTAACGGCCCGCTGGTCGTTCACCGGGGTCGTCCCCGGCATCGCGCAGACGGCCGTGAAACCGCCGGCGGCCGCGGCGGCGCGGCCCGTGGCCAGCGTCTCCTTGTGTTCTTCGCCGGGCTCGCGGAGATGGGCACGCAGGTCGATGAAGCCCCGACCGAGCCAGCACCCGCTCACGTCGAGGAGGCGCGCGTCCGGGTGCGCGTCGGGCTCGAGCGAGGGCGCGACGCGGCGAACGACCCCGTCCGCCACGAGCACGTCGGCTCGCCGCCCTCCGGCGAGGGTCCCAGCTCCCGTCGGCGCTCCGTCGAGCGCCGCATCGAAGACCGTGCCGCCGCGTAAGAGGAGCATCGCGAGGCCACTATCCCGTCGCCGTGGCGCCGGTCAACGGCCGGACGCCTTCAGGCGCTCATCCGACCTGGTCGAGCGAGTCGCCAGCGGGAGTCTCGGCGCTGGCCGCGGCGATGGTGCCGACGGACGAGCGCTGCTTCCGCTCCTTCTCCTCCTTCTTTTCCGCGACCCGCGTCTTCATCGTCACGACCTTGCGGTAGAGGGACGCGAACTCCTTGTTCCGCGTCGCCATCTGCGGCGACCCACCGCGAAGGAGGGTCTGCAGGATAAAGTCGAGGATGGCGATCTCGCCTTCGCTGAACGAATTGCTGATCCGCATACGGACGATCTAGCAAACGTGGCCTCGCAAGACAATCCGTGACCCTACATGCATGGCGAAAGGCTTCGACCTGTGGTCACGTAAGCCTTCGGAATCTCATCGGTCTTTGGCTGGAGCCCGGAATGGGCCGCTCGATAGTGCGAAATCGAACAATCAAATGTATCGCAAAAGATTCGCGCTTTCGTTGACAATCCACGCGTTCTCCCCAGGGCTGGGGGTGGTGTGTATCGCAGTTGACCATCTGCGAGCGCGATCGGGGCTCGAAGAGCGGCGCGGTGGATCATGTTTGACGTGCAACGTGGCCATGCCACGCCATGTATGGCATGCCGGTGCGGTGCTTTGTGGCAAGCCGAGCTCGGATTCCGTGTGCTTGGCGCGCCACGAGGGGCGATCGCCTCGAGAGGAGGGCGATCGCCTGACGACGCGCACGGGGAGGGACGTGCCTCGCCGTCTCGGCGGGCGCCGCGCGCAGGGGAAGGAGCCGGGGAGCCGCGCGACCGGCGGCGCGCTCAGGAGCGGTCCGCGGTCGTCACGCGCACCACCTCTTCGATGGTGGTGACGCCCTCGGCGAGCTTGGGCAGTCCGCTCATGCGCAGGGACTTGATGCCCTCGGAGATCATCTCTTCCTTCAGCTCGGCGCTCGAGCAACCCTGGAGCACCATCTCCTTGAGCCGGTCGGTGAAGGGCATGACCTCGTAGAGCGCGATGCGTCCCTTGTAGCCCTTGTCCGAGCAGGTCCGGCAGCCGGCGCCCTTGTAGGTCTGCACGCTACCGATTTCGTCCTCGGTGAAGCCCACGTCGAGGAGCGCCTGCGGGTCCGTCGGCACCTCGACGCGGCAGTCCGGGCAGATGCGCCGCGCCAGGCGCTGCGCCAGCACGAGGTTCACGGCCGCCGTGACGAGGAAGGGCTCCACGCCCATGTTCAGCAGGCGGGTCACGGTGCTCGGCGCGTCGTTCGTGTGCAGCGTCGAGAGCACCAGGTGGCCGGTCAACGCGGCCTTGATGGCGATCTCCGCCGTCTCGAAGTCCCGAATCTCACCGACCATGATGATGTCGGGGTCCTGGCGCAGGAACGAGCGGAGCGAGGCTGCGAAGTTGAGCCCGATGTCGTCGTGCTGCTGCACCTGGTTGATGCCCTGGAGATTGAACTCCACGGGGTCCTCGGCGGTGCTGATGTTGGTGTCCGGCTGGTTCAGCTCGGCCAGCGCGGAGTAGAGCGTCGTCGTCTTGCCCGAGCCCGTCGGGCCCGTGACGAGCACCATGCCGTAGGGCTGGTGGATCTGCTTCTTGAAGTCCGCGAGGGCCTTCTCCTCGAAGCCGAGCCGCGTCATGTCGAGCTGAAGGTTCGACTTATCGAGGAGTCGAAGGACGATCTTCTCGCCGAAGAGCGTCGGGAGCGCGGAGACGCGGAAGTCCATCTCCCGGCCCTTGCCCAGCTTCAGCTTGATGCGCCCGTCCTGCGGCAGGCGGCGCTCGGCGATGTCCAGGCTCGCCATCACCTTGATGCGGGAGGCGATGGCGTTCTTGAGCTTCGCCGGGGGCTTCATCTCCTCGTGGAGCACGCCGTCCACGCGGTAGCGGACGCGGAAGGATTTTTCGTAGGGCTCGATGTGAATGTCCGAGGCCCCGCGCTTGATGGCGTTCAGCAGGATCGCGTTGCAGAGGCGCACCACCGGCGCGTCTTCCGTGGCGCGCTCGAGGTCGACGAGGTTGATGTCGTCTTCGTCGCCGGCGACTTCGATCTCATCCTCATCGAAGCCCTCCATGATGTCGTCGTAGGAGATCTCCGGAGCGCGATAGGTCCGCTCGATGGCGGCCAGAATCGCGGCCTCGGAGGCGACGACGGGCTCGACGTTGTAGCCCGTGAGGAACTTGATGTCGTCGATGGCGTGGAGGTTCGAAGGGTCCGCCATCGCCACGATGAGCGAGGAGCCGGCCCGGGAAACCGGAATGATCTTGTGGCGCTCCGCGACGTCCTGGCCGATGAGCTTGATGACCTCCGGCTCGATCTCGTACTCGCTCAGATCGATGGCCTGAACGCGGTACTGCTGGCTCAGGAACTCGGTGATCTCCTCGTCGGTGATCACGCCCATCTTGGCCAGCGCGTAGCCGAGGCTGACGCCATCGGAGCGCTGGGATTCTTGGGCGGCGCGCAGTTGCTCGAGGCTGATGCGCTTCTGGCGGACGAGTAGCTCGCCGAGGCGGTTGCTCATGGGACTCCGGGTTCGACTCGCGTGACCCTGAGGTCATACGGCAGCGGTGACCCAGCATACACCCATGATCGTTCTGGCCGCCTCTTCGCGACCACCGGCCGACTGCTAGGCTTCCCGGCGGTGAGCGTGGTTCGCCGACTCTTCAGCAGCACCTACCGCCAGGCGCGGAAGGCCGAGGCCGAGGGGCGTTTTCGGGACGCGGCGGCGCTCTACGCCGAGGCGGACCTCCCGGAGGATGCGGCCAAGGCCTTCCTCTTCCACGCAGCCCGGGCCACGGACCCGGACGAGCGCGTGCTGGCCTACCGCGACGCGCTGCGATGGCTGCCCGAGGACCACCCGAAGCACGTCGAGGTTAACGCTCAGATCGGGCTGGCGCTCCTGGAGGCCGCCCAGAGCCGGGGCGCGCACACGGCGGAGGAACGCCGACGCCTGGAGGAAGCGGCGGAGCGCCTGGAGCGGGCGGGGAAGCCGGAGCGCGCGGCCACCGCCTGGGAGCTGCTCGGTCGACCCGACGACGTGGCGCGTTGCCTGCAAGCCGCCGGCGACGTCGAGCGCCTCGAAGCGCTCCTCGAGGCCCGGAGCGCCGAAGCGCAGCGGGAGCGGACGCTGCGGCGGCACGTGGGCGACTATGAGATGGCGCTCGCCACCGGGGCGCGTCGGGAAGCCCGTGACGCACTCCGCCAGGCCCTCCGCGAGGTCCCTGACGACGCCGAGGTCGCCGAGCTGCTTCAGCGCCTCGAGGCGCGCTGGCTTCCCTCTGGCGGCCTGACCCTCCGCGTCGATGGGAGGCGGCTACGCTTCGTCGCCGGCCCGGAGCTCGTCGTCGGGCGGGAGGGGGACCTGCCGGTGCGGGGCGCGTCGGTGTCGCGCCGGCACTGCGTGCTCCGCCGCGACGGCGACGCTCTCGTCGTCCAGGACCTCGGCAGCCGCAACGGAACGCTTCTCCGCGGCGTCCCCATCGACGGCGCGCTGCGGCGCTCGGGTGCAACGGAGATCGGCCTCGGCGACGACGTGGAGCTCCGCGTGGACCTCGCGGGGGCGGGCCTCGCGGCCCGCGTGATGCGCGGCCTCGACCGCGGCCTCGAGGTCCTCGCCGGGGAGGGCGAGCTGCCCCTGCATCCCGCCGACGCCACGCTGAGCTTTCCCGCGGGCCATCCCACGCTCACGCCGGGCGTGGGCGGCGCGCTGCTGGGCGCCCAGCGCGTGATGGCCCCCATCGGGCTGCTGCGCGGCGACGTCGTGGACGTCGGGCCGGTGCGCCGCGAGGTGGCCGAATGACCGGGCGAAGCACGCGCTGGGACCGGCTCCGCGGGGCCCGCGGCCGCCCCGAGCCGGAGCCACCACCGCGGGC
>CALCTH010000277.1 GCA_937893795.1 uncultured Myxococcales bacterium | reverse complement strand
AGCGATGACTCCCTCCACCTCCTTCCCCGGCGCTCGGTCGATGCGATCCGGGGCGTGTCTCTTCTTCGTGTTCCCTGCTCTGGTCGCCTGCGCGGCGAACGGGGAGGGCGCCGCCGGCGCCGGCGCGGACCTCACGGACTGCGTGCCGACCGACGTCGAAGGGGGCCTCGACCTCGACTGCGACGGTGTCCCGGAGGTGTTCGTGGACCTCAGCTTCGACTTCGACTCGGACATCGACGTCGAGATCAGCGTCGACGAGACGCCCGATGAGGGCGCCGGCGCGCGCCCCGGCTCGTCGACGGGCGCGAGTGCCGGCGCGAGCGCGGGCCCGGGCTTCGCGTCGGCGGGGTTCTACGGCTTCGCCTCGGGCTCCGGCAGCTCGTCGGTCTCCGGGAGCGCCTCGGCCTACGTGGGGCCGGGAGGACGCTCCGGGGCCTCGAGCTCCGGCTCGTCCAGCAGCGGCGGTTCCGCCTCGAGTGACTCCGCGAGCGCGGGCACGCCCCCGCCCGGCGGCGGAAGCTCCAGCGGCGGCGCGGGCGGCAGCGCCTCGACCTCGACCTCTTCGACGTCGACCTCGACCTCGACCTTCTCCTGCTCGCGGAGCCACAGCCGCTTCGGCGGCCGGGCTCGAGTGAACTGCGCGGACGGAGCCGGCGGCATCGAGTGCGTGTGCATCGACGATGGCGTCACCGTCGGCAGCTGCACGGAGCGTTTCCGCGGCCTCGCGTGCAGCTACTTCGGCTGCTGCAACGCGTTCTTCTGAGTCCTTCGGGGACCCGCCCTCGCGTTCGCCGGGGCGGGTCCAGGGCGTAGGGTAGGCGCATGCCCGAGACCGACGACGCCTCGCTCGTCCTCTACTACGCCCCGCGCACGCGCTCCTTCACGGCGCTCTGGCTCTTGGAGGAGCTCGGCGTGCCCTATCGTCTCGAGAGCTTCGCCATTCACTCGGGACGCCACCGGAAACCGGACTTCCTCGCGCTCAACCCCTTGGGCAAGGTGCCGGTGGTCCTCGACGAGGACACCCCCGTGGCGGAGCTCGGCGCCATGGCCATCTACCTGGCGGATCGCCATCGCGATCGCGCCGAGCTTTCGCCGGCGATCGACGCGCCCGCGCGCGCCGCCTTTCTGAGGTGGTGCTTCTTCGCGAGCGCGATCATCGAGCCCGCCTACGGCGAGAAGCTCCTCGGCTGGGAGACCCCGCCGGGGACCGTCGCGTGGGGGTCCTTCGAGCGCACGATGACGGCGCTCGAGGCGGGCCTTGTGCCGGGACCCTACCTGCTGGGCGACGCCTTCAGCGCGGCGGACGCTCTGGTCGCCTCGGCGCTCCGCTTCGGCATGCTCTTCGGAGCGCTCGACAAGGGGCGGGAGCCCTTCGCCGGCTACGTCGCGCACGTGAGCGCGCGACCTGCCTTCGCCCGCGCCCGCGCCATCGAGGCCCGCGAAGGGAAGCGCTTCCCGCGGCCGCGCTGATGGCGGGACCGGCCCGGGGCGGGCTCCGGCGGCGGCGGGCCGCGAGAAAGTGCGCACCTCCGGAACCTCCGCCGGCGTTTCGGGTCTACCGTCTCGCCATGCGCCCTTCGCTCGCCCTCGCCGTCGCCCTCGCGCTCGCCGCCTGCGGCCCCGAAGAGGACCTCGCCGCGCGCACGGAGGCGCTGCAGCCCCCGCCGGAGCACGGCCCCGTCCCCGAGGATGCCCTCGGAGCGGCGGTGCACGCCCTCGGCCTCGCCAAGGCCCGTCGCTATGCGCCCGACGAGGCCGGCGTACTTCGCGATTCCTTGCGTCAGGGCCGGGTGCAGGAGCACCCCGTCGTGCTCCTCGGGACGCATTGCTACGTCGTCGTGGCTGCGGGCGGGGAGGGCGTCGAAGACCTCGATCTGGTGCTCGTGAACCCGGCGGGTCAGCCCGTGCTGCACGACGCGGAGGCCGGGGCGGAGAGCTGGCTCGGCGTGAGCGACGCCATCTGCCCGAACGAGCCCGGGCTCTTCCGCGTCCGGGTGCGCATGTTCCGCGGCCAGGGCGACTACGCGCTCCGCGTCTACGGCCGGAGCATGATCTGAGGGGGCGACCCCGCGGCAGCCCTCTAGCGGACGAGGGGGCTCGAGAACTCCACCGTCAGGTCCACGCGGATGGCCGCGCGGCCGGGCGCGAGGTCCGCCGGCAGCGGGCTGAAGGGTAGGGCGGCGAGGAGCGCGTCGGACGCTGCGCGGTCCATGTCGGCGAAGCCGCTCGAACGCTTGCGCCGCGGCGGCCGCGCGAGGCTGCCGTCCCGGCGAACGACCACCTCGTAGACCACCGCCCCCTGGTCGAGGGCGAGCTGGCGGGCCCGCGGATAGACGAGCGCGTTCTCCACGGCGCGTCGCTGACGTAGGTACCAGCGGCGGTAGCGTGCGTCGCTGCGATCGAGGCTCGCGTGGTCACCGGGACCGCCGTGAGGCGACGCGCGGCCGCCGCTCAGGGCGCCGCCGCCGGCGCCCGGGTC
>CALCTH010000276.1 GCA_937893795.1 uncultured Myxococcales bacterium | reverse complement strand
ACCTCCACGCCGAGGACCGGCCAGCGCCGGGCGAGGCGACGCGGGAGCGCGCCGCGGGCCTCGTCCGCGCCCTCGACGCGGCGACGCTCTTTCGCGGGCCTCACCAGCGGGCGTAGAGCCGCACGTACGCACCGTCCGGCGTCGGCAGCACGCGGCCGCGGGGTCCGAGCTCGATGCTCACGTCCCGCTCCTCGGCGTTCCACGCCCGAATGCAGTCGCCCCGGAAGCGGCGCTTGGTGGCCGCGAGGAGCTCGGCGTTGGGTCGGGGGCGCCGGAGCGGAGGCGCCGCCAGGTCGACCTCGCCGGGATGCACCAGCGTGACCGCCGCAGCGACCGGCGCGAGGGCGGCGGCGTCGGGCCGCGTCGCGTGAGCGTGAGAGGCCGCGAGGGGCGTCGTGCTCCGCGGTGCCGGCGGGGCACACCCCACCCCGAGGGCGGTGAGGAGCGCCGCGACGACGAGTGCGGCGGGGCGGGGTCCAGGGCTCGGGAGAAAACGCAGGGTCACGGCAGAACGTCGATAACGCTCTAGTGAATACGTCGACCAAGCCGATTTTTCAGTTACGCGGAAGTCGTTTAGTGAGAACGGAATCGTCTCGCGGCCCGGGAATCGGCTCCAAGACCTCGATGTTGCTCACGAATTGGCGCTCGAGGGAAGATCTGGTGCCAGCTCCCACGTTTCGACGAGCCACTCCAACAGCTGCCCTTCGGCGGGGTCCACCCCGTCCACGGCGGCGAGATCGACGAGCAAACCGTAGATCCAGGCCCGCACCGGCTCGCGGAGCACGCGCTCGACGCGCACCGAGAGCTCCTCCATCTCGAGGAGCTGGGCCTCGTTCATCATGGTCCAGAAGTCCGCCGAACCGAGATCCTTGGCGATCTTCGCGACGGCACCGACCTCGGCGGGCGTGAACTCTCCGTCCATGCGCACCATGAGCCGCACGAGCCCCGCGAGGGCGAGGCGCTCGTGCTCCTCGAGCTCGGCGAAGGTGAAGGGCATGCGCGCGGAGCATAGCGAGCGCAGCCCCGGCAAACCCAAAAGCCGGCCCGGAGCCTCAGCGCGCGGCGCGCGCGAGGCCGCGCTCGAGGATCTCGAAAGCGGGCCCCCAATCGTCGAGCTCCATGGCCGGGAGCGGCGGCAGCATCCGAAGGTGGAAGGGTCCGTGGCCGCACCAGAAGACGACGGCGCCTTCGTCGTAGATCGCCTTGGCGGCGGCAACGATGGGCTCCTTCTTTCCGCCGAAGGGGGTGAGGCGCATCATCCCGCCGATCCCACCGATGAGCTCGGGCGCGTACTCGGTCTCGGGGAACCACGCGGGGTGGCGGCCACGAAGGGCCTCGGCGTGCTCCCGGAAGCGCGCGTGATGCGCGGCGAAGGCGCCGCCCTCGCCGTAGTAGCCGCCGCCCTCGCGCATCTCGAGGATGCGCAGGCCCGTGCGGAAGTCGGCGGTGCCTCCGGTGAAGGTGCCGCTGAGGAGCCCGGGGCGCGGGTTGTAGTCGGCGGTGAACATGGCCGCGCAGGTCTGGGTCATCTTGCCGACGCAGAAGACGTCCACGTACTCGCCGAGGTCGAAGGCCTCGAAGGCGAACATCTCCGTGGTGCGCCCGAAGGTCTGGATCTCGTCGTCCCAGACGGCCACGCCGTTGGCCTTGCAGAGCTTCATGAGCTCTTCGAGGTAGTCGCGCGGGGCGACGTTGAAGCCGCCCTCGCCCTGGATGAGCTCGAAGATGAAGCAGGCGTGGCGCTTCGGATACCGGTTGAAGAGCTGCTGGAGCTGCCAGAGCGACCAGTCGATGAACCTGGTCGTGCCCCCGAGCTTCTCGGCGCCCCGCTCGTTCCAGAAGGGCATGTAGTCGACGGGCATGGTGATCGGGATGCCGTCCCGGGCGCCGGCGCTGTCGCCGATGCTCGTCATGGTGAGCGAGCGGCCCATGAAGCAGTGCTTGAAGGCGATGACCCGGTCGGCGGGCGAGTGCTTCTGGAGGCAGACCTTCAGGGCCATCTCGTTGGCCATGGCGCCGCTCGTGGTGAGGAAGGCGTGCGACAGACCGCTCTTCCGGCCGGCGAGGTCGCATAGCTTTCGGGCGAAAGCGTAGGGCGCGGTGCCCGACTGGAGGTTGCCGTGCTTGGTCGTGTCCTCGAGCGCTGCCTCGGCCTGCGCGCGGATGATCTCCGGATGGCTGTGCCCGAAGAAGTGCACGCCGATGCCGGTCACCAGATCGAGCTTCACGCTCCCGTCGGCGAGCTCGACGTAGGGTCCGCGACCCGCGCCGCTTCCCAGGAAGGGATAGAGGAGCGGGCGACCACGCGACCCTGCGGCGTCCTGGCACAGGGCCTCGTAGGACGTCGCGAGCTCCGGGTTCGGAGGACGGACCGCGGTGATGCCCGCGGTCTTCGCCTGAACCTCACTCACGATGGCATCGATGGCCTGCCGTACGACCGGGCTCTCCCGGATGGCTTCGCCGATGGTGCTGGGCATGGCGCGGACGCTAGTACACGCGCCCCGAGCTTTCAGGGCGACGCGGCTCGCCCGCGTGCGCGATCGCGCCCCTCCGGCCCCACCGTCGCCTAGATCAGCAGCCGCATGCTGAAGATCAGCGCATGGGTCGACTTCAGGGCGAGGAGCTCTCGGGTGGTGTCGTCGACGGTGTTGAAGCTCCACCGCAGACCCAACGCCACGTTGGGCTCGCGGAGGTAGTAGCTCGTTCCCACGGACACGATCTGCGTGGTGACGACCTGAGGATCCGGCGTGCCGTCCATATCGAGATCGGCCCCCGGAGCTCGGTCCGAGCGGAGCCAGTAGTACTGACCCCCGATGCTGAAACGACCGAGGCGCGCCTCGGCGCCGCCCGCCGCCACGATGCCCTCGAAGTCCGGGCGCCGGAGCGCCAGGTCCGTCGTGACCACCTGCCCGTTGCGGCGGTAGGCCACCGTGCCGAACACGCGCACGCTCGAGATCAGCGACGCACTGGACGGGATCCGGTTCTTGAGCTGCATGGTGAGGCGCGCGTTGTAGCCGCGGAGCCGCTCGTCTTCGCTTTCGGTGATGTCGATGTCCACGAAGTAGAGCTGCGTCGCCGCCCGAACGTCGAAGTGCTCGCTGGACCAGGTGGCCGAGGGCGTGAGCACGGACATCTGAATGTCGGACCCGGGCACCCCGTTGGCCAGGTTGCGTAGCGGGGTCGAGAAGAGCGTGCCCAGCGTCGAGACGTCGCCGCCAAAGCCGAAGGAGAGGCTCGACACCAGCGGGTTGCCGGCGGAGAAGCTCAAGCCGACGTCGAGCTCACCGCCGATGCGCTCACGTAGGCAAGGCGGCCGGTACCGGACCATGAAGCCCTGACCCTGGTTGAAGCCGCTCACGAGCAGCGGGTCGCGGACGTAGGGGTCCATGCCGAACATGTCGAGCGTGTCGGAGGCGACGAAGTCCACGCTGGCGGGGTCGGGGAAGATGCCGCCGGTGAGCTGGAGTCCCCAGCGCGAGAGGCGAAGGTAGTTCTCCCGCGCCTGAATGGAGGCTGTTCCCTCCCAGATGCTCGTGCCGATGGGCCCTGCCCCGCGGGCGAGGGTGAAGCCGACGTTCCGCTCGAGCACGGTTCGGAAGGTCACGAAGTCGAAGAGCTGCCCCTCGAAACCGAATCGTGCGAGCGCGAGGGTCGAGACCCGCGCCCGAACGACCTCCTCGCTGGTCTGGTTGTTCGGGAAGAAGGCCACGGCGCTCGTCGAGAGCTGGATGACCGGCTTGATGAAGCCCCCGAAACGCTCGCTCTCCCAGAGCCTGAACTGGGGAACCACGGGAAGGTCCGCCGTGGCCAGCACCCGCCCCGGATCTTGGCCCGGCGTGCCCGAGCTCGGCTCGGATGGTGCCGGCTCTTCGGGGTCCGCCGGCGTAGCGGGAGCGGGGAGCGGGACCGGCTGCGCGAGGGCGACCGCGCATGCCGCGTGGAGGAGCCCCACGGTCGTGAGGGCTTGAAGTCGCGACGTCATGCGTTTCGATGTCCGGTGGAGCAGGGGTGTGCGGAGGGCGGCGAGGTGCCCAAAAAAAGGGCGCCGACGAGCTACGCCGACGCCCTCTTCCTCTACGTGAGGCGGGTCAGTCGCCGATCTTGTCGATGATGAGGTCGATTCCGGCGGCGGACCGGGTGGAACCGAAGTGGTTCGCGAAGATGCCCTGCAGGTCGGGCAGTGACGTGAAATAGCCGCTCAGCGCGAAATCGGACGTGGTGATCAGCTCGTTCTCGACACAGTCTCCCTGGTCGAGGCTGGAGGAGAACTCCGACACGAACTCGTCCTGAAGCATGCCACCCTCGAGGTCCTCCATGGTGATGGTGGTGTACTCGACGACGTTGCCGCCGCAGGCATCGCGCTCGCCGAAGGCGTAGTCGCCATCGCCGCACGGGGTCGCGTAGAGATCGCTCGGACCGTTGAGGCGCTGGGTGAAGTAGGTCGCGAGGTTGTTGTCCCGGTCACCCATTTCACATCCGACGGCGCCCCGCATGTTGTTCAGGAAGTTCTCGCAGAGGAACTGCCCGAGGCTCACGCCGTGGTTCGCGCCGGAGGCGAGGATGACGTCCTGCAGCTGCGCGAAGGGGTTCACCGCACCGGCGCCGCCGTCCTGGAACTCCACGAAGAGACGCCGCAGCGCATCGCGGACGACGGTGACGCCGAGGGAGTGACCGACGATGGACACCTCGCGCGTCGGGTTGTTCGTCATGACCGCCCGGATGAGGGACTGGAGCATCGGGACGGCCCAGCCGTGGTCGATGTTCGAGAAGGGGTTGCCCGTCGCCGGGTCGGGGTTGAAGTCCCCGAGGTTCGTTGCGACGCGGTCGACCCGGGCGTCGAAGCTGATCACACGGTGCCCCTCGGCGAGGAGTCGCGTGGCCAGCTGAGGGGGCGCCGAGGCGCTCGCCGTGTAGGTGAAGCCGGACGTGGTGGTCAGCTCCATGCCGACGAGCGCCGCGTTGGCGTATTCCTCGAAGGTCGTGACACCCGAGGAGTTGCCATGCACGAGGATGACGATGGGCTTGTCGGTGTCCTCGGCGTCCTGGTCGTACTCCTTGGCGGCGCAGGGGAAGCCCGCGATGTCGGCAGGAGAGCCCGCGGGCACCGTGGCCGCGTTGTCGAAGACGAAAGGTTCGCTGTTGGCGTCGTACGAGGCCGCGGCGGCGCAGCCTGGGTGCGTCGCCAGATCGTCGCGATAGAAGCCGGCGTAGTCGGCCTCGAGGGTCTGGTCGCCACCGGTGCGGACCATCTCCGTCGCGTCGGTGATCGGGAAGTCGCCGAGCCGGTCCATGTTGGCCATCTCCTTGGCCGTCGTCTGCATGCCGCAGGCGACGACGCGCGGGTCCGGTCCCATGTCTTCGCCGCCGCCGTCTCCGGGGTCGGCGTCCGTGGCCATGTCGCCCATGGCCATGTCGTCCATGGTCATGTCCGGGTCGGTGGTTCCGTCGTCGTCACCGCAGCCCACCGCGCCGGCAAGCGCGACGAGGAGCGCGAGCGTCAGGGTCCGTCCGAAGGTCTCGAGCATCTCTCTCTGCCTTTCCCAAGAAAGCGGACGCCGGGCGTGGCCCCTGCCGCGCCGTCTGCCGTCCCCGTCCGCGTACCCCCACGGACGGCCCCTTTCTATCGACGAGGCTTCCGCAGTGCAACAATCTTCCGTCGCGCAGCCGTCACGACCGCCGCAGATCGACGAAAAAGCGCAGGGGTTGGCCGTTTCGGGCCGGATACGAGAGCCACCCCAGCTTGCTGCAGCGCAGCATGGGCCCGCGTCAGCCGACGAGGGCAGCGTCGACGGTCGGCGGCTCCGCGCGCGTCGCACCCGCGCGCTCGGCCCACCAGCGCCGCCGATGCTGCCGCGTCCAGCTCTCCTCGAGGCCCGTAGCCCGGAGCGCGTCGGCCACGGCGTCCGCATCCGCGTAGCGGGCCGCCGGGTCCTTTTCGAGGAGGCGCATGACGACGTCCTCGAGGCTCTTCGGCACCGGGGCGAGGCGCGAGGGCGGCTCGGGCGCCTCGTGCACGTGCGCGAGCACGGTCTTCATCGCCGTCGAGCGCTCGAAGAGTAGCTCGCCCGTGAGCAGCCAGTAGGCGACGCAGCCGAGCGCGTAGAGGTCCGCGCGTCCGTCCGCGACGTCCCCCAGCGCGATCTCGGGCGCCATGAAAGCTGGCGTGCCGCGGAGCACGTCGCCGACCTGCGACCCGCGCACGCCGAGCTCCCGCGCCTCGACCCCGGGCTGGAGCTGCACGAGACCGAAGTCGAGGACCTTGACCACGTCGACGTCGCGGCCGCGCCGGGCGAGGAAGAGATTGGCCGGCTTGATGTCCCGGTGCACGAAGCCCACCGCGTGGGCCTCCGCGAGCGAGTGGAGCGCCTGCAGGAGGACGTGCACCACCCGGCCCGCAGGCTGCGGTCCCTCGGTCTCGACGAGCGTGCGCAGGTCGAGGCCCTCGAGGATCTCCATCACGTAGAAGTACGTACCGTCGTCGGCAACGCCGTAGTCGTAGAGCTGGATGGTGTGGGGGGAGCGAAGCGCCGCGGTCGCCTGCGCCTCGCGCTCGAAGCGCCGCTGCGCCTCGGGCCCGGCCTTGGCCGGCCGGATGAGCTTCACCGCCGCTGGGCGCGCCAGAAGCGCGTGCTCCGCGCGCCATACCTCGCCCATGCCGCCCTCCCCGAGAGGCTCGTGGAGCACGTAGGCGCCGAGGCGCTTGGCCTCGGCGAGCGCCGTCCCGAGGCGATAGATCACCGCGCTCCCCAGCAGCGCCGGGATGAGCACCACGAGGTTCGGATAGAACTGGCGGAAGAGCTCGCCGTTCGGGGGCACCTCGAGCAGGCCGAGCTGCACCTGACCGAAGACCCAGAGCGGATCGACGGCCGCGCTGGTCACCGTGCCCAGGACGACGCGACGACGGTCGTTCGGGATGAGCATCGGATAGATCGCGACCCAGACGACGCCGATGCTGGCCGAGGGGTTCGTCATCCCACTCGGCCACGGATAGCTGAACGTCAGCGACGCGATCGCCACCGCCAGGGCCACTTGGTAGATGACGGCCAGGTTCTGCACCTGGGTCTCGCTGAAGCGTCGCCGGCGGAGCGCCACGCCCACGACCAGGCTGCCCACGAGAAACGGCAGCATCATGGCGATCGCGTTTGGCGGCATGGAGGCCAGCGGGGCGTTCATCCACACCACGCTCTCGAAGGCGCCGAGCACGGCCACCACCGTCGCCAGACCCGCCAGCCGCGAGCGCTGAAGCTGCTGAAGCTCAGGCCCCAGCGTCGTCGCGCGCTGGCGGAGCGACGACGCACGCTGAAAGAGGGTCGGGGGCCTCACATGGAGACCCTCCTGCCCTCCGCGCGCGGGCGCAAGGTGCGCGCCCGGAGAAGCCTCAGCGGCGGGCGACGGCCCGCGTGACGACGAGCAGGAGCGCCGCCTGCGCCAGCAGCCAGGGCCCGACGAGCGCGACGGGCAGCAGCGCGAAGCTCAAGGTCGGCGCGAACGCCTCGAGGCTGAACCACGCGGCACCGGCGAGGCAGAGCCCGGCCAGCGCCGGGCGCCAGCGCCGGGCGCCGTAGAGCAGGCCCACGACGAGCACGAAGGGAGCCGCCGTGAGCGTCAGCGTCTCGAAGCCGAGACCGCCGAGGACGCCGAGCGCGTCGAAGCTCGGCGAGCCGAGTCCGAAGGCGTGCCAGGGAAGCGCGCCGAGGCCGCCGGCGAGGAGCCCCGCCGCGCCGAGCGCGCTCGCGAAGCCCACCCCCATCCGCCCGCGACGCCGAAGCCCGCCGAGGGCTAGAAGCCCGAAGAGCACGGCGAGGAGACCCCGCGCGCCGCTCCGCTCCTGACCCGCGGCGCGGAGCGCCTGGTCGGCCTGGATGAGGCCGGCGCCGTAGCGGCGCGCGTCGCCCTTGTCCTTGGCCGTGCGGCGGAGGATCCGCTCGACGGCGTCGGGGCTCTTCACGCCCTCGGCCTTGAGGAGGGCCGCGACGCCCGCCACGTGCGGCGCCGCCATGCTCGTGCCCTGGTAGAGCAGGTAG
This sequence comes from uncultured Myxococcales bacterium, assembly GCA_937893795.1. GTDB lineage: Bacteria > Myxococcota_A > Polyangia > Polyangiales > Houyiibacteriaceae > CALCTH01. The sequence continues at coordinate 1,291 of CALCTH010000276.1, read as the reverse complement.
TCATGGCGACCGGGGTCGCCCTGGACGAGCGTGTTCTGGAGCACGCCGTCGGCCATGCCGTCGCCGTTCTGGTCGACGCGCGTATCACCACCGGGCGCGACCACGTCGAGGTGGTTGCCGTAGCTCGAGTAGAAGCTGAGCGTTTCGTCGAAGCGCACGGCGCCGACGCCGATGGTGTTCTTGCAGGCGCCGGGGAACTGCACGCGGCCGCGGCCGGTGTTGCCCGCGGCGGCGACCACGACGACGCCCTTCCGGTGCGCGTGGTTGATCGCGTTCTGAATCGCCCGGCTGGGAATGCCGCCGCCGAGGCTCAGGTTGAGCACGTCGGCGCCATTGTCGGCCGCCCAGCGGATGCCCGCGGCCACGCGACCCCAGGAGCCAGCGCCGCGCCGGTCGAGGACGCGGATAGGCATGATGGACGCGCCAGGCGCCACGCCGGCGACACCGAGCGCGTTGTTCGTCGACTGGGCGATGGTCCCCGCCACGTGCGTGCCGTGACCGTGCTCGTCCTGCGGCTGGTCGTCGTTGTCGACGAAGTCCCGGCCGGCGACGAAACGCGTCGCGGCGAGATCCGGCGCGAGCACGAAGCGTCCCTCGCTCCGGAAGCTCACGCCCGTGTCGATGACGGCCACGACGACGCCCTCGCCCTGGCTGCGCGTCCACGCCTGCGGCATCTGGATCTGGTCGAGGTGCCACTGGTGCTTGTAGTAGGGGTCGTTGGGCCGGTAGTTGCCGCGCGTCGCCTCGGCGTCGCTCTCGTCGGTGGGCGCCGCGAGCTCCGGCCGGACGAAGGCCTGGGCCGCCTCGGGCAGCCGCCACTCGCGCTCGAGCTCGAGGGCTTCGACGAGCGCACCCTCGTCGCTCAGCGCAGCCCGCACGTCTCGGAGCTCTCCTTCGGGGATTTCGACGCGGTAGAGCTGCGCGTCCTCGCTGAGGAGCTCACCGAGGTCGTGCTCGCCCCAGGCGTGCGGCGCGACGGCCTGCTCGAGCTCGCCGGCGATGTGCGCGAGCTGGTCGGCGCTGGCGTCGTCGTCGAGATCGAGGAGCACGGCTCCGGTCAGCGGGTCGGGCGTCGCGGAGGGCGGGACGACCACGGGCGTCTCGGAGGTCCGGCGGACGGCCACGGACTGCACGAGAGCGGCGGCGAGGGCGCCGAGGCCGAGAACGAAGGGCAGCTTGCGCATGGGAAAATCCTAGGGCCACCGCCGGAAACCCGCCATTCGAGGGGGGACGGAGGGTCCCGGGGTGGGGGTGGCGGGAACGGAGACGGAGACGGGAACGGAGAACGGAG
>CALCTH010000275.1 GCA_937893795.1 uncultured Myxococcales bacterium | reverse complement strand
AGGGGGGGTTAGGAACCAAGGATAAGAGGGGACCAACGCGCACGAAGGGGGCGGGGGGGGGGAGGGGGAGCGGGGGGGGGGGAGAAGGAGAGCCCGGCAGCGGGGGCGCAGCAAGAGGGGCGGGCGAGCGCGGGGGATGCTCGTGGTGCCGGCGCTGGCGGGCGCCGGCGACGAGCCCACCCCGCCCCAGACGGAACCCGCGTCCGGCTCCGACCCCACTCCCGCTTCCGACTCCGTTCCCACTTCCGACTCCGTTCCCACTTCCGACTCCGTTCTCACTTCCGACTCCGACTCCCTTCCCGCGCCTGCCGTGACGCCGGTCCCCGGCACGCTGCGACTCGTCGTGCTTGGGCCCGAGACGCTGCTCGGCTCCGAGACGCGCGCCCTCGCGCGGCTTGGCGACGTGCTCGGGCGAGGGCGGGGCGAGGTGGTGACGGTGCGCCCCGAAGGGGACGAGGCGGCCGCCGCCTCGGCCGTCGTCGCGGGGAGCACGGTGGAGGCGCTCCCTCCCGCCTGGGCGGCGGCGGAGCACGTGCTCGTCCTTCGGGTGCGGCCGCCGCAGGTCACGCGTCGCGGGCGCCAGGTGACCCAGGGGCGCGACCACCTCGCGCTCCTCGAGCCTCCGGCACGCATGCCGGTTTACCGCGAGGCGATCGAGGACGGCGGGATGCCGCTCCGGGACCGTGACCTCGCCTGGCTCCGCGCTTTGCTTCGGGGGACGCCATGACCCGCCTCGGAGTGCTCGTGGCGGCCGCGCTCGTCGTGTTCACCTCGTTCGTGTCCTGGGCGGGTTCCGGGCTGCGTTGGCTGTTGGTTTTGTCTTTTCGGGCGCGTCTTTGTTTGTTGGCGGTGGTGTGCCCCGCCCGCCTGCGCCGGGCGCTCCGGCGGGACGACACGCGGCTGCGCGCACGCGGCGAGACGGCGCTACGGGAGGCCCTGGGCGACCCGGAGGGCGCCTTCCTGGATTGGCCCGCCGCGGCCTTCGCGGACCTCCGACGCAGCGGCGAGCTCGACGCCGTCGTCCTCTTCGACTGCCGCCCGGGCGAGCAGCGCTTCGACGCCCTGGTCGTCGCGACGGGCGGGAAGACCGCCGTGGAGCTTCGTCGGCGGTCCCTCGACGCTGCGCGCATTCGTATGCTCGGCGGCCGGCTCCTCGAGGCCGCCTATCTCGGCTTCTCGCCCTGAGAGGCCGAAGAGCGGCCGCGCGGGTCGTCAGACCGCCAGGCCGAAGCCGGCGTCGTCGTAGAGCCGGTCGAAGAGCGCGGCGTGCTTCGCCTCCACCGCCTTCCGCTTCACCTTGAGCGTGGGCGTGAGCTCCTCCTCCGCCACGCTCAGCTCGCGGTCGAGGAGCGCGACACGCTTGATGGTCTCCACGCGGGCGAGGTGCCCGTTCGCCGCCCGCACGGCGGCGACGACCCGTTCGCGGAGGGCGGGGCTCGCCGTGACCCGCTGCATCTGCGCGTCGAGACCGGGCGGCGCTTCGAGGGGGTTCTCCGCGAGCGCCGTCCGGATCGCGTCGGCCTCGCCCTTCGGCGCGAGGCCCTGGCGCTCCGCCCAGTCGACGGCTTCGGCGCTCCCCACGGTGACGAGCGCCACGAGGTAGGGGCGCCGGTCGCCGTGCACGTGCACGTGGCCGAGGAGCGGGTCCGCGGCCTTGAGCGTCTGTTCGATGTTCGCGGGCGTGAGGTTCTTGCCGCCGGCGGTGATGATGACGTGCTTCTTCCGGTCGCGGATGCGGAGGTACCCGTCCGCGTCGTGCTCGCCGATGTCGCCCGTGTGCAGCCACCCTTCGTCGTCGATGGTCTCCCGCGTGGCCGCGTCGTTCTTGTAGTAGCCCTGAAAGACCATCGGGCCCCGGAGCAGGATCTCGCCATCCTCGGCGAGGCGCTCCTCCACGAAGGGCAGGGCCCGCCCGACGGATCCCAGGCGTACGGAGCCGGGACGGTTGGCGTGGGTGACGACGGTGGACTCGGTCATCCCGTAGACCTCGTAGATCCGGAAGCCCGCGGCCCAGAAGAAGCTCAGGATCTCCGGGGCGATGGGCGCCGCGCCGGTGACCATATGGCGGACGCGGCCCCCGAAGACGGCGCGCAGCTTCGAGAAGACGAGCCGGTCTGCGAGCGCATGCTGCGCCCGTAGCCAGGGCGGGATGCGCTCGCCGGACTGCCAGCGACGCACGACCTCGCGCCCGGTAGCTTCCGCCCAGCGGAAGAGGCGCTGCCGCACCGGATGCGCGCCGTCCACCTGCGCCTGGACGCGGGCGTAGGCCTTCTCGAAGACGCGGGGCACGCTCCCGAAGAGCGTGGGGCGCACCTCCTGTACCTCGCTGAGCACCTTGGGGATGCTGCTCGCGAAGCAGGTCTCGATGCCTGCGTCGACGCGCCCGTAGAAGCCCAGGATGCGCTCGGCGACGTGCGCCATGGGCAGGAAGGCGAAGGACACGTCGTCCTCCTCGAAGCGCAGCGTCGCCCGCTGATGGCGGAGCACGGCGAGGATGTTCGCATGGCTGATCATCGCGCCCTTCGGTGGGCCCGTGGTGCCGCTCGTGTAGACGATGATCGCCGTGTCTTCCGCGCGCCTGCTGCCGCGACGCGCTGCGAGGGCGTCGCCGTGCGGCACCGTCTCGAGGGCCTTCGCCAGGGGTACGACCCAGCCGTCGTCTCCCAGGTCCTGGCCTTCGTGATCCCAGAGCAACACGCGCCGCACCTTGGGCAGCGCCGCCCGCTGGGCCCGAAGCTTCGCCAGGTCCTCGGCGCCTTCCGCCGCGACGACGACGGCGTCGGCGTGGTCCACGATGTACGCGAGCTGCGGCGCCGTGAGCGTCGGGTAGGCGCCGAGGGTGACGGCGCCCGCCAGGTGGCCGGCGATGTCCGTGACGCACCACTCGGCGCGCGTGCTTCCCACGATGCAGAGCTTCTCGCCGGGGGTCCTGCCCTCCGCGATCAGCCAGCTCGCGAGGGCCTCGGCGAGGGCGGCGAAGCTCCGCCACGTCGTGGGCCGCCACCCGCCCGGGTCCTTGCTGCGGAACGCGACGCGGCCGGGGTCGCGCGCGACGCGGGCGAGAAAGAGACCCCCCACCGTCTCCACGTCCCCGGCGAGGTGCTGCGCCGGTCGCGCCGGCGCCGAGCTCCGGTCGAGGAAAGCCGCGCTCACGCGCTCCCCTCGGGTGCGGCCGCGATGCGCGCCGCCTCTTCGCAGGCCTCCATCAGCGCGAGCGCGCTGGCATAGCGGCGGGCCGGGTCCTTGGCGCAGGCGCGTCGGACCACGGCATCCACGGCTTCCGGCACGCCCGGACGACGCGCGCTCGGCACGCTCACGGGTTCATGGAGCACGGCCTCGAAGGTGGCGGCGATGTCCTTGCGGGGCGCGATCATGGGACTGCCCGTCAGGCTCTCGTAGAGCGTTTGCCCGATGCCGAAGACGTCCACCGCCGGGCCCACGTTCTGCCCGCGTAGTACCTCCGGCGCCATGTAGGAGGGCGTCCCGATCACCTTGCCCGGGGCGGTCACGTTGGGGTCCGTTTCACCCACGCGCTTGCTCATGCCCAGATCGATGAGCTTCGCGTGGATACGCTCGCCCTGGAGCAGGAAGACGTTGGCGGGCTTCACGTCCCGATGCAGGAGGCCCACGTCGTGGAGCGCCGCGACGGCGCTCGCCGCCTGCGCAGCGACGACGCAGCCCTGGGAGGGGGTGAGGGGCCCCACGTTGCGCACCTGGGCGTGGAGCGAGCGGCCCTCGAGCAGCTCCATCACGAGGAAGGGACGCCGTTCGGCGAAGAAGCCCGCGTCCGTGACCCGGACCAGGTGCGGGTGCGTGACCTCCGTGGCGTGGCGCACCTCGCGGAGGAAGCGCGCGCGCTTGGGGCCGCGGTCGAGGCTGGCCGGGAGCACCTTCACGGCCACCGGCCGGCGTTCCTGGAGGTCCATGGCGCGGAAGACGACGCCCACGCCGCCGCGGGCCATCTCGGCGTCGATGCGATAGCGGTCCGCGAGGCGTTCCCCGTACTGCGGCAGCTCGCTCGGCGAAAGCACCACGGCCCCATGAAGGTACCAGACCCCGGCCAGCGACGGGGCTTCGCCGGGCGCGCGTCGCCTCAGGGCTCGAGGAGCATCCGGAGCGCGGCCAGGTGCATGGCGCGGGGCACGCTGCGGGGGACGTCGAGGAGGCCCACCACGTGCATGGCCAGGAGGCGCAGCCCGGGCTCGGCGCGCGGATCCGAGCTGTGCCGCGCGGCTTGGAGCGATCTGAGCCGCGAGCTCGCGCCCGCGAGCTCCACGACGTCGCCGACGCGGACCATGGGCCGTCGTCGCCGCGGCACCACCACGACCGGGAGCGACGTCGCCAGGGGCAGCGCCGCGAGCATCCGCTCCAGGTGCGCCGCGAGCGGCACCAGCGGATGCGGGGGCCACACCGGAGGCGGCGGTTGCGCCGGCGCAGCGGCCCTCTTCGGGCGCGGCGGGGGACGCTCGGCGCTTCCCGCCGTCGGGGGCGCCGGAGCAGGGACGAAGACCGGCGCCCCCTTCGGTGCGCGTGCCCGCTCGCCGAAGATCTCCCTCAGGACCCGCGCGACGGGCCCGCCATCCCCGACGAAGGATACGAGCCCGCGGTCCTCGGCATCGCGGGTCTCGTCTTCGCGACCCGGCGCGAGCACCAGCACGGGCTCCTCGCCCGCGGCAAGCTCGAGCAGCTCGGGCAAGGTGTGTTCGGGCGTGACCCCTGGCACGAACATGCGGCGAAGCGAGCCGCGCAGCCGCACGAGGTCGGCCGCGGCCCCGCGGAGCACGTGCGCCAGCGCGACGTCGCGTGCGTCCTCCGCGAGGTTGCCCTTGGCCAAGAGGCCCGCCGTACGCTTCAAGAGGCCGCAGACCTCGGCCTCCACGAGGGCGCCCAGCTGCGGAAGCGGCGAGCCCTTGCCGGGCACGAACGCGAGCAGCGTCCCTCCGACGGCGAGGTGTCGTACGCCGCGGGGACCCTTCGTCACCGAGGGCCGGAGGGTCCGGAGCGCCGCCCCGCGCACGGAGATCCCCTCGGGTCGCACCGACCTCGGAAGGAAGAGCACACCCACGGCGCTGGCGCCGTCCCTGAGCATGCGATGGGCCGCCTTGGCCCGAATGCGTCCCACCGCGAGCGCGTCGTCGGGCGTCTCCCGCGGCGCGAGGTCGTCCAAGAGCCGGTCGCTTCGCTTGCGAAGCTGGCGCATAAGATCGTGGAAGCGCGCGTCCTCCACGGGCGCGCCATGCACCCGGTCCGGCACGAGGTCCGGGTCGTCGACGAGGGCGAGGGTCGGCCACGCGCTCCGAAGCTGGACGGAGCCCAGCGGGAGACCGTCGCGATGGAGCTGGACCTGAGCGAGGGAGGCGTCGCCGGGCCGAAGTAGGCCGAGGGACCCCCGCACGCCTTGCCACCGAAAGCGCTCGGACTCCCCCAGCGTCGGCCGTGTGATGTCGAAGCTCTTGCGCGGGCTCCGGGCGAGGTTGGTGCGGAGCCGCTGGTCGAGGCGGAGCTCCTCGGCGGCGTCCACCAGCGTCGTGTGGGCTGCCAGGGCGTCGCGCTCGCTCGTCGTGAGGCGGAGCGCGAACCGCTCCGGGTCGTGGGGGATGCGCGAACGCTCGAGGATGCTCGCCTCGGTGGTGCCCCAGGCGTCCCCGAAGCGGTCCACCTGGCCTTCGACGTCCGCGAGGGAGACCCAGGTGCTCGCCGTGGTCTCGAAGAGGAGGAGGTGTCGTACCTCGTCCGCCTCGAGCAGGGACGCCTCGAGGAAGGCGCGGCGGAGGAGCGCGCGCTCCCAGCCCGCGAGCTCGTCCTCGCTACGGCGGAGCAACGTCGCGCGGAGGAGCGTCGGCGCCAGCGCGTCCAGCTCCCGCTGGAGCTGCGTCGCGACGCCGCCCTCGAGCGCCTGGGAGTGCTTCTGCTGCCAGGCTGCGTCTCCGAGGCGCGGCGATTCGGTCACGACGACGAGCGGGAGCGCGTGGTCGAGACGCTTCGCCGGAGCCGCCTCCCCGTGCACGAAGGCCCGAAGCTCCCCGGGGCCGCGCTCCCGGAGGCCGATCTCCCCCGGGCCGAGGAGCCCCCGGCGTTTGCCCTTCGGCCGCACCGCGTCGATGCGCGCCTTTCGGTGCGCGGGCACGTCGGCCAGCGTCGGCACCGAGACCAGCTTCCGCGCCAGCATGCGCTCGCCCTGAAGCGCGCGAAGCTCCCGCGTCCGGTTGGCGAGGGTCTTCCCCGGCGCGAGGTGGCGCCAGACGCTCACCAGCTCTTGGCGCCGGTGCTCGTCCGCCGGAAGCTGCAGCGTGGGAGCGTCGTTCGCCTTCGGGGTCTCGCCTTCGCCGACTCCGAGCCACGCGCCCTCCCAGTGACCGGCGCGGATGCGCGCCTTCGTCGTGGCCTCGGCGACGGCCGCGCGTGGCCCCTGCACCGTGGGCCAGGCGCGCGCCTCGGCCAGCCGATCGCGGGTGGCGCTCTCCTTGGCCGAGCGCTGCTGCGCCCAGCGTCCGAGAAGCGCGCGCGCCGCCCGGTCGTCGTGAAGTGCTTCGGGCATGCGCTGCGCGAGGCGTGTCAGGAGCTTGCCCGCGCCCGACCGGGCCATCGTGAGGAGACGTCGGCGCGCCTTGGGGTCGACGCCTGCGAGGCGCGCGTCCGCGAGATCGAGCGCGCCGTCGAGGATGCAGCGCAGCGGCAGCCCCCCCGGGTCCCGGAGCGTCTCGAGGGGGCGCCCGTCGACGCGCACCTCCACCACCAGCGCGGGCGGCTCGTGCGCGGGCGCCAGGCCGGCCCAGGCGTCGACACCACCGCCACCCCAGCGCACCGAGCGTTCGTCGGCGGGCGGGAGGGTCAGCCGCGGGGCGCGATGAAGCGTGGCGAGGCGCGTCTCGCGCTCCCGGCGGACGCGCCAATCCTCGGCCTCGGAGCTCGCGCTCTTCGCCCGGAGGCCACCGAGGCGCGCGAGGGCTCGCGCCAGCTCCTCGTCCGCGAGCACCGGCGCGAAGCCCGGGGTCTCGAAGCGTGGTGCCTCCCCCTCGGGCAGCCAGCGAAGCACCCGGCTCTTCGCGCGCAGCTCCTTCAGAGAGACCTTCCCGTTCCGCCCGTGGATCCGCACCAGGGGCAGATTCCGGATGCGCCGCCGGCTCGCCTCGTCGAGGACGCGCGCGGCGCGGGGGCTGGCGGCCGCGAGGAGCACACCCCGGTGAAACGTGCGCGCCCGCGCCAGGTCACCCTCGAAGACGAGCTCTTCCGGCGCTTCACCGGCGATGCCGCGCACCAGCGCCATGAGCGCCTTCCCCTCCCACGCCAGCGTGTCGCGCGTCGGCGCCGGCTCGGCGAGATCGTGACCCTCCGGTGTCGGGACGAGCGCGTCGTCGTCCCGGGCGATGGCGCAGGGGCCGAGCGCGGGCTCGAAGGGGATGCGGCCCACGCGGTCCCCGCGATGAAAGAGATGGACGGCCGCGTCCCGAACGCCCCAGGCGACTACGCCGCGGTGGTCACGGGCGTCGTCGACGAGGACCAGCGCTACCCCGGGCAGGGAAAGCGTACGGACGAGCTCGCGGGTGGGCGTCGGTGTGGGCGCGCGAAGCCGATAGGGCAGCAGGCGCGGGGGCTGGCGGGCGTTTGCCGTGATCTGCGTGAGCAAGGCAGCCGCTTCTTCCATGGGAAGACAGAGCGCCGTCCGGCCCGACGGGGGCAGGCCCTCGCCCTCATGAGCGCGGGGCGGAGCGACGAGCCAGCTGGGCTCCTTCTGGCGCTTGGCGAGTGCGCCCAGGGAGGTGAAGCGGCGCGTCCCGTCCCCCGTGACCTCGGGAACGAGCGGCGCGGCGAAGACGGTGGCGCGAAGCGTCGCGTCGGCCTTGCGGAGGTCGAGCTCCAGCGCGCTCCTGAGGAGCTGCGCGGGCCGGGGCAACTCCCCTTCCACCGTGACCTCGGTGAACGCGACGGCCGGCGCGGGTCGTCCCTCGGTGCCCGCGTAGAGCGCCCCGAGCGCCGCGTTCCGCGCGAGGCGCGCCGCGTCGAGGAGCGCGGACTTCCGCGCGCCGGGCTCCACGCCGTCGTAGGCGGGTCGCGGACGCAGGCCCGGGCCCGTGAGGACGGCGGTGAAGGGCCAGGGCGACGCGAGCGTGAGGCGCTCGATGTCGCGGCCCTCGAGCAGCATCGTGAGCTCCCCGAAGCGTCGGCGACGCGGGCCGAGGGCATCCTTGGCGAGGAGCCGGAGCTCGCCGCGGATGCCCCGGAGCCGCGGCGGAGACTGCGGGGCGTCCGGGTAGGCGAAGCGTGCGAGCACCAGCCCTCGGCCACGCCCCGGCAACCGCGGCTCCCGGGGCGCGGTCCGCTCCCAGCGTCGGCGCGCGGAGAGGCTCGCGCGCGCCGCCCGCAAGAGCGGCCCCGCGTCGGGGAGCGCGTCGCCGTGGAAGAGCTGCGCCGCGGCATCCCCGGGCCGGATCCACGGAAGGTCCGCCGCGAAGGGCGCGAGCTCCTCTTCGAGCGGGCCCCGGCCCTGGTGGACGGCGTCCTCTCCGAGCGGCCGCGGGAAGCTCGTCAGCGTCCGCGGACGACCGAGGGCGTCGCGCAGCAGCGGCAGCTCGAGGAGGGCGCGGAACCCCTCGGGCAAGAGACCCTCCGTGCGCCGCACGTCGTAGCCCGCGAGCAGGTGAAGCACAGCGCGGCGGAGCCCTGCGCGTTCCCCGTCCCGGCTCTCCCGGACGGCGGCCACGATGGCGTCCCCGAGGGGCGGCAGCGCCGCCTCCGCCCGCTTGAGCGCGCGCCGGACGGCGCGGTCGCCCATGCGCACCTTGGACCGCGAGGCGTTGGTGGGAAGGCGATCGGCGTCGAGGAAGACGCGGAGCGGAAGCGGGGTGGTCCCCCTCCCCCAGCCGGGCACGGGCTGGCGCTCGACCAGGATGCCGTGCTCGGCGAGGTCCAGGAAGGGCGTGCTCTCGGCCACCGTCGGGGTGCTGCCCATCGCGGGATCACCCAGCGCGAGGAAGCCTCGCCAGCCCTTCGGTAGTCCCGCGAGCGGCACGCGCACCAGGTCGCCGCCCGCGTCCGGGCCGAGGGTCAGCGAGCCAAGGGTGATCGGCACCGCTGCATCCGTTGCCGAGCTGCGCAGGTGCCCGAGCTCGGGCAGCTCCCCTCCGCCGAAGAGGCCCTGCGCCATGCGCCCGACCACCGCGAGACTGGGGGTGCGTCGCACGTGCAGCAGGAAATCGACCCCGGGCTGGAGCGCGTCGGGGGCGAGGACGTGCCGCGCCGCGTCGAGGTCCGCGGCCTCGTCCCCGCGTGTGAGGGTGAGCTGACCAGGCACGTAGCGAAGCCGCACGATCTGGTCTGCGTCCGCGCGGTGAAGCAGGTCGACGAAGCGGGGCTCGAGGCCAAGCGCCGTGTTCACCGCCGTCGCGAGGAGTCGCAGCCAGCGCCGGCCCCGGGCGACCTCGGGGCTGACCAGCTCGTCGAAGAGCGAGGCGAGGGAGCTCGCCTCGCGGACGACGGCGGCCTGCGTGCCCCGCGCGCGCAGCCAGACGTCGTCCGCGTCGCCGGCGACATCGACCGCGTGCGCCCCCGCGGCGACGAGGGCCCGGACGGCTTCGAGGATCCAGGCGGAGGGATCCGGCAGCTGATACTCGCGGAGCTTGGCGACGGCGCGTCCGGCGTCCACGCGGAGCGTGCCGCTCGCGACCTGACGTCCGGGCCCCGGCATGCGGCGACGGCGACTCACGGTGCGTCTCCGAGGAGGGCGTCCAGGGCGCCCGCCGTGAGCCGGGCGTCACGGGCTTCGTCGAGGGCCTCGTGGTCCAGCAGCACGGCCCGGGCGAGGAGCGCCGCCGCGAGCTCGGGCTCGGCGCGCACGCGTGCCCGCGCCTCTTCGACCACCGGATGCGCCGCGTTCAACACGAGCGGTGCACGACGCAGGAGTCCGAAGGGGTTCGGGAGATCCCCGGCGACCAGGCGCGTGTCGGCCGCGAACCCCCCCGCGACGCGCTCGCGGTGGGCGCCGAGCAGCGTGGCGATGCGCGGCCGACGTGGGTCGCGCCAGGCGTGCTCCAGCCGCTCGACGAGGAGCGTGAGGAGGACGTCGTCGTGAGGCTTCGCGGCCGCTGGGGCCGCGAAGGTGAAGCCGCTCTCGACCTCCGGTAGCTCGCCGTGGCGCTCGACGATCGCGTTGAGCATGCGGGCGTCGTTCCGCTGCGCGTCGAGCACGGCCCACCCCTCGCCGGCGAGAGCGGCCGTGACGGGCGAGCGCCCCCGGGCCAGATCGTCAGGAACGACGTCGTCGTCGCATTGAGCGTC
>CALCTH010000274.1 GCA_937893795.1 uncultured Myxococcales bacterium | reverse complement strand
TCTGCAGCGTCATGTGCAACACCGTCTACGACTACCTGCACGGCGAGGGCTTCCTGGACCTCCCTGTGACCTGGCAGAAGGAGCTCTACGCAGAATAGGCCCGTCGTCAGCGGGCGCCGAAGGTCTGGCCCGCGGCCTCTTCGCTTCGGTCCGTCGCCGGTGGGGGCGCGGGCGAGAGCGCGGCGACCGCGTCGTAGAGCGCGTCGTCCATGCCGAGCTCGAGGGCGCGAAGCGCAGGCGTGAGCTGCGCGACGTTCCGCGCGCCGAGGAGCGGCGCCGTGCCCGCCGGATGATGCGCCACCCAGGCCACGGCGAGGCTCACCGGGTGGAGCCCGCGCGCCTCGGCGAAGGCCGTGAAGTCCGCCGCGACCCGGGCGTTCATCGCGTCGCCATAGCGCGTCGCGTACATGCTCGACTCGTCGAAGCGCCCGCGCGCCTCGCCGGCGCCCGCGTACTTGCCCGTGAGGAGCCCACCGCCGAGCGGCGAATAGGGAAACACGCCGAGGCCCTCGCTCGCCGCCAGCGGAAGGAGCTCGACCTCGGCCTGGCGCTTCACCAGGTTGTACATGGGCTGCATCGCCACCACCGGCTGAAACCCGCGGCGGTCGGCGAGGGCGAGCGCCTTCATGGTCTGCCAGGCCGAGAAATTACTGACGGCGGGGTAGAGCACCTTGCCCTGCCGGACGAGGTGCTCGACGGCGCGGAGCGTCTCCTCGAGGTGCGTCCTGGCGTCCCAGCGGTGGAGGAAGAGCACGTCGACGCGGTCCGTGCCGAGGCGCTTGAGCGACGCCTCCACCGCACGCACGAGGTGATAGCGCGAGGTCCCTCGCGCGTTCGGCCCCCTCCCCGTCGGGAAGTAGGCCTTGGTCGTGAGCACGAGCTGGTCGCGCTCGGCCGCGACGAGGCGCCCCAGGATTCGCTCGCTCTCGCCGCCCGCGTACACGTTGGCGCAGTCGAAGGTCTGAACGCCCGCGTCCCGGCAGGCCGCGTACATGGCCCGGCTCTCGACCTCGTCGGCCTCCCGGCCGAAGGTCATCGTTCCGAGCACGAGCCGCGAGACGCGTACGCCCGTGCGCCCGAGAAAGCGAGTCTCCACCGGCCTACTTCCCGCCGCGGTAGCCGCCGTACCAGAAGGCGCCGCCGGCGCCGCCACCACCGAGACCCACCCCCGCTGCTCGCGCCGCCGGCGGCAGCGCGCGGCGCTCCGTGGACGACGCGCCCGGGTCGATGCCGTTCAGGTTCATGTAGGCGTAGCCGCTCAGCACGGTCATGCCGAAAAGGGGATAGAGCAGCTTCCGGATCACGGGCTCACCATATCAGTCGCGGCCCGGGCCGTCCGCGAGCAGGCTGCTGCGAAGGGCGACCCGGCGAGGTCGCGAGCGAACTCGCGTCGCCAGGTGCGTCCGCGAACTGAAGAAGTGTGGTGCATTTTGAGGTGAGGGGATGGCGGCTGGCGGTGGGAGGCGCCGTGAATCGGCGCCGTCGCCTCGTGCAGCAGCCTGCTGAAGGGCCTCAGCCGCCTCCGGTCACGTTGCTCTTCTGGTTCCGTCGACTCTCGAAGGTCACCGAGCGGAAGAAGATGAAGAGCATCGGCAAGAAGAGGAAGCAGAGCGAGCACATGAGCGACATGTCGCTCGTCACGCCGGCCTGCAGCGTCACGCTCGCCGTGGGCGCCGGTGTCCCCGGCGGCCCGCCCGGCTGGGGGTGCGCCTGCCAGAAGGGATCGACGCGGAGCCGATAGGTCCCCGCCGGCACGCGCTTCACGTAGGTCGTGTCGTTGCGGCTGCCCTCGCTCCAGGATTCGCCGCCGCTCACGCCGGAGTAGTAGCCGGCGTCGGCGTAAAACTCGCGGACCTCGTTCGTCGCCTGGTCCACGAGCGCGCAGTTCGCCCCGACGTATTGGTTGTGCGAGCTCGTGCTGAGGAGAAGCCCGAGGGGCTCGCCGCGCGGGAGCGTGAAGGGCTCCGTGAGGACGGCGTGAGCGCCGCTGCTGTCCGGCTGACCCGTGACGCTCGGCTGGGGCGGCAGCCGAAGCGGCGTACGGACGAGCACGTCCTGGTTGTGCGTCGCGTCGAGCGCCGAGCTCAGCACGCAGAGGCCGAGGCTGAGCGCCAAGAACGTCGCGCAGCCAGCCTTGAGCGACACGGGGTTCGGCTGGCAGGGCCCGACGCCCGTACGCTGCGGCGGGTCACCCTGGAGCCCGAAGGCTGCCCAGAGCGCCTTGGGCTCGACGTACTGCCCCGCGGACCAGACCACCTCGCTCGCCGTCCGCTCCTCGGAGAGGATCTTCGGCGGCGCGACGAAGTCGCGAAGCTGCGCGCTCTGGCCCGTCTCCACCTTCCAGTAGAACTCGCCGGAGACGTAGAGGACCTGCGCGTTCGCGGTGCTGAAGAGGCGATGGCGTTTGCCCTCGCGCTTCATGTTCAGCCCGCCCATGGCGGGCTGAATCTCCGCGGCCGAGCAGGGACGCAGATAGGTCCAATGCCCGTCGTCCTCCGTCAGCCAGCGATAGCCGGCCGGCGTGTGAAGCAGATACTCGCGCCACTGAAAGAGCTGCCCGTCCTCGTAGACGCCGCGCTCCATGTAGCCGATGACCATCAGCGGCTCGCCGAAGAGCTCGCCCTCGGTGCCGAGCGGGATGGCCGGCCGGCGCCGTGCCTGGTCGAGGGCCTTCAGGAAGACGAGCTGGCCCTGCTGGAAGTCGAGGAGCGAGTTGCAGGACCCGCAGGCCGCGCGGTCGGTGAGCTCCGGAGCGCGGATCGGAACCGGCGCGCCGCAGTTCGGGCACCGAAGGCGCGCCGTGTCGACCTCCTGCACCGCGCGCGGACCGGCCGCCGACTTCTCGAAGGCGAGCTCGCTCGTGGGGATCTTCCGGCCCACGTAGAGCGTGGGCGCGGCGCTCCCGTCCCCGTAGTCGATGGTCGCGAAGCCCTCGCCCGGGCCGACGAGATCGACGTAGCGCCCCCGCACCCCCGAACGCGCCGGCTCCGGGAGCTCCCCCTCTGCGCTCACGAGCGTGGAGACGCCCCGCTCCTGCACGGTCCACGTTCCCTCGGCACCCGGGATCGTGCCCTGCGCGCCCGGGCTCATCTGCTCGTAGCTCGGAAGCGGCGCCGTGGGCTGGGTCGGGAAGAGGAGGATCCAGCGGCCCTGGGCCTTCGCGAGCCACGCCCACTGCCGCCGCCGCGTGAGCTCGATGTAGTACTCGTCCCAGGGCCCCTGCCCGTGGTCGAGCTGCTTGCGCCCGCCGACGACGAGCTCCTCCGGCTGCCCCGCCACCGCGGCGCTGACCGTGCCGCGATCGCCGACGGCGAGGTCGGCCGCCGTGGGTACCAGGTCGGCGACCTTTCCGAGCGCTTCCAGGCTGCGGTCCGTACGCACCACCGAGAAGCGGCAGAAGGGGCAGACCTGCGCCATCGACGCGCCCATGCGAAATTCGATGGGCCCGCCGCAGTTCGGACAGCTCGCCTGACGCATCAGCCCTTGGGTACCACCGTCTCAGGCGCCACCGCCATGGCGTCCTCGGGCGGCGCGCTGGGCGGGATGGACTCCATGGTCATCTCGTCCGGCAGCCCCATGCGCTCCCGGCGCATGCGCCAGCGACGCCGGGCGATCTCGCGCATGTCCTCGGCCGTGTCGGCCTCGTCGACGATTTCGAGACCGAGAAGCGTCTCGACGACGTCTTCCATGGTGACGATGCCGTCGACGCCTCCGTATTCGTCGACCACGAGGGCGATATGCTCTCGCTCGGCCACGAGCTTGTCGAAGAGCTCGGGCACCGGGAGCGTGTCGTGCACCACGGTCATCTTCATCGCGAGCTCGCCGATGGGCAGCGCGAACTCGTCTCGCGCCGCGCGCAGGAAGAGCTCGCTCTTGAGCACGTAGCCCTTCACGTCGTCGATGTCGTCACCGAACACCGGGATCCGGCTGAAGACCAGCGCCGCGCGTTCGCCGCCTCCGCCCTCGCGGGGCAGCACCTCGCCCACGGTCTTCGTCGCCGGGAGCGCGAAGACCACCGTGCGGGGCGTCATGATGTCGCGAACGCGGAGCGAGCCGAGCCGGAAGAGGTTCACGACGACGCGGCTCTCCGTCGGCGCGACCACGCCCTGGGCCTCGCCGAGACGGGCCAGCGCCGCCAGCTCCTCCTTGGAGACCTTCGACTCGTGGCTCCCGCCCTCCTTCTTCAACGCGCGCGTGATGAGGCGGCTGATGGCCACGAAGGGCGTGAGGAGCCGAACGAGCCAGGGAAGGAAGCCCGCCGTGAAGGGCACGAGCTGCTTCCAGTAGACGGCGCCGAGGGTCTTCGGGATGAGCTCGGAGAAGACCAGGATGAGCAACGTGAGCACGGCGCTGATGGCGCCGAGGTAAGCCTCGCCGAAGACCTTCGCTGCCTCCGCGCCCGCGCCAGCCGCGCCGATGGTGTGGGCGATGGTGTTCAGCGTGAGGATCGCCGCCAGCGGCCGGTCGACGTCGGCCTTGAGGGCCACGAGCGACTCGTGGAGCTTGGGCTTCGAATCCTCGAGCGCAGCCACGTAGGCGGGGGTCACGCTCAGCAGCACCGCCTCGAGGATCGAGCAGAGAAAGCTGAAGACCAGCGCGACGGCGATGTAGACGAAGAGAAGCGTCATCGCGCAGCGGCCCCGGGCGCGGGGCGGCAGGAAGAGGACACGTCCTGGACATCTCCCGGACCAGGGGAGGTGCCGGACCGGACACGCAACCGTCGGGTGGCCATGGTCGAGCTGTGGTTCAGGCTACTCGGGGGCACGGTCGAAGGGAACGGCAGCTCCGGAATTCACTCCGGGGCACTCAGGGAAGGTCGATGATGGAGAAGCGCCGGGTGGTGGTGATCGGTGGAGGCTTTGGCGGCATGCGGGTGGTGCAGGGCCTCCGACACGCGAAGCATGTCGAGGTCACGCTCATCGACAAGGAAAACCACCACCTCTTTCAGCCGCTGCTCTACCAGGTGGCGACGGCCGGGCTCGGGTCCGGCTCCATCGCCGTGCCCATTCGCTCGGTGTTCCGGGAGCAGAAGAACGCGCGCGTGTTCTTCGGCGAGGTGGAGACCGTCGACTTCGCCCATCGCCTCGTAAAGCTGAAGGACGGCGGCCAGGCCGAGTACGACGACCTGGTCATCGCCGTGGGCGCGGAGAACAACTACTTCGGCAACGACCACTGGGCGAAGCACTCCTTCGGGCTAAAGTCGATCCGCGACGCCATCGGCATCCGCGAGCGCATCCTGCTCGCCTTCGAGGAGGCGGAGCGCTACGAGGACCCGGCGCGGCGCCGCGAGCTGTTGAGCTTCGTCGTCGTCGGCGGCGGACCCACCGGCGTGGAGATGGCCGGCGCCATCAGCGAGCTCGGCCACATGGTGCTCGCGGGCGACTACCGCCGCGTGCAGCCGGAGGAGATCCGCGTGGTGCTCGTGGAGATGGCCGACCACGTGCTGACGCCCTTCAGCCTGGAGCTTCGCCTCGCCGCCGAGCGCCAGCTCCGCGAGCTCAAGGTCGAGCTTCGGCTGGGCTCGAAGGTGAACGACGTCCGGGAGGATTGCGTCGTGCTCGAGGACGAGGTCGTGCCGGCCTCCGTCGTCGTATGGGCCGCGGGCGTGAAGCCCGTCACCTTCCTGCGAGGCCTGGACCTCGAGCTCACGCGCTGGGGCCACATCGTGGTCGACTCGTCCTGCCGCGTGCGCGGGCACGAGCACGTCTACGCCATCGGCGACTGCGCATGCTTCGTGGACGAGAAGAGCGGGGAGCCGCTGCCCGGCGTCGCGCCCGTCGCCATCCAGCAGGGCAAGCACGTCGCGAAGATCCTCGGGCGGCAGACCGACACGCACACGCCCGACAAGCCCTTCCGCTATCGGGACAAGGGCATCATGGCCACCGTCGGCCGCTCTCGGGCCGTGCTCGAAAAGGGCGCCATCAGGATGAAGGGCTACCTCGCGTGGCTCGCCTGGGGCTTCGTCCACATCCTCTACCTGATCGGCTTCCGGAACCGCTTCATCGTCTTCTTCAACTGGTCCTACTCCTACTGGACCTTCAAGCGCGGCGTCCGGCTGGTGACGGGGCTCGCCGCGAGACGGCGGCTGAGGCGCATCGACCAGAAGGCGGGCCCGCGCATCCCCACGCGACCGAGCAAGCTCGAGGAGCTGCAGCCGACGGGATCCGAATGATCGTGCGGCCCTGCGGCGCGGCGCTCACGCCGGCCAGGTGAAGACCGCGTCGCAGTCGGGCCCGCCACCGCCGCGCACCTCGAGCGCCGGGCCCACGGCGCCGAGGCCCTCGAGCACGCCTTTGACGCCGCCCAGGTAGTCGGCCCAGCAGCGTGCGTCGAAGCCGTGGTTTCCGCGGAAGGCGATGCGGAGGCGCCCGGGGCGCGCCTCGACGGCCTCCGCCGAACCGCCGCGCATGTAGCGACCGTGCACGTAGCGCACCTGCTTCCCGGCGACCTCGGGACGCAGCACCATGCGCGCGTAGCGAAAGAGCACGGCGAGGTCCTGGCGAGCGCTCAGGCGTCCGGCCTCGGCGAGCGCCTCGCGGCCGCCGAGGAGCGCATCGAGCGACGCGAGGTAGCTGCGCCACCAGCCCACGGGATACCAGCCGGCGCTCACGAGACCGCCGAGACGCAACGCCGCGCCGACCTCTCCCTCGAGCGCTTCGAGGAAGTCGTCTCGCGCGGCCTCGCCGCGCGAGACGCGCAGCGCTCGAAGCGAGGCCATGAAGTTCGTCCCCCGCATCTCGACCTCGGTCGCGCCCATGCCTCTACTCGAGGATCACGTGAACGCCCGCGGCCACCGCCTTGGCCTTGGCTCGGGCGTCGTCGAGCGTGGACCCCCGCGCGAGACCGACGCCGAGGCGACGATGCCCCGCGACCTCAGGCTTCCCGAAGAGCCTCAGGGCCGTGTCCTCGGCCAGCAGCGGAGCGCCGTCGACGCGAAAGCGCGGCGACTGGCTCGTGCCCTCGCCGAGCACCACGTAGCTGGCCCCGGGGCCGTGGAGGTGGATGCTCGGGATGGGGAGCCCGAGGATGGCGCGCGCGTGTAGCGCGAACTCGCTGAGGTCCTGCGTGATCATCGTGACCATGCCCGTATCGTGCGGGCGCGGCGAGACCTCGCTGAACCACACCTCGTCGCCCTTCACGAACATCTCCACGCCGAAGACGCCGCGCCCACCGACATCGCCGGTGACCTTCGCGGCCATCTCCTCGGCACGCTGCCGCGCGAGCGGGCTCATGGGCTGGGGCTGCCAGGACTCGTGGTAATCGCCGTCGACCTGCCGGTGGCCGACGGGCTCGCAGAAGCTCGTCTTCGTACCCCCGGCACCGTCGGC
Source organism: uncultured Myxococcales bacterium (assembly GCA_937893795.1). Taxonomy (GTDB): domain Bacteria; phylum Myxococcota_A; class Polyangia; order Polyangiales; family Houyiibacteriaceae; genus CALCTH01. The sequence continues at coordinate 5,940 of CALCTH010000274.1, read as the reverse complement.
GTGGCGCACGGTGAGCAGCGTGATCTCGTAGTCGAAGTCGATGAAGCCCTCGACGATGACCTTGCCCGCGCCGCCCCGCGCTCCTTCGCGCGCCAGCGCCCAGGCCTCAGCCACGTCCTTCGGGGTCTTCACGGTGCTCTGCCCCTTGCCGGACGAGCTCATGATCGGCTTCACGACGCAGGGGAGACCGATGGCCTCCACGGCCCCGCGGAACTCGTCCTCGGTCTCGGCGAAGCGGTAGGGAGAGGTCTTCAGGCCGAGCTTTTCGGCGGCCAGGCGCCGGATGCCCTCGCGGTCCATGGTGAGCCGCGCGGCCCGCGCCGTCGGGATGACGTGATGCCCTTCGGCCTCGAGGGCCAGGAGCGTGTCCGTGGCGATCGCCGCGATCTCGGGAACGATGAGGTCCGGCTTCTCCTCCTCGATGACGGCGCGGAGCCGGTCGCCATCGAGCATGGGGAAGACGTGGCTGCGGTGCGCGACCTGCATCCCGGGCGCGTTGGCGTAGCGGTCGCAGGCCACGACCTCGACGCCGAAGCGCTGAAGCTCGAGCACGACTTCCTTGCCGAGCTCCCCGGCACCCAGAAAAAGCACCTTGGTGCGCGACGCCGTCGTCGCGGTTCCGAGTTCGATGAAGTCAGGCATCGCCGATGGTCCTTGGTTCGGAGCGGCGTAGCCTCGGCCGCCCGAGACGTCGAGTCCCCACGCGTGGACGGCTCCCCCGCGGCCACAGCCGCCCTATGACTGGGGACGGCGATGAAGGTGAAGCTTCTCGAGGACCTCGAGGCCGTGAACCCCGGGGCCTGGGACCGCGTCGCCGGCCCCGACGACCCCTTCTCGACCCATGCCTTCCTCTCCACGCTCGAGGCGAGCAGGAGCGTGGGGCCGGGCTCGGGCTGGCACCCGGTGCACGTGACCGTGTGGGACGAGGACGCGGCGGGCGAGGACGAGCTCGTCGGCGCCCTCCCCCTCTACGTGAAGGAGCACAGCTACGGGGAGTACATCTTCGACTGGGCCTGGGCCGACGCCGCCATGCGCGTGGGCACCGACTACTACCCGAAGCTCGTGGCCATGGCGCCCTTCACGCCCGCCACGGGGTCGCGGCTGCTGGTGCGGCCGGACCAACGTGCGCGGCAACGAGACATCGTGGGCGCGATGCTCGTTGGCGCCTTCGAGGTGGCCGAGCAGATCGACGCCTCCTCCGTGCACTTCCTCTACGTGACCGAGGACGAGCGGGACGCGCTGCTCGCGCTGCACCCCGAGCTCATGCCGCGGCTCTCGATGCAGTACCATTGGCACAACCGGAGCGAGGCGCCCTACGCGGACTTCGACGACTACCTCGGCGCCTTCCGTAGCGCCCAGCGGAAGAAGGTCCGCAAGGAGCGGCGCCGCGTCAGCGAAGCCGGCCTCGACGTCCGGCTCCTCCAGGGCGCGGAGATCACGCCGAGGATCTGGCGCTTCCTGGACCGCGTGTACCGGAACACCGCGAACCGAAAGTGGGGCAGCCCCTACCTCTCGCGCGCCTTCTTCGAGCTCGCGCCGGAGGCGCTGAAGGACATCGCGCTGGCCGTCGTGGCGTTTCGAGACGGCGAGCCCGTGGCGGCGACGCTCAACTTCGAGCGCGGACGCCACGTGTACGGCCGCTACTGGGGCTGCCGCGAGAGCCACGAGATGCTGCATTTCGAGCTCTGCTACTACCGGCTCATCGAGCGGGCCATCGAGCGCGGCGCCACCCGCTTCGAGGCCGGCGCGCAGGGGCAGCACAAGATCAAGCGCGGCCTTCTCCCGTCGCCGGTGCACAGCGTGCACTGGGTCCGGCACCCGGTGCTCCGGGACGCCGTGCGCGACTTCCTTCCGCGGGAGGCCGGCGCGACGCAGCGGGACATGGAAGAGCTCGCCCGCTCCGGCCCCTTCAAGCGCGAGTGAGGGCAGCGTCAGACGCGGGGGGACTCGCCCACGCAGAGGAAGAGGGCATCTCCGCGGGTCGTGGCCGCGCGGGCGAGGGCCGCGAGGCGGCCGAGGGGCTCGCGCCAGGTCTCGACGGTGCAGGCGGCGAGGAGCTGCTCGCGGCGGAAGGGGTTACCGACGGCGCCGAGGGCCTCACGCCAATCCCTCACCCAGTCCGCGGTGAGGGCGTCGAGGGCGGGTCCTTCGAGGTTGGCCAGGGCCTCGAGGAGAGCCGGTGAGACGCGATGCAGCGTCGTGTCCGGGTGGGGCCGAAGCGCTTCCACGCTAGCGGGACCGGCGAGGCCCGCCGCGCTCGCCAGCGCCCGGAGACCCAGCGGGTCGCGCCCCGCGAGCGCCGCGAAGCCCGGAATGGCGCGGGCGGCTTCCGCGTCGGCCGTGAGAAAGGGGACCATCTGCCGGTCGCCGGACACCGGGTCGACGAAGAGCCGGCCCGAGCTGTCGTGCCCGCCGCGCTCGTGCACGGCCGTCCACACGGCGAAGGCATCCGCGGGGGGGCAGGCGAAGAGCTCGGAGGGGCCGCTCATGGCGCGGCGAGCGTATCAGCGCTGGTCCGCGCTGCACCAGCACGGTGGCCCTCCCCGGGTCAGTCGCCGAGGGCCCGCCGCAGGTCGCCGGCCCTCGCGAAGCGATGCTCCGGGCAGGTGCGTAAGAGCTGCGCGACGGCCCGTACCAGCGCGAGCGGCGCGTCGGCCCGGTAGAAGGCCACGCGCGGTGCCGGCTCACGCACGACCTGGCCCACGAGATGCGCGAGGGACCCGGCCGTGAAGGGTGGGCGCCCCGTCAACGCATAGAAGAGGAGAGCGCCCACGCGCCACAGCTCGGCGGCGCGGCCGAAGGGGCGCTGCGCCACGCGTTCGGGCGGGACGAACCCGGACGCGAGACCCCCCGGCTCGGTCGGGGCGGGGAGCGGAGCCACCCGGCCCACGTGCGCGCCGCCCGGGTCGAGGCGCGCGCAGCGACCGAAGCCGGTGAGCTGAACGCGGAGCCCCTCGGTCGCATCGTCGGCGACGAGCACGTGCGCCGGGCACAAGCTCCCGTGCACGAAGCCCGCATCGTGGAGCGCCTCCAGCGCCGCGGCGAGCCCGCGCGCGAGGGCCTCCGCATCCCGCGGCGCGAGCGGACCGCGCGCCAGGCGCTGGACCAGGCTCACGCCCGGGAACGCCCCGAGGAGCAGCCAGCGCGTGCCGTCGGGCGTCCGGCCGCGTCCGAGAGGCGAGGGGAGAGCCGGGTGCCTCGCCGCGCAGAGCGCGGCGAGGCGTGCGTCGAAGGCGGCGACCTCGTCCTCGCGCGCATCCGGGCGGAGGATCCACGCGCGGGCCAGCTCACCGCTCATGCGGTGCCGCGCGGTGTGGACGCCCGTGGCGACGTCGCCGGATCCGAGCACCCAGCGCCCGAGGCGCAGGCCCAGGTCGGGGCGGACACGCGGGCGCACCCCGGAGCGGTCTCCCGCCTCCGGGGCCTCGTCGGCGAGCGCGTTCACGGTTCAGCTTACGCGGCGGAGCGCCCCGCCTTCCCGGGGCCGCGGGATCCCGCCCCTGCCAAGCTCAGGAGCGCGGGAGACTCTCCGCAGGCTGCAGGACCTCCGCGGCGAGGACGCGGTGGAGCTTGAGCTGCCGCCGCGCGAGGCCCTGCGGGCCGCGCTGCACCACGTTGAGCAGCGTCTCCCGCCGGTCCATCAGGATGCGCTCGACCCGCACGTCTCGCACCGTCTCGAGCTGGTCGCGCCCGAGGTAGCGCAGGCGGAGCCATGCGTCCCGGAAGAAGGCTTCCTCGAGGGCCTCGCGCACGCCCGCCGGCACCGGCGGCGCCGGCACCCCCACGTAGTCGAGGCGCTCGAGCTCGCTCCCGAGCGCGCGCTGCGCCGAGGCGTCCAGGGCGGCGCGCACCTTGTCGACGGCCCCGGCGAGCGTCCGCGCGAAGGGCAGCACCCGCATGCGCGCCAGCCAATCACCGGCGCCGATGAGCACGGCCGCCTCCCGGGGCGTGAAGTTCACGGGCGGCAGCGTGTAGCGCCGGTCGAGGGCGTAGCCGCCCCCGCGTCCTCGCTCGGCGTGGAGTGGAAGCTCGGCGGCCCGGAGCGAGGCCAGGTCGCGGTAAATCGTGCGTACCGTCACACCAAAACGCTCGGCGAGGGCCTCCGCGGTGACCCCCGTGCGGCGGCCCCGGAGATGCTCCGCGAGGGCGAAAAGGCGCTCCGCGCGCGTCATGGAACGCGCCTACCGTGCGTGAAGCGCACGGGGGTCGCGCGCTCGTTCAACGGACACGGATTCTCTTCTGAGACCCTTTACACTCTCGGGGCTTCCACGTAGCGTGACCGTTGCTTCGAACGATGTACGGGCCTCTCGTGCGGCACTTTATGGCCATGGTCAGCTCAGGGACGGGCGCCTTGGTCGGGGTCGCTTCGGAAGACCCGTTAGGAGTCTGACATCGATCGCTGCCACGTTCGGCAGCCACCAGGGATCGCCTTTCATGCTCAGTGCGCGCTTTTCTTCGCCTTTCCTTCTCTCTCTACTGCTGACGCTCTCCTTCGCCGCCCTCGGGTGCGGCGAAGACGGCCCCGGTCCCGGACCGGACCTGGGGCCCTGCGTCATGCCCACCCAAGACTGCAGTGGGACCTGCGTCGACACGGACGTCGACCCCAACAACTGTGGCGCGTGCGGGAACGCCTGCGCCGGTGATGAGGTGTGTGACCGAGGCACCTGCGCGAGCAGCTGTTCGGACACGCTGGACGACTGCGACGGTAGCTGCGTCGACCTCTTCATCGACAGCAACAACTGCGGCACCTGCGGCACCGCGTGCGGGATCGGCGAACGCTGCCGCGTCGGCGAGTGCGTCGTAAACTGCCAGACGGGGCGCGACGAGTGTGACGGGGTCTGCGTCGACCTCGACACGGACCGCGAGAATTGCGGCGGTTGCGGCACGGTCTGCCCCGGCGGTGAGATCTGCGACCGTGGCCTCTGCGAGCCAAACTGCGCGGAAGGCATCGAGATCTGCGGCGGCGTCTGCACTGACGTGCTCAACGACCCGACGAGCTGCGGCGACTGCGAGACGGCCTGCGGCGACGAGGAAGTCTGCGCCATGGGCACCTGCGCGCAGTTCTGCCCGGCCGGGCTGAGCGACTGCGACGGCAGCTGCCGGAACCTCATGACCGACCGGAACTTCTGCGGGAGCTGCGAGCTCACCGCCGTCTGCCCGCCCGGCTCGGTGTGCGAGGGCGGCTTCTGCACCCTGAACTGCCAGGACGGCCTGACCCTCTGCATGAACCCCGAAGGGACGCAGTGCCGGAACCTCCTGACGGACACCAACAACTGCGGCGCCTGCGGAACGGCGTGCCCGGGCGGCCAGGTCTGCGTCGACGGTGCCTGCGAGGCCTCCTGCCTCCCGGGCCTCGAGGCCTGCGGTACTCCGCCCCTCTGCGTGGACACGGACCTCGACGAGGGCAACTGCGGCACCTGCGGCACGGCCTGCGCGGCGGGTGAGTTCTGCGTGGCCGGCGTCTGCGGCACCGCCTGCGAGAACCCCGACGAGACCAACTGCAGCGGCGTCTGCGTCGACACGGACGCGGACATCGCCAACTGCGGCGCCTGCGGCGCGGCCTGCGCGGCCGGCCAGCTCTGCGCCGTCGGCGCCTGCGTCGACGAGGTGCACAGCCCGGCACACTTCGACGTGTGCTCCGGCGTCTGCGTGGATACGCGCTTCGACATCGACAACTGCGGAAGCTGCGGCTTCGAGTGCGCGGCGCGGCAGGGCTGCCGCGGCGGCGAGTGCGTCGACTTCGCGATGGACATGGGAGTCGAGGAGTGACCCGCCGGACGCTCAGCAAAGGGCTCATGGACATGAACCGCTTTCGTACCCTCCTCGTCGTCGCCCTCGTGTCGCTCGCTGCGGCCTGTGGTGACGACGCCCCCGGCATCGTCGGCGACGCCGGACCGAGCTGCGACGACCCGCTTCTCCTCTGCGGCTCGTCCTGCGTGG
>CALCTH010000273.1 GCA_937893795.1 uncultured Myxococcales bacterium | reverse complement strand
ACCGCCTCCCGTTCGAAGCCACTGCTCTGATAGAGCGCCTGCGCCCGGCGGTTGGCGGCGAGCACGGTCAGCTCCACCCGCTCGACGCGCACGCCCTCGCACCAGGCGATGAGCCCATCGAGGAGCGCGCGCCCCAGGCCGAGCCCCTGGTGGTCCGGGCGGATGCCCAGGGCCAGCACCGCGACGTGGCGGCAGAGCGAGGGGCGGTAGCGATGCGCGGAGCCGTGGCCCACCACGAGGCCCGGAGCCGCGAGCCCGACGCTCGAGCGCGGCGGCGGTACCTCGACCACGAGGATCGCGCCCATCTGGGGGTCGCCTTCGAGCGTCGGGCGCAGCCGGTCGACCTGCTCCGCGGCGTGCCGCGGGAGATCGCGGCGCGCGAGCACCACCCCGACCCCGGCATCGACGACCGCGCGGTCCACGGCGAGGATCGCCGCCGCGTCGCTGGGTCTTGCCAGGCGCACGCGCGCCTCCCCCCCGTGCTTGAGGGTCAGCTCGCGCGCCGAGACGCGGGCCGCCATGGCGCCGAGCTTCGCACGCGCGGCCCCGCTCCTACGGGAGCTGGCGCACGCCCTCGTCGGTGAGCTCGTAGCGCGGGCCCTGGAGCACGTCGCCTTCCAGATGGAGCAGCTCGGGCGGCTCGACGTCGCGCAGCGCGCCGAGGGGCATGGAGAAGGCGTCGAGGGCCGGGGCGCCGGCGAGGGCGTAGCCGAGATCCTCGAGGGCCCGGAAGCTGAGCACGCTCAGCGCGTTCGACGCTTCCACGGGGCTGATGACGGAGGTCATCAGCGCGTTGCCGAGCACGTCTTCGCGCCAGTGGCGATCGATGCTCCCGCTTCCCCCGGTGTTTTCCACGGGAGGCTCGCCGCGTCCGCCGAGGTCTTCCCAGCCGGCACGCCCCGCCGCGCCGAGGTAGCGCGTGTCGCGGCCCTCGACGCAACCGGCGTCGTCGCAGCCGTGCGCGCGCAGGAGCCCGAGGTCGTCCCAGCCCGTGCCCAGCCCGAGCACGTGGCCCACCTCGTGGACGAGCACCTCGCCGAGCTGGCCCCGCTCGAGGAGACGCGGCAGGTCGGCCGCGTCGAGCACGAGCTCGCCCACGGCGGGCAGGTAGCGCCCGTCGCGCAGGCTCCGGAGGCAGCGCGGCCCGGCGCTCGCGAGGATGCCGCGCTCGCCGTCGAAGGCCTGGACGCGCACCACGAGGAGCAGGTCGTCCACGGCGCGCGGAAGCAGCGCCTCGGGAAGGCCACAGGCCGTCTCGCGAATCGTCTGGTCCGGGAGATCCCCCGCGATGAGCGCTTCCCAGCGCGCCACGGCGTTCTCGAGGGCGTCCCGCGCCGCGACGTCGAGCACGCCCTCGTCGTCATAGAGCAGGTCGATCTCGAAGGGGCGCGCGTCGCCGGCCGTGGCCGAGAAGACCAGCTCCTGGTCTTCCGCGATCGCGCGCAGCGTCTGCGGCCCCTGCCGCGCGCCGAGCTGCCACGTGGCGCGCGCGAGGCCGTCGGCGTCCGGGCGGACGTGGGCGGGGGCGGCCTGGCCACCGTCGTGCGCCGTGAAGCTCACCGCCACGCCGGCCTGGGTCACGGGGTTTCCGAAGGAGTCGGCGACGCCCACCACCACGTCCGCGGGGAGCATCGCGCCGGCGGCGGCGCGCTGGTCGTCACCGTCCACCGCCCGCAGCTGCGCGGCCGGTCCCGGGAGGACCTCGCCGCCGAGCGTGAGCGTAACGTCGGGCGCGCCTTCGACCTGCGCCGTGAGCGTGAAGGCGCCGGCGCGGTGCCCCGCGACGAGCGTCGCGGCCATCGCCCAGCCGGCGGCGTCGGAGCTCACGAGGGAAGCGCGCACGCTCACGTCGCCTTCGCGGACGGTGAAGCGAACGGGGACGGCCGGCGCCGGGGCGCCGGCGACGCGTACCTGCACGGCGGGGCCGGGCATCTCGCGGCCCACCACGAGCGTGAGCGGCGCCCCCTCGGCGCCCGCGAGGGTCAGCTCACCCTGCACGGCGGCGTCGAGGAGCGGCGCGGAGAGCGACGGGAGGGCCTCGTCCCCGCACGCGACCAGCAGGACGGTGGCGAGGGCGACGAGGTGGCGTGCAGCGGCACCGGGCATGCCCCTGGCAACGGAAGTTTCGAGCCTCGCTAAAGGTGCGCCGGGCGCGCACACGACGCCCCGATCACCCGTCGAACGCCCCGTCAGCCGAGGAGCGCGGCGAGGGCGGGCACCGCCTCGGTCGCCGTAGCTTCGACGAAGGCCCCCGCCGCTCCCGCCTCCAGCATCGCCACGAAGGGGTTCGGCTCGGGGTTCACGACGAGAAGCGGCGTGCCTTGGCGCGCGGCGAGGCGGCCGACGTGGAGTGGAAGCGTGGTGGCCCCGCTCGTCCCCACGATCATGACGAGGCAGGCCGCCGCGGTCGCGCGGATCGTGCTCTCGAAGCGGAAGTGCGCCTCGTCGTAGCTCTCGTCGAACCAGAGCACGTGGGGCCGCGTGGGCCGGCCCTGGTGGACCAGGAGCGCGCGCTCCTCGGGCACGAGGGACCGGGTCTTCGGCCATTCGAGGGGGATGGCCTCGGGGATCGGGACGACGGGACCCCCGCCGACGGGGCGCATTCGATCGATGTTCCCGTGAATGGCGTAGAGCCGCTCCGGGTCGTGTCCGGCGCGCGCGTGGAGCCCATCGACGTTCTGGGTCACGAGGCGGAAGCTCTCGCCGAGGCGGCCCTCGAGCGCGGCGAGGGCTTCGTGCGCGGCGTTGGGCGCGGCCCGCCGGCAAACGCCCCGGCGATAGAGGTACCAGCTCCACACCTCGTCCGGCATCGCGTCGAAGGCTGCCCGCGTCGCGAGCTCTTCGGGACGGTAGTTCCGGCTGCCGACGCGCCAGTAGCCCTCGGGACCGCGAAAGGTGGGGATGCCGGAGGCCGCGCTGATGCCGGCGCCCGTGAGCACGAGCAAGGGCGCGTCCGGGCTCGCCTCCGCGGCAGCGGCGTCGACGAGGCGGCGAGCGGCGTCGTCGAGCCTCACCGCGTGCCCCGCGGACTCGCGGCGCTCATCGGGGGAGCGCGATCTGGGGTCGCTCCGGATGACGGCGGTAGAGGATGAGCACGCGCCCCACCGCGCCCGCGAGGTGGGCGCCGCATCCCGTCGCGAGCGCCTCCCCGGCCTCGTCCCGCCCCTCCGGCGCGCCCTCGAGGAGCTTCACCTTCACCAGCTCGTGCGTCGCGAGCGCGTCGCGCGTGGCGTCGAGCACGCCGCCGGTGACCCCTTCGTGGCCGATGCGGACGAGCGGGGTCAACGAATGCGCGAGCGCGCGGAGATGTCTCTTCTGCTTCCCGCGTAGCGCAGCGGCGGGGTGGCGCGTCGGCAAGGAAGCGGCGGCGGGCTCGGGGGAAATCGCGGTCACGGCCGCGACTATGGCCCGGGCTTCCCGTCGCGGCGAGGCGGCGAAAGCGCGTTCGGGGACGGGAACGGAAGCGGGCTCGAAACGGAGCCGAGCGGGGATGCAGACCGAGACGGGCACGGTCCCGCGCCCCCCCTTTCGCCCCGGAATCCCACTCCCCCGTTGACGCGCGGGCTTCGCGCCGGATGCACTGCGCACCGTGTGCACGCTCGTCGCCCTTCACGCCGTGCATCCCGCGGCGCCGCTCGTGGTCGCCGCGAATCGGGACGAGTTCCATGCGCGGGCCTCGGTTCCGCCGGCGGTGCTGCACGAGGTGCCGCGGGTCGTCGCGGGCCGCGACGCCGAGAAGGGCGGGACCTGGCTCGGCGCCTGCTCGTCGGGGCTCTTCGTGGGGCTCACGAACCAGCGGGAGTGGGCGGCGAAGCCGCGCGACGCGCTCCGCTCCCGCGGCGAGGTGACGCTCGCGGCGCTGCGGCGGGGAAGCGTCGAAGGCGTCCATGCGCTTCTCGACGACCTCGATACGGCGAGCCTCGCCGGCTTCAACCTGCTCTACGGCGACGGGAGGAGCCTCCACGTGGCCTACGCCCGGCCCGGCGCAGCGGTCGAGCGCAGGGCCTTGCCGCCCGGTATCCACGTCCTCACCAATGACCGGATGGGCTCCCCGCACTTCCCGAAGGCGGCGCGCGCCGAGACCCTTGCGCGCCGCGCGCTCGCCGCGACCTGCGAGGCGCCGGTCGACGCGCTGCTCCACCGCCTCGAGGAGCTCCTCGCAGACCGCGAGCTGCCGCCCCTCGAGGACGTCCCCGAGCCGCCCCGCGGCGCCCGCGTCGACCGCGTGCTGGCGCGGCGCCTTCAGGCGCTTTGTATCGACACCCCGGTCTACGGGACCGTGAGCGCCACCATGCTCGCCCTCGAGCCCGGCGCGGTCCGGGCTCATCGCTTCGCCGACGGCGCGCCCGGGCAGGCGGCCTTCGAGGACGTGACGCCGCTCCACCGGCGAGCACCGATGCTCGTCGGCCATTGAGCTGGCGCAGGCCCCGAGGCTCGGCCGGGCTGCCCCGAGGCGCGCGATGGGGTAGCGTGCGCGCATCCCGCGACCGCGGCTCCCCCACGCCATGACCGAGCAAGCTCCCCGCCCTTCCGCCATCGACGACCTCAACGAGCTGATGAAGCTCGAGAAGAGCCGCATGGAGCGCGAGTCCCTCGCGGCCGCGCGCCAGAGCGACGCCGAAGCGGCGGAGGCGCAGGCCGCGCAGGAAGCGCGCTTCGCCGAGGAGGAGGCCGAGCTGCGCGCCCTCGAGCAAGCCCGGGCCGCCAAGGAGCAGGCGCGGGCGGAGGAAGAAGCCGCGGAGCGGCGCGAGCGCGAATCCATGGCCGCGCAGATCCGCCAGGAGAAGGACCTCGAGGCGCGGAGCGAAGAGCAGATGCGCCTCGCGGCGCATCAGGACCAGCTCGCGTCCATCGCGAAGAACGCGAAGAAGCGCGTGCACCCGGCGGTCATGCCCCTGCTCCTGGTCCTCGCGGCGGGCGTCGGCGCGGCCGTCTTCTTCGGCTACGTGAAGCCCCGCATGGCGTCGCAGGCCGAGGAGGCCGAGCTCGCGCGTCAGCAGGCCGTCCAGCAGGAGCGCGAGGCGGAGGAAGCGCGACGGGCCGCCGAGCGAGATGCCCGCCAGACCGAGTCCGCCCAGGACGAAAGGCAGCGCATCCAGGCCCGCGCCGCTGCCGAGGCCGCCGCCGCGGCAGAAGCGGAGGCGGAAGACGCGCCGCGCACACGCCGGCCGCGCGGCGCCTCCATGAGCTCCATGATGCGCCGCGGGCCCTCCGCGGACGTCGATCCGATCGGCGGCCTCGGCGGCTTCTGAGTCAGCCCTGGAGGGCGCGGCGCAGCGCGGCGACGCCCGCGTCGAGCGCGTCGCGACAGGCGCCGGACCACGTCATCTGCGCGAAGCCGTGCGTCAGCGACCCGTAGGTCACCGTCGTCACGTCCACGCCGGCGGCGCGTAGAGCCTCGCCGAGGTGCCGCCCTTCATCTCGGAGCACGTCGAAGCCCGCGAGCATCAGCCGCGTGGGCGGGCAGCGGTGCAGCTCCGGCGAGCGCAGCGGCGCCACGCGAGGATCGGCGGTCGCCACCTCGGTCAGGAAGTGGCTCATGAAGAAATCGACGTCCACGCGGTCCAGCCCGTAGCCCTCGGCGAAGCGAGTCATCGAGGGCGTGATCAACCCCGGCTGGACCACGGGGTAGAGGAGGAGCTGGTAGCAGAGCCCCTCCACGCGCGATCCGACCACGCAGGCGAGGTTTCCGCCGGCGCTGTCGCCCGCGACGGCGATGCGTGCGGCGTCGACGCCGAGCGACTCCGCGTGCTCGAGGACCCACCGGGCCGCGGCCTCGGCGTCCTCCGACGCAGCGGGCGCCGGATGCTCGGGCGCCAGCCGGTAGTCCACGCTCACGACCAGCGCGTGCACGCCGTTCGCGAGGCGACGGCAGAGCGCATCGTGCGTGTCGAGGTCGCCCACGCAGAAGCCGCCGCCGTGGAAGTAGACGATGGCCGGGAGCCGCTCGGGCGCCGGCGCGGGGCGGTAGACGCGCACGGGGATCGGCTGGGGCGAGGCCGGGACGACGAGGTCTCGCGTATCCGCCACCGCCGGCTCGGGGCGTGTCAGCAGCTGCCGCGACATGAAGCGGAAGTAGCGACGCGCGGCCGCGACGCTTCCCTGGGCCGCGAAGCCCCCTTCGCCGGTGAAGGCCTTGGCCCGAAGGAGGAGCTGGAGGTTGGGATCGAGAGGCGCCTCGTCGACGTCCGGGGTACCGGCCATGCGACGTGCGAGTCGCGGGTTCATGGTGAGGATGGTCCGGACCACGCGGGTCTGCGCGCCTTGGACCATTCCTTCGGGCAGCTCGCGCATGGCGGGCACCCTACTCCAAGCGCGCCCCCGATCGGGGAGGGGAAGGGTCGCCTAGGAGTCGAGGCAGTCCGCGTAGGCCCGCTCGCAGTCCGCGGGCGTCGCGAAGAGGCCCTCGCAATCGGCGCCCTCGCAGGTGCAGCCGCCGAGCGCCACGCAGGCCACTCCGTCCCAGCGGAAGCCGAGCGAGAGCAGGCAGTCGCCCCGCGCCTCCGCGTCCTGCGGGTCGCAGTCCGGACAGAAATCGTCGGCGACGGTCGGGGGCTCCGGGCACGGGAGCGTGACGTCGACGCAGAGGGCGTCTTCGCAGAGCAGGCAACAGCGAGCTCCGGTGTCGCAGCTCAGCGTCGCGCACCGGTCGCCCGCCGCCGCGTCGACGGCCGCATCGGCCGTGGCATCGGGCGTCGCGAGGTCCAGCGGAGGGCCGGTCTGCACGGCCGCGTCCACGGGGAGCGCCTGGTCCTCCCGAAGGCCCAGGTCGGTGCAGGCTTCCGGGCCGCAGTGGCTCCTCGCCGGGTCGACGCAGGCGCCGCAGCTCGCGTCGCAGCACACCTCCCCGACCTCGCAGCGCGTGCTCCCGCACGGCTCCCCGGCGACCGTGCCCACGACCAGCGCGGAGCTGCAGCCCAGCGTGAGACCGAGAAGCGCGGCCGCTCCGAGCGGCCTCCCGAGGGTCATGGCGCCCTGTGCAGGCACGCGCGGCGAACGGCCACCGCGAGCACGGCGTCCGCATGCCGCGCGAGGTAGCGGCGCCCGAGCGCGGGCCCGCGCGCATCCCCGTCCTCGCAGAGGAGGAGGGCCCGCGTGCCCTCGACCTCCGGCGTCAGCTGCCCCGTGGGGTAGCGGCGTCGATGCTCGGCGAGCGCCGCGAGCGCGGCCCGGCTGTCTCCGGCGGCCCGGTCGCGCTCGGCGCGCCGCACC
>CALCTH010000272.1 GCA_937893795.1 uncultured Myxococcales bacterium | reverse complement strand
CCCCCCCCCCCCCCCCCCCACCCCCACCCCCGCGCCGGCGGCCCCGGCCGCCGCACCCCAGGCGCCCGCGCCGCAGCCTTCCCCCGCCGCCCCCGCCGCGGCCGCAGCTGCCGCCGGGAGCGCGCTCGCGACGAAGATCGCGGGCCTCGACCTCAGCAAGGAGCAGGCGGAAGCCGTGCTCACGCTCACCAAGGAAGTGGTCGAGCAGGTCGTCTGGGAGGTCGTCCCGGACCTCGCCGAGACCCTCATCCGCGAAGAGATCCGGCGCCTCACCGCCGAGTGAGCGCACGCGGAACCGCCCGGCCGCGCTTTCGCGTTTGACGCGACGCGCTCCGCGCACAATTGCGGTGGGGTCATGAGCGACGCGCACGCCTCCGCGGGTCCCGAGCGCGCCGACGCGGCGCCCTCCACGAGCGCTCTTCCCACGACGTACGCGGCCAGCGCTTGCGAGAGCCGCTGGTACGCCTTCTGGGAGGAGAACGGGCTCTTCGAGGCCAGCGGCGACGAGACCGACCCCCGGCCGACCTACACCATCGCCATCCCGCCGCCGAACGTGACGGGCACGCTGCACATGGGGCACGCCTGCCGCGTCACCTTCGAGGACGTGCTCACGCGCTATCACCGCATGGCCGGCCACGACGCGCTCTGGGTGCCGGGCATGGACCACGCGGGCATCGCGACGCAGGTCGTCGTCGAGCGGCTTCTCGCCCGCGAGGGCACCGACCGGCACGCGCTCGGGCGCGAGAAGTTCGTCGAGCGCGTCTGGCAGTGGAAGGGCGAGAGCGGCGGCCGCATCCTCCAGCAGCTCCGGAAGCTCGGCGCGAGCTGCGATTGGAGCCGGGAGCACTTCACGCTCGAAGAGGACCTGAACCGCGCCGTGCGCGAGGCCTTCGTGCGCCTCTACGAGGAGGGGCTCATCTACCGCGGCCCGCGGCTCGTGAACTGGGACGTGAAGACCCAGACCGTGCTCAGCAACCTCGAGGTCGAGAACGAGGAGCGGGCCAACGGCGAGCTCTTCGACTTCGCCTACCCCATCGACGGCCCGGACGATGAAGCGCCGCACGGTGAAGTGGTCGTGTCGACGACGCGGCCCGAGACGATGCTGGGCGACACGGCGGTCGCGATTCACCCGGACGACGCGCGCTACACGCATCTGCACGGGAAGTTCGTGCGCCATCCCTTCGTCGACCGGCGCATTCCCGTCATCTGCGACGCCGAGCTCGTCGACCCGGAGTTCGGGACGGGCGTCGTGAAGGTAACGCCGGCCCACGACCCGAACGACTTCGCGACGGGCAAGCGCCACGGCCTCCCGGAGATCACCGTCCTGAATCTGGATGGCACGATGAACGGCGAGGCCGGCGAGTTCGAGGGCATGGAGCGCTTCCAGGCCCGCAAGGCGGTCAAGGCCCGCCTCGAAGAGCTCGGGCTGGCGCGCGGCGCGAAGAAGCACGCGATGACCGTGCCCATCAGCCAGCGCTCCGGGACCATCGTCGAGCCGATGATCTCGACGCAGTGGTTCGTGAAGATGGAGCCGCTCGCGAAGCCGGCCATCGAAGCCGTCGAGAAGGGGACCATCCAGATCCTCCCGAAGGAGTGGGAGAAGACCTACTTCCACTGGCTCCGGAACATCCAGGACTGGTGCATCAGCCGGCAGCTCTGGTGGGGGCACCCGATCCCGGCCTGGCATTGCAAGGCCTGCAACGAGGTCATCGTCGCGCGGGAAGCGCCGACCGAGTGCCCGAACTGCGGCGACGAGACGCCCGTGCAGGACGAAGACGTGCTCGACACCTGGTTCAGCTCCGGGCTCTGGCCCTTCTCCACGCTCGGCTGGCCCGACGACACGCCGGACCTGCGTCGCTACTACCCGACGCAGGACATGGAGACGGGCTACGACATCCTCTTCTTCTGGGTGGCCCGCATGATCATGATGGGCCTTCACTTCATGGGAGAGGTGCCCTTCTCGCGCGTGCTCCTGGCCGGCCTCGTCACGGACGAAGAAGGCAAGAAGATGAGCAAGACCAAGGGGAACGTGGTCGACCCCTTGGACGTCGTGAGCGGCGCCAGCCTCGACGCGCTGCTGGCCAAGGCCACGGCTGCGGCGCCCCTCGGCAAGGAAGCCCAGGCCGGCAAGTACGTGCGGAAGCACTACCCGGAGGGCTTCGCGGAGTACGGCACCGACGCGCTCCGCATGACGCTGCTGAGCTACTCGCCGCAGTCCATGCGCATCAAGCTCAGCATCAAGCGCGTCGAGGGCTACCGGAACTTCGCCAACAAGCTCTGGAACGCGGCGCGCTACGCGCTGATGAAGCTGGAGGGGACGGAGGCCCAGGCGACCGGCACGCCGCCGGCGGACCCGCAGGCGCTCCCGAACCGCTGGATCCTCGCGCGCCTGGGCAGGGCGCTCGACGCGGCCAAGAAGGGCATCGAGGACTACCGCCTCGATGACGCGAGCCGCGCGCTCTACAGCTTCGTCTGGGACGAGTTCTGCGACTGGTATCTCGAGCTCTCGAAGCCGCTCCTGGCCGAGGGGGCCGACGCCGCGCTGGCCGCGGAGACGCGCGCGACGCTCGTGCACGTGCTCGAGGCGACGCTCCGAGCGCTGCATCCGATGATGCCCTTCGTCACCGAGGAGATCTGGAGCCGCGTACCCAAGGACGACGCGCTCGGCCAGCACCCGCGGGATGCCTCGAAGCCGCGGAGCCTGATCGTGGCGCGCTACCCCACCGCGCGCGTCTACGCGCGGGCCGACGACGCGGCGGAGGCCGAGGTGGCGACGCTCCAGGCCTTCGTGTCGGCGGCGCGCACGGTCCGCGCCGAGCACGACCTGCCGCGCGCGCGGCGCATCGAGCTCTGCTGGGCGGGGAACGACGAGGCCAAGGCCGCCGGCATCCGCCGCGAGGGCACGCTCATCGGGAGCCTCGCGGGCGGGGCGCTGCGCGAGGTGCCGGCGGCGCAGGTGGACGCGGCCGCTGGCCACTTCGACCACGCGGCGGTGTTCGTGCTCGACGGGCTCCGGGCCGCGGTGCCGGACGTCATCGACCCGGCGAAGGAGCGCGAGCGCCTGGGCCGCGAGCTCAAGAAGCTCGGCAAGGAGCTCGGCGCGCTCGAGAAGAAGCTCGCGAACCCCAAGTTCGTGGAGCGCGCGCCCGCCGAGGTCGTGGCAAAGTCCCGCGGCGAGGCCGCGAGCCTGAGCGAACGGAAGACGCAGCTCGAGGCGGGCCTGGCGCGGCTCTGAGGCCCAGCGCCCAGCTCGCAAGGCGGCTCCCGAAAGGATTGCGCTTTTCGCGGACGGTGGCTTCGTTAGTTCCGTCCGTCCCCGAGGCGTCGGGCCAGGGGCACGGGCTGAGTGAGTCGGGCGCCTGGCGGCGGCCTCTTCACTCAGAGCCGGAAGGCGAAGAGGCGGCCGCCGTTGCTCAGAGCCCAGCCGAGGCGGCCCTCGAGGGCGAGGGGGGCGCTGAAGCCGGTGCCGGAGCTCACGCTCGCGAGCTCCCGGCCCGAGCGGAGGTCGAGGGCGCGGAGCGCGCCGCGCGTCTCGCCGGCCAGCACGAGGCCGCGCCGCGGC
>CALCTH010000271.1 GCA_937893795.1 uncultured Myxococcales bacterium | reverse complement strand
CGAGCTCGTGGCGGGCGTGCGCGCCGGCCACCGCGCGGTGCTCGCCCGGGCCATCACGCTCGTCGAGAGCGTGCTCCCGGCGCACGGGCGGCTGGCGCAAGAGGTGCTGAGCGCGGTCTTGCCCTACGCTGGGGGCTCCCTCCGTGTCGGGATCAGCGGGGTGCCGGGCGTGGGTAAGAGCACCTTCATCGACGCCTTCGGCACGCTGCTCACAGAGCAGGGCCATCGCGTCGCCGTGCTCGCCGTAGATCCCACGAGCAGCGTGAGCCGCGGCAGCATCCTCGGCGACAAGACGCGCATGCAGCGCCTCGCGCGCGACCCGCGGGCCTTCATCCGCCCCTCGCCGACGGCCGGCTCGCTCGGCGGCGTGGGCCGAAAGAGCCGCGAGACGCTCTTGCTCTGCGAGGCGGCCGGCTACGACGTGGTCCTCGTCGCGACCGTCGGGGTCGGTCAGAGCGAGACCGTCGTTAGCGAGATGGTGGACTTCTACCTCGTGCTGATGCTGGCCGGCGCCGGCGACGAGCTCCAGGGCATCAAGCGAGGCATCCTCGAGGTGGCCGACATGCTGGCCATCAACAAGGCCGATGGCGACAACGTGCTGGCGGCCCAGCGCGCGAAGCGTGACTACGCCGCCGCGCTCCGTCTCATGCGCGGCGCGCGCGGCGGGTGGCAGCCGCCGGTGCATACCTGCAGCGGCCGGACGGGCGAGGGGCTCCCGGAGCTGTGGGCGGAGATGCTCCGCTTCCGCGAGGAGGAGAGCGGCGCCGGGCGCTTCTTCGCGCGCCGGGAAGCCCAACAGGTCCGCTGGCTCTGGGCCCTCGTCGACGAGGGCGTGATGGCGCGCCTGCGGGGTCGCCCGGAGCAGCGCGCGCGCCTCGCGGCGCTCGAGGCGGCCGTGCGTTCGGGCGAGACCACCGCCGTGGCCGCGGCGGCCGAAGTGCTGGCGACGCTGGGCCTCGAGGCCTGAGCTACGCGACAGCGCTGCGTGCCCCGTCGCTCTCGGCGCGGGTTTCATCGGGCCGCGCGCCGCCGTCCGGATTCCGCGGCTCGGGGACCGGTCCGAGCAGCACACCGATCCACTGGAGGTCCTCCGTGTGGAGCATCCAGGTCTTGAGGAACATCGTGATCGGCCCGCTCAGGAGCGCACCCACGGGGCCGAGGAGCCAGCCCCAGAGCACCATCGAGAGGAAGACGACGAGCGGCGAGAGCCCGAGGGCGCGCCCCATCAGCCGCGGCTCGAGGATGTTCCCGATGATGCCGTTGATGAGCAGGTAGCCGAGCGCGAGCGCGAGCGCGGTCTCGGGTCCGTGGAGCAGGAGGCCGAGCAGCACGGCGGGCACGGCGGCGACGATGGAGCCGATGGTCGGGATGTAGTTCAGGAGGAAGGCGAGGAGCGCCCAGAGGAGCCACAGGTCGATGGCCATGACCTGGCAGAGCAGGCCCGCGAAGACGCCGGTCGCCAGGCTCGTGGCGGTCTTCACGACCAGGTAGGCCTTCACCTCCCGTCCGGTCTCACGCAGGTCCCGCAGGTCCTCGCGGTCGTGGATGACCCGCGCGAGCTTCCGCTCGAGCGAGGTCGCCTCCACCAGCATGAAGGCGACCAGGATGAGGACGAGGAGGAGGTTCGAGACGACCGTGCCGAGCCCCGCCAAGAAGCCGCTCGCCAGGCTCACGAGGTTCCCGGGATCGGCCAGCCGCTCGAGGTCCTCCGGCGTCACGCTCAGGCCCAAGCTCGCGAGCCACGCGCTCAGGCCCTCTTCCAGCGCGACCACGCGCGCCTCGTAGAAGGGGAGCCGGTCCGTGAGCACCGAGAGGGACACGGCGATCAGGGTGCCGACGCCGATCACGGCGGCCGCGTCGAGGAGCATACCGGAGGCGACGGCCAACCCCGTGGGGAGGCCACGGCGCTTCAGCGCCAGCACGAGGGGCGCCGTGACCGCCGCGATGAAGGTGGCCAGGAGCGTGGGCGCGATGAGCGGGCGGCCTGCCTTGAGGCCGGCGGCGATGACCACGAGGCCGGCGACGCCGAGGGCGACCCGTCCGCCGTGCCGCGCCGCGCTCATGCTGCCTCGCCCCCGCCCATGCCGATGTCTCCTTCGAGGATCATAGGCGTGGATGGTGACGCGGCCACCGAAGTGGTCAGGGCAGGTCGACGAGCCAGAGCGCCTCGTCGCGAAGTACGAGGCCGACCTCACCCGCGAGGAGCGCGGCGACGTCGGCGCCCGCGAGCTCCTGGCGCCATCCCTTGGCGAGCCGGCTCTCGGCGCCCCGGGCGAAGCGCGCGACCTCGTCGCGGGTGGCGAGAATGCTGGGGTCGATGCCCTCGCGGCGCGCGACCTGGGCGACCCAAGCCTGCGCGAGCGTGACCGCGGCGGGGCTGGCGAGGTCCCGCGGCGGGCGCGGAGGCAAGCGCAGCGCGTCGCCGCGGAGCTCCTTTCCTTTCCGCACCGCGGCGAGCACGGCGTCCGCCTCGCCACGGCGGATGCGACGCCGGTCGGCATCCCGCAGCCGGTCGAGGTCCGCGGTCGTGGCGGGTGGGCGCTGCGCCAGCTGGAGCAGGGCCATGTCGCTCATGATCGAGCGGGGCGGAAGGTCCCGCTCGGCGGCGCGGCGCTCGCGCCAGGCCCCGACGGCCTGCGCCACGCCGCGCGCCCCGCCCTTGAGCTTCCCCTTGCCTTTGAGCTTCCACCAAACCTCCTCCGGCACGGGGAAGCCTCGGGGCTTCCGGCGGAGGCGCTCGTTCTCCTCCTCGGCCCAGCCGAGGCGCCCGGCGCTCCCCAGCCGGTCCTGCAGGGCCTCGTGGAGGTCGTGGAGGTGCGCGACGTCGCTGGCGGCGTAGTCCAGGAGAGCTCGCTCGAGGGGACGGCGGGTCCAATCGGCGAGCTGCGCGCTCTTCGAGAGCTCGCGCCCGAGCACCTCCTGCACGAGGTTGCCGAGCGAGGGCGTGCCCTTGCCGAGGAAGGCGCTCGCGAGCTGCACGTCGAAGAGCCGGGTCGGGAGGGCGCCGCACTCCCGCTCGAGGATCAGAAGATCCTGCTCGGCCGCGTGGAGGAGGGCGAGGCCCGGGCCTTCCAGGACCGGGCGAAGGGCGCGCACGTCCACCGAGAAAGGGTCCACCAGCACGACCTGCGTACGCTCCCCTTCGCGCCAGGCGAGCTGAACGAGGGCGAGCTGCGGATAGTAGGTGCGCTCGCGGTGGAACTCGGTGTCGACGCCGTAGCTCGGGGCCTCGTGGAGCTGCGCCAGCACGTCGTCGAAGGCCGCGTCGTCGGTGATGAGCGCATAGCGCGGGGACATGGGGCCGGAGCATAGCGGCGCCGGTCTCCGTGCCCAGCTCAGCTCGCCAGGGTTTCGCGGAGGGCCTCCAGCTCGACCTGAAGCCGGGCCTCGGCGGCCGCGATCGCGTCCGGGCCGCGGTGCAGCTGGCGCTCGAGGGCGCGCACGCCGACGGCGGCGTGGTGGGCGCGCTCGATG